>NZ_BAGH01000321.1 GCF_000308715.1 Nocardia tenerifensis NBRC 101015
CGCCGAAACCCCGACCGCATCCGCAGTTCCCGGCACTGAGGCCGCGACTACCGCCGCCGCTGTATGTGCCACCGGTGACTCGCAGCCGCCACCGCCGAACTCCGCCCGCCTCCGACCCCGCGACCCCGTACCGAGTCCACGTCCCTATCTCCGCCGGCCCGCCGACCACCGCCATCGAACCCGCGCCGCGAACCCGGGGAACGCTGCGGCTGAGCCTCGACTGCCGTAACCGAACCGCGCGACCCACGCCGCTGAAGCCGACAACCATCTCCACCGAAACGCCGACCGCCGCTTCCGAATTCGCAGCTACCGCGACTGGACCCGCGTCCCCGCCGAACCCGCGACTCGCGCCGCTGAACCCGAGGATGGCTGCGGCGTCGGCGGCAGCCTCACGCACGTCACCGCCCGCAGTGGGGCGGATCCGGACCCGCCCGACCCGGCAGAATCCGCACTGATTCCGAGGAATCGCACTACTCGAGGGCCTGCGAAGAGCGCGGTCCTTGGGAAGCGGCTCGAATCCAGCTGAGCCTGCGCCGCCGTCACCGACCACGCGACAGCTGCCGCCGAACCGGCGGCCCTCGCCGCTGCGCCAGCGCTGAACCGGCGACCGCTGTCGCTGAACACATGGACAGCCGTTACTGAACCGACGACTACGCTGTTCCGCGACCGTCGTCACCCGGTCTGCGATTACCTCCGCTGAAACAGGGAGCTCTCTACGAGGGACCTTGCGCCGCAATCTAATTCGCAGCCAGCACCATATGGCTCGCAACCTTCGCTACCGACCCACGGCCCGCGACACGTGCAGGGAACCGCCGCCGCTGACCCGCACCGGGTCGGCGAGCATCGCCGCCGAGGCGCAGGCATGACGACCGAAGCGCGGCTACGATCTCCGAAACCCTTTCCGCCGCAGCAGAATTGGGTCTGGACTTCGAGTCCGCGGATATCGCCGTCGAAGGCGACTTCCGCACCGGACCCGCGCCGCAGGGTCTGCGGCGCGGGCTATCGTGTTCGCGGAGTCTGGGGTGACTCTGAAACTCGCACGCTCACAACGGGTCTGGCTTCGATCGGGGTGTAACCGTGCCTGACGGAGGGTGAACTCTTCGATCCGGGTTCTCCGGACCCCCAGCTCGAGGGCTGAGGGCCCGGAGCGGCGGAGGGGGTGTGGCCCCTGGCTGATACCAGACGAGCTAGGCGAGCCGGATGAGGCCGTAGTCGAAGGCGTGCCGGCGGTAGACCACCGACGGTCGGTCGGTCTCGCGGTCTTGGAAGAGGAAGAAGTCGTGGCCGACGAGTTCCATCTGGTAGAGGGCGTCGTCGACGGACATCGGGGTCGCGGTGTGCACCTTGGTGCGCACGATATGGCCGGGTCCGGCCGCGTAATCCGCGTTCTCCGTGGTCGTGTCGGTGCGGCGGGAGTCGCCGTCGGGGTGGTCGTGCGCGGCGGAGGAGCCGTTGGAGCGGGCGAACAGGGAGTCGTCCACCAGGTCGGCGGTCGCCTGGGCGACGGACACGGGGGTCTTGTCCCCGTAGTGCACCTTGCGGCGATCCTTGGTGCGGCGCAGGCGGCTCTCCAGCTTCGCCGTCACCGACTCGAGCGCGGCGTAGAAACTGTCGGCGCAGGCCTCGGCCCGGACGATCGGGCCCTTGCCGCGCGCGGTGATCTCGACGCGCTGACAACTCTTGCGCTGCCGCCGATTTCGTTCATGGAACAGCTCGACGTCGAAGATGAAAATGGATGGGTCGAAACGTTCGAGTCGGGAGAGTTTCTCCGCGACATAGATTCGAAAGTGATCCGGAACCTCCACGTTGCGCCCCTTGACCACGACGTCCGCGCGGGGCGTCCTGGTTCGGTCCGCTACAGACTCTCCGGTCGCGTCCATGGTGCCGTCGTCCAGCACCGAAGGATCGGCGTCTTGCACTGAAGGTCGTGAAGAAGTCGTCACGCGTACCTCCCGAATATGGCCGCACAGACAACGAGCGTGCGGCGGGATGAGCTGTGCCGATCGACGATCTCTCGGCACATGATGTCCGAGGCTTCACCTCCAAACTCCCGGTTCGGGTGTGTGATCGCGACGCTAGTACGACATCGGGGAGTACGCCAGTGTTCACGCAAATTTCCCGGAGTCAAACAGCACAGAGGACCACCGCGGCACGGGCAGGCAGTCCGATCCGGGCGAGCGCGCGCACCGACTCGCGCGCCGTCGCCCCGGTGGTCAGCACGTCGTCGACCAGCACTACCTCGGCGTTTGTCGGAATCGGCGGCACCGCGTCGCGGCCGGGTATCGTGGTGATACGACCACGAAGGTTGTGCACCCGCTCACGGGGTGTCAAGCCCACCGAATCATGTACGCCCCACCACACCCGCAGCAGAGATACCATTTGGCTATCGGGTAGCCAACTCGTGGCTACCAACGCCGTGCG
>NZ_BAGH01000320.1 GCF_000308715.1 Nocardia tenerifensis NBRC 101015
GCCGTCGACTGTGCATCCGATGTCCCCCTGTGATCGAATCGAGTCCCCCGTGCTCGAGTCGAACAGCTTGCCACGGAAGCCGGGGCGGGTAAAGGGGAACGCCGATTTCACCGGATAAGCCACAGCGGAGGGGCTGAATCGCTGTGGCGACAGCACAATGGGCGTGAGGCGGCATCGATGAAGGAGCACCTGGCAGCGTGATCACGAGACTGACGCCGCAGGACGCGTCGTTCTACCGGCTCGAGTCGAGCACCAACCCGATCCACATCGGCTCCCTCGCGATCGTCCGAAATATCGAGCCGGACAGCCCTTCCGGCGAACCGGTGCTCGACTACGACCGGCTGGTCGACCTGGTCGAGGCCAGGCTCGCGCTGGTGCCGCGCTACCGCCGCAAGGTGCGCGAGATCCCGTTCGCCCTCGGACGCCCGGTCTGGGTGGAGGACAACCAGTTCGACATCACCTATCACGTCCGCCGCTCCGCCCTGCCGACGCCGGGCACCGACGAGCAGCTGCACGAACTGGTGGCCAGGCTGGCCTCCCGGCCGCTGGATCAGACCAGGCCGCTGTGGGAGATGTATCTGATCGAGGGCCTGTCCGAGGGCCGCTGCGCGATCTTCACCAAAACCCATTCGGCCCTGGTCGACGGGGACACCGCGCTGGAGATCGGGCACGTGATCCTCGACAGCGGCCCGTCGCCGCGCGAGCTCGCCGACGATGCCTGGTTCGCGCCGCGCGAACCCAACGAGGTGGAGCTGCTCGTCGGCGCGCTGACGCATCTGGCCGCCCAGCCGCGCGAGGCGCTGGAGGTGGCCAGGCACGCGAGCGGGCACGCGTTCGCGGTGATCGGCGCGGCCGGGCGCGCGGTGGACTCGGTGGTCTCCGCCGTGCGCGCCGCGACGACCGGCGCGCCGGACAGTCCGTTGAACGCGCGCACCTCGCGCAACCGGCGCTTCGACGTGGTGCGCACCGACCTGGAGGACTACCGCAGGATTCGCGAGCGCTTCGACTGCTCCATCAACGACGTCATCCTCGCGGTGGTCTCCGGCGCGCTGCGCGACTGGCTGCTGTCGCGGGGCGAGGCGCTCACCGAGTCGACCACGCTGCGCGCGGTGGTGCCGATGTCGGTGTATATCGAAGGGGCGCAAGGGGATCGGCTGAAACCGGCGAGCGAGGTCTCCTCGTTCCTGATCGATCTACCGGTCGGCGAGCCCAACCCGGTGATGCGCCTGTCGCACATCGCGCACGCCACCGAGGCCAATGGCAGGCACCACCGCGGCGTGCGCGCCCGCACGCTGGTGCACCTGGCCGGGTTCGCTCCGGCGAGCCTGCATGCCATGAGCGTGCGCGCGGCGAGTACCTTCGCAGAGCACACGTTCAATCTGGTGATCACCAACGCACCGGGTCCGCAGACCCCGATGTTCATCGGCGGCGCGCGGATGCTGGAGATGTATCCGGTGTCGCCGCTGCTGCGCAATCAGGCCTCGAGCATCGGGATCACGTCCTACGACGGACGCGTTTTCTACGGACTCAACGCCGACCGCGACGCGATGGCCGACATCGGCGTGCTGGCCGCGTCGGTGCGCGATTCCATGGAGGAGATGCTCGGTGCCTGCGTCTGATCAGGAGAAAATGCGGGTCTACATCCCGGCGACGGTGCCGATGCTGCGCGAGCTCGTCACGAACCGGGAGCTGGCGCCGATCGGCGCGACGGCGTTCGCGGTGACCCCGGCGCTGCGCGAGGCGTACGCCTCCGGCGACGACGAGGAGCTCGCCGAGGTGGCGATGGGCGAGGCCGCCCGCGCCTCGCTGCGCCTGCTCGCCGCCGAACGCGAGGACGACGACGAGTCCGGCGCGAGCGGCAGGCCGGTCTATCGGCGCGCGGTGATCGCCGCGGACGTGACCGGCGCCAAGCTGCGCCCCGACCTCGACGACGCCGTGGTCAAGCTGGCCGCGCCGATCTCCTACGACCAGATCGGCGCCGTGCACGTCGACCTGGCCGAGGCCGAACCCCAGGTGGCCAAGGCCGTCGACGTGGTCGACGCCGCCGATCTCGGCGACACCGACGCGGAGTTCGTGCTCGGCGACGCCGAGGATCATCAGCTGGCCTGGTACGCCGCGCAAGAACTGCCGTTCCTGCTCGACCTGCTCTGACGGTCCCCGATCGCCCGGCGCGATGACGCACGGGCGCGCCGCCGGGGATGATGAGGGGACGCCGCACGGCAACCCGGCTAACCTACGATGCCGTAACCTTGCTGTGGCGTGGGCAGCGCATTCGACGAACAGGAAGACGAACGGCAGCGATGAGCTCGAAAATTGGGGGATTCTCCGTGCGGGGTGTGCGGGCGTGGCTGGAGGCACCGGCCGCTGCGGTCGCCGAGCGCGGCGGCAGGCTGAACGTGCTGCGCGGGGCCGTGGCACGGGTCACCACCCCGCTGCTGCCCGACGACTATCTGCACCTGGCCAACCCGCTGTGGTCGGCGCGCGAGCTGCGCGGGCGCATCGTCGACGTGCGCAAGGAGACCGCGGACTCGGCCACCCTGGTGATCAAGCCGGGCTGGGGCTTCGACTTCACATACGAGCCGGGCCAGTACATCGGCATCGGCGTGCTGATCGACGGACGCTGGCACTGGCGCTCGTACTCGCTGACCTGCCCGCCGAACTGGTCGGACCCGGAGGCCGGGGGCAAGCGCGTCATCTCCATCGCGGTGAAGGCGATGCCGGAGGGCTTCCTGTCCAGCCACCTCGTCAGCGGTGTTCCGGTCGGCACCGTGGTGCGGCTCGCCGCGCCGCAGGGCGGGTTCGTGCTGCCCTACCCGCCGCCGGAGAAGGTGTTGTTCCTCACCGCGGGCAGCGGCATCACCCCGGTGCTGGCGATGCTGCGCGCGATGGACCGCCGCGACATCGTCACCGACGTGCAGCACCTGCACTCGGCGCGCACCGCCGAGGACGTCATGTTCGGCGCCGAGCTGCGCGACCTGCACGATCGGCACCCGAGCTTCGACTGGCACCTGCACCTCACCGGCGAGCACGGCAAGTTCGCGTTCGCCGAGCTGGACGAGAAGTTCCCCGACTGGCGCGAGCGTCAGACCTGGGCCTGCGGCCCGGCCGCGATGCTGGACGAGATCGAGCACCACTGGCGCGACGCGGGCGTCGCGGACCGGCTGCACGTGGAGCGGTTCGAGATCGAGCGCTCGGCGATCGGCGAGGGCGGCACGGTGACGTTCGGCAAGACGGGTCGCACCGTCGAGGTGGACGGCTCGACCAGCCTGCTCGAGGCGGGCGAGTCCGCCGGCGTGCAGATGCCGTTCGGCTGCCGCATGGGGATCTGTCAAACCTGTGTCGTGACATTGAGTTCGGGGCACGCGCGTGATCTACGCAACGGCGACGAACGACGCGAGGGCGACAAGGTGCAGACCTGCATCTCCGCCGCGGCGGGCGACTGCACGCTCGACGTCTAGGCGCGCGCCGGGCGTCGGCGCGCCGACGCCCGGGTCGTTGTTTGGGTACCCTCGAGTCAAAATTGAGCAGCGAAAGGACACCCGGTGGCAATCACCGATATACAGGCGTTTGCCCACCTGACCGCGGCAGACATCGAAGCACTGGGGCAGGAGCTCGATTCGATCCGGCGCTCGGTGGAGTTGTCGCGCGGCGAGCGTGACGCGAAGTACATCCGGCGCACCATCGCCGCGCAGCGTGTGCTCGAGGTGGCAGGCCGAGCGGTGCTGTTCGGTAGCCGCAACCGCTGGGCCTGGCTCGGCGGCACCGCGTTGCTGTCGGTCGCCAAGATCGTCGAGAACATGGAGCTCGGGCACAACATCAGCCACGGGCAATGGGATTGGATGAACGATCCGGAGATCCACTCCAGCACCTGGGAGTGGGATCAGACGGGTCCGTCGTCGCAGTGGCGGCGCGCGCACAACTACTCCCACCACACCTATACCAACGTGCTCGGCAAGGACGAGGACCTCGGCTTCGGCATCCTGCGGATGACCCGCGACGAGACCTGGCGCCCCCTGCACCTGATCCAGCCGCTGGCCAACCTGCTGCTCGCCGCCACCTTCGAGTGGGGCATCGCGATCCACGACTGGAGCATCGAGAAGGAACTGTCCGGCACGCCGCGGCGCGAGCTGATGTCGGAGCCGAATCGCGAGTTCGGCCGCAAGATCGCCCGTCAGGTGGCCAAGGACTTCCTGTTCTATCCGGCGCTCACCGGGCCCGCGTTCATGTCGACGCTCAAGGCGAACGCCACCGCCAACCTGGTGCGCAATCTGTGGGCCTACGCGGTCATCTTCTGCGGCCACTTCCCCGACGGCGCGGAGAAGTTCACCATCGAGCAGCTCGAGGGCGAGACCAGCGGCGAGTGGTACCTGCGCCAGATGCTCGGCAGCGCCAACTTCAAGGCCGGGCCCGCCATGGCGTTCATGAGCGGCAACCTCTGCTACCAGATCGAGCACCACCTGTTCCCCGACCTGCCGAGCAATCGGTACTCCGAGGTCGCGGTGCGGGTGCGCGAACTGTGCGACAAGTACGACCTGCCCTACACCACCGGCTCGCTCGGCAAGCAGTACCTGCTGGCCTTCCGGACGATTCACAAGCTGGCCCTGCCGGACCGTTTCCTGAAGGCCACCGCCGACAACGCCCCCGAGACCTCCTCGGAGCGCAAGTTCGCCGGCATCACCATGCCGTCGCTGCCGAGCGCGGACACCACGCACTGGCTCGGCGTCGATCCGGAGACCGGGCAGCGGCGCGGCCTGCGCTCGGCGATCCGCGAGGCCAAGGTGGTGCTCAAGGAGAAGGCGCGGCAGGAGAAGGAGATGCTGCGCGAGGCCAAGCGCGCGCTGCGCGAGAAGGCCGAGCACGAGAAGGAGGCCCTGCGCGAGGCCACCGTCGCGCTGCAGGATCGGGCGCGCATGGAGCAGGCTTCGCTGCGCCGGAAGGCCGTGCGGCAGCGGGCGTCGTTGCGGCGCGGGCGTCGGCGACGCTGAGGCGCTACGGCGAACGAGCCGGGCACTGCTCGGCGCTGTCAGGCCCCCTGTTCCCTCGAGTTGCGGGATACCGCGCGAGGGAGCAGGATTAGCCGGTACCGGTGCGCCCTGTCATATCGAAAAGCTATGCGGGAGAAGGCTTTACGTCGTCACGCGTGCTCCGTTGACATAGCATCGAATGTTCGCTGTCGCAATGCGGGATTTGCCACAGACAGGTTCGGCTCCTCACAACCTACGGTCTCGTAACCTACGGTAGTGTAACCCCCATGGCGATCTCGGATGTCAAGGAATACGCACATCTCACCGAGGCCGACGTGGAAGCACTCGGCGTGGAGTTCGACGCGATCCGGCGGGATATCGAGGAGTCGCGCGGCGAGCGCGACGCGAGGTACATCCGCAATGTGATCCGTCTGCAGCGCGTCCTCGAGATCAGCGGCCGCGGCGTGCTGTTCGCCAGCTTCTTACCGCCGGCCTGGCTGGCCGGCGTCGCCCTGCTCGGCACCGCCAAGATCATCGAGAACATGGAGATCGGGCACAACGCCATGCACGGGCAGTGGGACTGGATGAACGATCCCGAGATCCACTCCAGCACTTGGGAGTGGGACAACGCGGGCGCGGCCAAGCACTGGAAGCACACGCACAACTACCTGCACCACAAGTACACCAACGTGCTCGGCATGGACGACGACATCGGCTACGGCCTGCTGCGCGTCACCCGCGACCAGCGGTGGAAGCCGTTCAACCTCGGCAATCCGGTCTACAACCTGGTGCTGCAGCTGCTGTTCGAGTACGGCGTCGCGATCCAGCACATGGAGCTCGGCAAGCTGGCCGCGGGCCGGTACAAGCCGGGCACCCCGGAGCGCGCCGAGTTCGAGCGCAAGCGCGGCGAGGCGCTGACCAAGATGGGCAAGCAGGTCCTCAAGGACTACGTGATCTTCCCGGCGCTCACCGGCCCCGCCTTCTTCTCCACGCTCACCGCGAATCTCGCCGCGAACATGGTCCGCAACGTGTGGTCCAACGCGGTGATCTTCTGCGGTCACTTCCCCGACGGCGCGGAGAAGTTCACCAAGGCCGACATCGACGGCGAGACCAAGGGCCAGTGGTACCTGCGGCAGATGCTCGGCAGCGCCAACATCTCCGGCGGCCCGATCACCCACTTCATGACCGGCAACCTCAGCCACCAGATCGAGCACCACCTCTTCCCCGACCTGCCCAGCAATCGGTACGCCGAGATCGCGGTGCGGGTGCGGGAGCTGGCCGAGAAGTACGACCTGCCCTACACCACCGGCTCGCTGCCGGTGCAGTACTTCAAGGCGTGGCGCACGATTCTCAAGCTTTCGCTGCCGAACAAGTACCTGCGCGACACCGCCGACGACGCGCCCGAGACCGCCTCGGAGCGCAAGTTCGCCGGGAGCGCGGGGCCGGTCATCGATCCGGTGACGGGTAAGCGGCGCGGTCTGCGCACCGCGCTGGCGGAGGGCAGGAAGCGGTTCAGCCGTCGGCCCGCGCCTGTCGCGCGGGAGTTGCAGCTGACGAAGTGATCCTGTTCGGCCCGGTTCGCCTCGGGTAAACATGCGGCTGTTCGATGGATTCGGTTCCATCGTCGGCGCGATTCTGGATTCGACTGTGCGGGTGGCTCGTTGAGCCGCCCGCACAGTCGCGTATGCGGCCTCTTGAATTTGTACGCTCGCTACCATCAATTGCATTCGGTGTACATATTCTCGACGAAACATGGCACTGCCCAATAACTTTGGCAAACCCTCCGCTGGTTATCGGTGCACGGGGCTGATAGTTTGGGAACGGCTCCGGCGACAAGGGAGGAACCGGGCCGTTCATCCTGGGAGGGATTCAGATGTTCCGTAAAGTTTTCTACGCCTGTGCCGTCGCGGCGACCATCGGGCTCGGCGCCACCGGCGTGGCATCGGCGTTCGACGGGCAGGTCTTCGGCGGGCAGTACGCCGACTATGACTGCGCCAGGCAGCTGGAGCAGGACCTCGTGGCCACCCCCGGCCTGATGAGCGGCACCTGCGATCCCGACGGATACGGCAACACCGTCGAGCACTACGGACAGTGGAAGTAACACCGCCGCAGTGAGCACCCACTGTGCGGGCGGCCCGAATGTGCCGCCCGCACAGTTCTCGGCATTCGAGCAGAGTCATTCGGTTGCTGGACAAGGCCTTTTCGCGACCATATGACTCTGCTCGTCGGTCGAGTACGCACTGGTGGTTGAGTAAGCCGCATGGCTGCTGAGGGTCTGAGTGTGTACGAGGCGATTCGGGTGCGGCGCGATGTGCGCGCCGAGTTCACCGGCGAGGTGGTGGACGACGCCACCCTGTGGCGGATCCTGGAGGCCGCGCATCGGGCGCCGAGTGTCGGCAATTCGCAACCGTGGGACTTCGTGGTGGTGCGCGAGCCGAGCACGCTGCGCGCCTTCGCGGACCACGTGGCAGTCAAACGCGCCGAGTTCGCGGCCGCGCTACCGCCGGAGCGAGCGGCCACCTTCGAGCCGATCAAGATCGAGGGGATCACCGAGAGCGGCACCGGCATCGTGGTCAGCTACGACCACGGACGCGGCGGCCCGCAGGTGCTCGGCCGCGCGACCATCCCCGAAACCGGCGTCTACTCGGCCGTTCTCGCGATCCAGAACCTGTGGCTTGCCGCCACCGCGGAGGGGGTCGGCGTCGGCTGGGTCTCCTTCTACGACCCGGAATTCCTCGCGGACCTAGTCGGACTGCCCCGAGGAATTCAGCCGATCGCCTGGTTGTGCGTCGGCCCGGTCCACGAATTCCAGCAAACCCCCGACCTGGAGCGATTCGGCTGGCGCACCGGTCGCCCGCTGCGCGACGCCGTCCACCACGAAACCTATCGCGCCTGAAAGAGATTGCGCGGGCGGCTCGGTGGGCAGGTGTTCATCGGGCGGTCGAGAACTGGAGGATTCGGGGACCGCTGAATTGGGTACGTTGTTGGACGAGATATCCATCTCGGACGATGGATTCTTTCGCACGCAGTGTTCTTCGGGTTCAGGAGGTTTGCCATGGCCAACGTCGATGCCGTCAGGCTGTCGAACGAGCTCGGCATAGACCTCGCCTCCGCCATGCTCCGCCTACGCCGCGAGGGCCTGCCCGGCGAAACCAATCACGACACCTGCCTGCGCCTCATCGCCGACGAGAGCGGCAAACCCCAAACCCGCCCCCGCACCTACCGAACCTACGGCGCCCGCCCCACCGCCGACGGCACCATCCCCGTCATCCCCCCGGACCGATACCGTCAGTCCCGATAGTCGGGCTGCCGCCGAAGTGCGAGCCACGCAAGCGAATACAGTCGAAACGCCTCCGCTCGAACCCATCGACCGCGCTAGCAGGCCCGCTACCGAATTATCAACTGCCGCGAGGACCTAGAGTCATCTTCTACGTGGAAAACAAGGCACCAGAACGCTTTTGAATGCGTGCGCTCCGGCGATCATCTGGGCCGGAGTCCGGCCCCGCTCGATCGTGCCGACCGCCGGTGTCTCGTTGGGCACGAAATAAACACCGCCGCAAATACTTTCGTGGGCGACGTTAGCCCGCAGCCGCACTACTCGGCCGAGCGCGAGCTGCCCGCGCTCCCGTGGTGGGTGTCACGGGATCCGCACGCGTGTCAGCGCGGCGAGTCCTAGTGGGGATCACCGGAAACGGTGCGGCTGCGTCTCGGGACACGGGCGACCTAGCGGCGCGGTATCGCGACCCTTCGTGCTTGCCGGGCGACCACGCTGCCCCAAGGTCTTCGGCGTCAACCCATCGTGCCCGGCCGCAGCCCAGTCGAGCCGCCGCGCATCAGCGACGACTCGACTGCGGCTGTGCCCGAGGAACGCCATGCACCGGTCATCGCCTGGCCCGGCTCTGGGGCGTGGCCAGTGGGGCACCACAGCGCTCGAGGCATTCCGCGGCCTCGACAAGCACCCGGCGTCGGCGATGCTCATCGAGCGCGTGTGGAACGAGCCAGCCGGTGATGTCCTCGGGTCCGCCCGTGCAGTCGCGCAGCCGAAGCGTGGTCAGACGCGTTCGAGGACTGCCGAGGCGCCGATTCCGCCGGCGGCGCAGATGCCGAGGAGGGCGGCGTTCTTGCCGGTTCGGGCGAGTTCGTTGGCCATGGTGGTGACCATGCGGGCGCCGGTGGCGCCGAAGGGGTGGCCGAGGGAGACGGAACCGCCGTGCACGTTGAGGGTTTCGATGTCGACCTCGCCGACGGCGGTGTCGCGGTCGAGGCGCGTCTTGGCCCAGTCGGTGCTGCCGAGGGCGGCGAGCACGGACAGGGTCTGCGCGGCGAAGGCCTCGTGGATGTCGACGAAGTCGATGTCCCCCAACGACATTCCGGCCTTGTCGAGCGCGCGCGGCATGGAGATCGCCGGGCCGATGAGTACCTGGTCGGTCGGGTCCACGCTGACGTAGCTCCAGGAGCGGAACGCGGCGAGCGGCCGATAGCCGAGGGCGAGCGCCTTCTCCTCGCTCATCAGCAGGACCGCGGCGGCGCCGTCGGTGAGCGGGCTGGCGTTGCCCGCGGTGACGGTCCCGTTCTCGGCGAACACCGGCTTCAGTTTCGACAGTTTTTCCACGCTGGTGTCGCCGCGCACCAATCCGTCGCGCACGATCTCGGCGCCCTCGGGCGTGCGCACCCGCAGTACCTCGTCGTCGAATCGACCGGAGTCGATGGCGGCGGCGGCGCGCCGATGCGAGCGGGCGGCGAACTCGTCCTGATCGGCGCGGCTGACACCGTGGATGCGGGCCATCTTCTCGGCCGACTCCCCCATGACCTCGCCGGTGGTGCGCTCGGCGATCTTCGGCCTGCTCGGCAGCAGATCGGTGAACGGCGCAAGCTGCGCGACGGCCGACAGGTAGTCCTTCGGCTTCGGCTTACCGAGCGCCAGCGGCGCGGCGGCGTGCACCACCTTTTGCGGCAGTTTGACCTCGGCATTGGATGTGGAGTCGCTGCCGCCGGCGATCATGATGTCGTACTCGCCGCGCTCGATCGCGGCCGCGGCGGAGGTCACCGCCTGCAGGCCGGAGGCGCAGGCCCTGGTCACCGTGTAGCCCTCGCAACCGGGGTCGAGGCGCAGGTCGAGGGCGATCTCTCGGGCGATGTTCGGCGCGGCGCTGGGCAGGATGACCCCGCCCCACACGATCGCCTGCACCTGCGCGCCGGGCAGCCCGGTCCGCTCGAGCAGGCCGCGGACCGCGGCGTCGGCGAGCGCGATGGAGTCCATGCGCGTGTATCCGGTGAACGCACGCACGAACGGCGTGCGCGCACCGGACACGATTACGGCACGGCGAGCAGCCTTGGTGGCCATGCGATTTCCTTTCGAGAGATCTATGACCACCAAACTTACTTCATAGTAAGTTCACCGTCGACCCCCTTCGCCGACGGTGAACTCAGACGCAGCGGCGATCCCCTCCACCGTCGCTGGTTCCGGCCTGCCGCGCGCCGTTGCGCAGCAGACCGGAGGCGCCCGTCCCGACGAACGCCCCTGCTCGTCTCGGAACGCTCCGCAAGGCCGAAGTCGCAGCGACTCGGCGCATCAGAACCGTAGCAATATTGCCACTGATTTTTCAAACACTTTCTATAGATTTGCTTTCCGCCCTGGTCGCGCCTACTCTGAAGCCCACTATGCATAGCCCTTCGGAGCTGTCGCGGCGCCAGAAGAGATTCGGCCGAATCATCAAGGAACGCCGGGACGAGCTCGGACTCACGCAGTTACAGATCGGCGACCTCGGCGGGCCCTCGGCCCCGACGATTCGCAAGATCGAGGACGGCGACGCCGCGATCAGCACCACCACGCTGAACAAACTCGACGCGCCGCTGCGCTGGCTGCCGGGCAGTGCCGCGCGAACCTACGCGGGCGGCACCCCCGCCGCCGACGACCCGGTGCCCGCCGCGCACCACGCCGGCGAGTCCGTCGTGGCCGGACCCGACTCGATCCGCTTCGAAATCGCCGATCTCACCGGCCTGCTCGCGACCGCGGGCCGGCTCAACGACGCCGTCGAGCAGCGCAGGGCGACCGATCCGCAACTCGTCGCCGCGATCAAGGAACTCAACCGGGTCGTCTCCAAGCTGTCGGCGCGCTACGCGACCACGATGCTCGAACGCAACGGCGGACCGGGCCGGGTGCTGCACCCGCTGGTCGAGATGGCGTTCGCGCATCTGCTCGAGGTGCCCGCCGAGGCCAGCGACGCGACCGAACTGCAGGAACGGCGATACCGGCGCTGGCTGGCCGGACGATCGGAGGACGTGGATGCTGCGACAGAAGGTCGGTTTCGGGCACGGTGGCTGGCTGCCAACCTGGCCACGACCGCGAGCCGAAATGGTGAGCACTGAGGTGACGGAGATGACGAACGACGCACAGGCCAACGGATCGCTCACGCTCAGTCACAAGATCAATCGACTGTTCGCGGTCGTGCACCCCCGCTCCGCGCCCGAGCGCAGCAACGCGACGGTCGCCGCGCAGGCCGGGGACTACCTGCGCCGGACCGTGACCGCGAGCCAGCTGGAGCGTCTGCGCAGCGGCGAGTTCGACGGCGAAAAGGGTTCCGCCGCAGTGGAACCGGACCTGCTCGCGGCCATCGCGCAGAGCTTCGGCGTCGCCGCGGACTACCTCACCACGACGGGTCCGGCGGCCGCGGCCATCGACCGCGAACTCGAGCTGCTCGCGACCATGCGCGACGCCAATGTCTCCAGCATCGCGCTGCGCGGTTCCAACGTCGACCAGTCGATCCTCGCCCGGATCATCGAGAGCACCGATCGTCCCGTACCGCCGAGTCGGTAATATCCCTACCTACATGGGGGCAATGAGCTTGCTGTAGGAGAACGATCGCATGGCCATGCAGGCCCGGTTCCGCAACCTGACCCGCGAGGTACCCATTCCGCACCCGTGGGATCTGTCGAGCTACCTCGACGATGTCGCGCAGTATCGGGGCCGCAGCATCAGCCTGTTGCCGATCGATACCGCGCTGCTCGCGGGCACCGGCTGCGGCACGGGCAGCGGCCTGTGGATCGCCAAACAGGACAGCGACGTCATCGTCTACGGCGCCGACACCACCGAGTGGCACGCCGAGCACATCATCGTGCACGAACTCGGCCACATGCTGCTCGGTCACGGCCCCGAGCAGCCGGCCGACGGCGAGCCCGCCCCCGCCACCCCCACGGTCGCCACCGTCGCCGAACTCCTGCCGTCCATCTCCGCCGAGTCCATCGCCCACGTCCTCGGCCGCACCGACTACGGCACCACCCGCGAACGCGACGCCGAAACCTTCGCCGACATGGTCATGCTCCACGCCATGCGCCCCCCACGCCGAGACTCCTTGCTACACAGAACCTTCTTCCGCGACCGCCGCCGCTGACCTTGCCTATGGCGCGGCTCGCAACTGCCGAACCCCCGCCCGCCGCCGAGGCCGCGACTACCGCCGCCGCTGAACGTGCCACCAGTGATTCGCAGCCGCCACCGCCAAACTCCGCCCGCCGCCGAACCCGCAAACCCGTACCGAGTCCACGTCCCTATCGCCGCCGGCCTGCCGACCACCGCCGTCGAACCCGCGCCGCGAACCCGGGAACGCCGCAGCTGAGCCTCGACCGCCGTCACCGAACCGCGCGACCCTCGCCGCTGAAGCCGACAACCATCGCCACCGAAACGCCGACCAACGCAACCGAATCCGCGACCCTCGTCGCCGGCCCCGGCAGCCGTCGCCGCCGAAACCCCGACCGCAT
>NZ_BAGH01000319.1 GCF_000308715.1 Nocardia tenerifensis NBRC 101015
GATCAGCCGGACCACGGCGGGATGCACGCCGATCGGCTCGGCGACGCCGTCGGCGCCCGCGTCGTGCAGCCGCTGCTGGAACAGCCCGTGCGCCAGCAGGTACGACGCGACGAAGACGCGTTCGGCGCCGGAGACACGCAGGGCGGCAACCACTTCCGGGACGCGGGGCGCGCCGGTGGCGATGTAGCCGATCCGCACCGGGGTGTCGAGCCGCTCGGCGAGCATGGCGGCGGCCCGGCGAACGTCTTGGCGGGCCCGGGCATCCGAGGAGCCGGCGGCGGCGAAGACGACCGCGTCACCGGGCCGCCAGCCCGCCGCGCGCAGGCGCATGGTCATGATTCGCGCCAGCGCCGGGTCCGGGCCCATGGCCGGGGTGACGGCCACCGCGGGGTGGCCGCTCTCGGTCACTTCCCGCGGCACGTCCTGATAGACGTGGTAGCCGGAGGCCAGGAACGCCGGGACCACCACGGCGGGAACGGTTTCCCCCGACGCGTCGCGCAGATCGCGCAGCACCTCGGCGGGCGAGGGGCCGAGTACGTCGACGAACGCGGTCCGCACCGGCACCCCGGAGGGCTCCACCGCACTCTCTGAAAACAGGGCCCGGCCCTCCGAAAACGCGGCCCCGCCCTCCGCAAACCCGGCCCGTCCCTCCGATATTGCTGCCCCGCCCTCCGAAATCGCGGCGCCGCGCCCCGAAATCGCGGCGCCGAGCTCTTTGCTCACCGCCTCCGCCAGCGCGGCGATCATCTGAACACCCCGGGTACTCCTGGTGCCATGCGCCACCAGCACCAGCGCGGGGGCGTTCACATCGTCCCCAAGGTCTGCACGTACCTCGTCGGCGCGCCCGCGACCGGCGGCCGCGACGCGATCTCGGGTCGCGGGTTGTCGATGCATTCGGCCGCGTCCAGCGCCAGCCGGTAGCCGCGCTTGACCACCGTCTGGATCGCCTTCGGCGCACCGAGTCCGGCGCGCAGCCGGGCGATCGCGGTCTCGACGGCATGCGTGTCGTCACCGCCGCCCGGCAGCGCGGCGAGCAGATTCTCCCGCGACACCACCCGGCCGGGTTGACGGGCCAGCGAGCGCATCATCGCCATCGGCGCGGGCGCGAGCTGGCGCACCTCGCCGTCGACCACCACGCAACCGCCGCGCACGCTCAGCGTGTGCCCCGCGGCATAGATCCGGTTGGCCCGCCGGGGCAACTCCTCGGCGACGTGCCGGGCGAGCGCGCCGAGCCTGGCCCGTCCGGGCATCGACGTGGTGACGCCGAGTTCCTCCAACGGCGCGGCGGTGATCGGTCCGACGCACGCGGCCAGCACCCGTCCGCGCAGAGCGTGCAGCAGTCCCTCGAGCAGCCCGGTCTCCTTGGCGCGCATCAACATCGACGCGACCGCGGGCGCGCTGGTGAACGTCACGCAGTCCAGGCTCGACGTCACGATGGCCTCGATCAGCTGGTCCATCGGTCCCTGATCCGCGGGCGGGGTCCATCGATACACCGGCACGGGCACGACATCCGCACCGGCGCACCGCAATACCTCGCAGAAGTCGGGCACCGGCTCCCACTCGGTCGTCGCGCCGTGCAGCTGCACCGCGATCCGTACCCCTTCGACACCCTCGGCGAGCAGGTGATCGAGCACCTCGGCCGAGGACTCCGAGGCCGGCGACCACTCCTCGCGCAGCTCGGCGGCGCGGATGGCGCCCTTGGCCTTCGGGCCGCGCGCCAGCATCCTGGTCGCGCCGAGCGTGGTGCGCAGCTCCTCCGCGACGCCCCAGCCCTCGGCCGCCTCCATCCAGCCGCGGAAGCCGATCCCGGTGGTGGCCACCGTGATCTGCGGCGGCTCGACGATGAGCTGACGGGTCACCCGCTCGAGCTCGGTGTCGTCGGCGAGCGGGATGATCTGGATGGCCGGGGCCGACACGATGTCGGCGCCGCGCCGCCGCAACAGCGTGGCGAACTCGTCGGCCCGCCTGGCCGCCGTGAGGCCGATGGTGAATCCGGCGAGACAGGGTCCGGCGTCCATGGTGGTCATGCGCTCACCCGCCCGAGGCGGCGAGCTCGACGAGCACCGGCTCGTTGGAGATCGCGACCACGCCGTCGGCGACGCGCACCGCGTACACCGGCAGCGCCGCCGACTCGTCGTCCAGGCAGTGCCCGTCGACGAGGGAGAACGCCTGCTTCAGCAGCGGAGAGGCGACGACGGGCACCCCGCCGCGGTCGCCGACGATGCCGCGCGACATGACCGCGGCGCGGCCGATCGGGTCGATATTGCCGACCGCGTAGAGCATGCCGTCGTCCAGCAGGAACAGGGCGGCCTGCCGCCCGCCCTTCAGCAACACCGCGACGCCGCGGCCGGGAATCAGGTAGTCGAGCCGGCACGCCTGCGTCCATCCGGTGGCGGTCACGGCGGCAAAACCGGGGGTATCGAGCACGGTCATGGTGTCATCCTCCAAACGCCTTACCCATTGGTACAGGCGCCCTGTTTCTATGGGGTTAAGCCGTCATTTCCCGTGCGTGGCACTGCCCGCGGCCGCCCCGACGGGAACCTCCGGCATGCCCAAAAGCACCGGTACCTTGCGTTCTCCGCTCTCGTCGAACGAGATTGTGGGATCGGTCTCCTCGGGCGCGTTCACGAAGGAGACGAAGCGCGACAGCTTCTCCTCGTCCTCGAGCACGGCGGCCCATTCGTCGCGGTAGCCGGCGACGTGCTGGGCCATCGCCGCCTCCAGTTCGTCGGCGATGCCGAGACTGTCCTCGCAGACGACCTGCTTGAGGTAGTCGATGCCGCCCTCCAGCGCCTCCTGCCACGGCGCGGTGCGCTGCAGCCGGTCGGCGGTGCGGACGTAGAACATCAGATACCGGTCGATGTACTTGATCAGCGTCTCGTCGTCGAGATCGCCGGCGAGCAGCACCGCGTGCTTCGGGGTGAGGCCGCCGTTGCCGCCGACGTAGAGGTTCCAGCCGTGCTCGGTGGCGATCACGCCGACGTCCTTGCCGCGCGCCTCCGCGCATTCGCGGGCGCAGCCGGACACAGCCAGCTTGAGCTTGTGCGGGGAACGCAGTCCGCGGTAACGCTTTTCGAGCAGCACGGCCATGCCGACGGAGTCCTGCTGACCGTAGCGGCACCAGGTGGAGCCGACGCAGCTCTTCACCGTGCGCAGCGACTTGCCGTACGCGTGACCGGATTCCATGCCGACGTCGACGAGGCGCTGCCAGATCCGCGGCAGCTGTTCGACGCGCGCGCCGAACAGGTCGATCCGCTGGCCGCCGGTGACCTTCACGTAAAGGTCGAATTCCTTGGCGATCTCGCCGATGGTGATGAGCTGATCGGCGGTGACCTCGCCGCCGGGCATCCGCGGCACCACCGAGTAGGTGCCGTTCTTCTGCAGGTTGGCCAGGAAGTGGTCGTTGGTGTCCTGCAGCGCGGCCTGCTCGCCGTCGAGGATGTGCTCGCTCGAGGTCGAGGCCAGGATGGAGGCGACGGTCGGCTTGCAGATGTCGCAGCCGATTCCCTTGCCGTACTTGGTGATCAGGCCGGAGAACGTGCGAATCCCGGTCACCTGGACGATCTGGAACAGCTCGGCGCGCGACTGGGTGAAGTGCTCGCACAGCGCCTTGGACATCTCGACGCCGGACTGCTCGAGCAGCTTCTTGAGCATGGGAACGCAACCGCCGCAAGAGGTTCCGGCGGTCGTGCACTTCTTGATGCCGGGGATGTCGCACGCCCCGTCGGCGATGGCGCCGCAGATGGCGCCCTTGGAGACGTTGTTGCAGGAGCAGATCTGGGCGTCGTCGGGCAGCGCGTCGGCGCCGAGTTCCGCGCCCGCGGGCGAGATCAACGCGGCGGGCTCGGCGGGCAGCGGACGCCCGACCAGCGGGCGCAGCGCGGCGTAGGCGGTGGCGTCGCCGACGAGGATGCCGCCCAAGAGGATCTGCGCGTCGTCGGAGACGACGAGCTTCGCGTAGGTGCCCTTGGCGGCGTCGTGCAGCACCACCGACAGCGCGCCCTCGGTGGTGGCGTGCGCGTCGCCGAAGCTGGCCACGTCGACGCCGAGCAGCTTGAGCTTGGTCGACATGTCCGCGCCGGGGAACTCGCCCGCGCCGCCGAGCAGCCGGTCGGCGACAATCTCGGCGGTGGTGTAGCCGGGCGCGACGAGCCCGTAGCAGGTGCCGTCGACCGCGGCGCACTCGCCGATGGCCCAGATGTTCGGATCGGAGGTCTGCAGCCCCAGATCGGTGCTGATGCCGCCGCGCGGGCCCACCTCGAGTCCGCTGTCGCGGGCGATCTGGTCGCGCGGGCGGACACCGGCGGAGAAGACGACCAGCGAGGCCTCGATCACCGAGTCGTCGGAGAGACTCACGCGGACACCGTTTTCCGCCTCCTCGATCGAGGAGGTGCCCACGCCGGTGTGCACGTGCAGGCCGAGGTCGGTGACGAGGCGCTCCAGGATCGCGCCGCCGCCCTCGTCCACCTGGGCCGGCATCAGCCGCTGGTTGTACTCGACCACGTGCGGGGTGAGGCCGAGCTGACGCAGCGCGTTCGCGGCCTCCAGGCCGAGCAGTCCGCCGCCGACCACGACGCCGACGGCGCCCGGCCCCGCGGCCTCCGCGGCGGCCCGGATGCCGTCCAGATCGTCGATCGTGCGGTAGACGAAGCACTCCGGCCGGTCGTGGCCCGGCACCGGGGGAACGAACGGATACGAGCCGGTGGCGAGCACCAGCGCGTCGTAGGCGATGGTGTCGCCCGCCGACGTGGTGACCTTGCGCGCGTCCCGGTCGATCGTCTCGGCGCGGATCCCGAGCCGCAGCTCGACCAGCGCGTCGCCGGCGTACTCGTTGCCGGGCAGGGCCAGCGCCGCGGCGTCCCACGCGCCCACGTAGGACGAGAGGCCGACGCGGTCGTAGGCGGGCAGCCGCTCCTCGCTCAGCACAACCACCTGCCAGTGGCCGGCCTCGTCCCGGGACCGCAGTGCTTCCACGAACCGGTGCCCGACCATGCCGTGGCCGACGACCACGGCGGTCTTACGTAGGGCAGGTTCGACTGAGTGATTCGTCGGCGTGCTCAAGAAGGGCCTCCAATGATCCGGTTGGCCCAACGGTAGGAAACGGGTATTGCCGTCATGCTGCGCGCGATGACCGGTGCGTCAACGGTTGCTCACGATGCCGTAGCCCCGCGGGTGAGTTCCGCGCGTTTGTTTCGCCCATGTGACACAACGGTTTCCGGGAATCACCAAGTAGCCGACTTCGTCGTGGAACCGTCGGTGAGGTGTGACGCGCACAGCATGAACGTCACCCCCGCGGCCCGCAACTCGAAAGCGCCCCGGCAAAAAGAAATCGAGTGGTGCGATTCGCATCGCACCACTCGACACCGACCTACGGGTGGCTCAGTTCCAGGTGTCCTCGAGCATCCGCGGCTTGCACGCCTGCCACGCGCCGGCGAGCAGCACCAGCACCGCGACGGCGAGCAGCGCGAACGGCACGCCCCAGCCGTCGGTCATCGAGTGCAGCACGCCGAACAGCAGCGGGCCGACGCAGGCGACCGCGTAGCCGACGCCCTGGGTGAAACCGGACAGCGCGGCGGAGCCGCCGGGGGTGTTGGTGCGCAGGTTGATCAGGGTCAGCGCCATCGGGAAGGTGCTCGGGCCGAGGCCGAGCAGCACCACCCACAGGATGGGCGCGCTCATCGGGGCGATCAGCAGCCCGGCGAACGAGACGACGAAGAAGACCGCGCAGCCGACCACGACGGGGAACGGATTGCGGAATCGCGTGACGACCGCAGGCGCGCTGAGGGCCGCGACCAGACCGACCACCGCGAACAGCCCGAGCATCGACCCGCCGAATCCGGCGCTTGCTCCGGCGTCGCTGAGGATCTTGGGCAGCCAGGTGAACATGGCGTAGGTGATCAGGGACGTCATGCCGAACATGCCCGCCATGCCCCAGGCGACCGGAGAGCGCCAGACGCGTCCCGTGCGCGGCGCGTCGGCCGCGCCGAGCGCGGTGGTGTCGACGACCTCGCGGCCGCGCCGATCGCGCAGCACGCCGATCCACGGCACCGCGGCGGCGAAGCCGAGGACGGCCCAGAGGCCGAGCGAGATCCGCCAGCCGTGCCCGTCGGCGATCGGGACCGCGACGAACGCGGGCACCACGGTGCCGAGCTGCACCATCATGATGTAGAGCGAGCTGACCACGGCGACGCGATCGGCGAAGTAGCGCTTGACCAGCGGCGGGATCACCACGTTGCCGATGCCCATGCCGGCCAGCGCCAGGGCGGAGAAGACGAGGAGCTCGGCGGTGCCGGACAGCAGCACCCGCACGAGCTGGCCGGTGCCGGCCATCAGCATGGCGAGCAGCGCGGTGCGCTCGAGCCCGAAGCGGCGCACCAGCACCGGCGTCAGCAGGCCGGACAGCGCGAACATCGCGGTCGGGATCATGCCGAAGACGCCGACCACCGCGGTCCCGTACCCCACGTCCGCGCCGATGCGCTCGGCCAGCGGACTGAACGCGGTGACCGCGACGCGCAGGGTGAGCGCGGACATGATGATCGCTGCCAGAACGAGCAGCCGACCCTCCGTCAGCGCTCGTCGACGCTGCTCGACCTGCGGTGATTCCTGCTCGGTCGCGGTTTTCTGGAGGGTTGCGGTCACCGCGAAATCATAGGATGACCCGATGATAGGAGGCAATGATTTGTGATGAGCGGTACTCTATGGCAGTGCAACCAGTCCGGCGCACCAGCCTCATCGCCCAGGTCACCGAGCAGCTGCGTGCCGAAATTCGTTCCGGCCGTTGGCCCATCGGATCCCGCATCCCCACCGAACCGGAGCTGACCGAGCTCACCGGAACGGGTCGAAACACCGTGCGCGAGGCCGTCCAGGCCCTCGTCCACGCGGGGATGCTGGAGCGAAGGCAAGGCTCGGGAACCTACGTGATCGCCTCCTCCGATCTCGGCGGCACCCTCGGCAAGTACTTCGCCGACGCCGAGGAGCGCGACGTGCTCGAGCTACGCCTCGCCCTGGACACCACGGCCGCCGCGCTCGCCGCGCGCCGCCGCGACGATGCCGACATCGCCAACCTACTGCAACTGCTCAGCGAGCGAGACAAGGCCTATCAGGAGGACAACCCGGCCGCCATCGAGTCCGACGTCGAGCTGCACCGCGCCATCGTGGTGGCCAGCCACAACGCCGTCTACCTCGAGTTCTACGACTCGCTGCTGCCGATCATCGAGCAGGTGATCCGCGCGCGGACGCTGAAGTCCGACGACTCGTACCCCGAGGAGCACGCCAAGCTGGTGCACGCCGTGATCGACGGCGACCCGGAGCGCGCGGCCTCGGCGGCGAGTTGCTTCCTCGAATCGCTCATCGCCGAATACCCCGACGTGCGGTAGCCGGTCCCTGATCCATCGGAACGGACGGCGAGTGACGCTCACTCGCCGTCCGTTGTCCGTGTGAGCCGGATTTGCCTCGAACGTCACGCGAAGCCACGGTGCCGCAACAACGGGCCCCTACGTTGTGAAACGACCGTTAGCTGAGCAACTCGACTCCGCCGGCGCGCAGCGGCGCGATGAGGGCCGGTCGAGTGCGAACGAGAGGAAGCCGATGACTGCCATCGCAGCCGCCACCGGCACCGCGCCCGACGTCCCTTCCGACACACCGGCCTTCGAATACCGAAGGCGCGGCCGCTGGCTCGAGCATTGGGAGCCGGACAACCCGAGGTTCTGGGAGTCCGGCGGCGCGCGGACCGCTCGCAAGAACCTGATGTTCTCGGTGTTCGCCGAGAACCTCGGCTTCAGCATCTGGGTCATCTGGGGCACCGTGGTCACCAGCATGGGCGCGGCCGGCTTCGGCTTCCTGGCCGGGCTCGGCAAGGGCGACCCGACGGCGGTCAGCAACGCGCTGCTGCTCTCCTCGACCCCGACCCTGGTCGGCGCGGCCCTGCGCATCCCGTACACCTTCGCCATCCCGCGCTTCGGCGGCCGGGCCTTCACCGCGTTCAGCGCGGCGATGCTGCTCGTGCCCACCCTGGGACTCGTCTACTTCGTCAACCAGCCCGGCACGCCCATGTGGGTCTTCCTGGTCCTGGCCGCGCTCGCCGGTGTCGGCGGCGGCAACTTCTCCTCGTCGATGTCCAACATCAACTTCTTCTTCCCCGACGGCAAGAAGGGCGCGGCGCTCGGCATCAACGCGGCGGGCGGCAATCTCGGTGTGGCACAGACCCAATTGGTACTGCCGCTGCTGATCACGCTGGGCACCCACCTCACCGCGAAGGACGCGGCGGGCTACCGCTTCGGCATCACGCTGTCGGTGCTGGTCTGGATCCCGTTCATCCTCGTCGCGGCCTTCGGCGCGCTGCGCTACATGGACAGCATCGCCAGCGCGAAGTCCGACGGCAGGTCCTACCGGATGGCGCTGACCAACCGGCACACCTGGGTGATGGCGCTGCTGTACGTCGGCACCTTCGGCTCGTTCATCGGGTTCTCCTTCGCCTTCCCGACGCTGATCAAGGCCAACTTCCCGAGCCTGGCGAATATCGGCTGGATCAGCACGATCGGCAATCTCGCCTTCCTCGGCGCGTTCGTCGGTTCGTTCAGCAGGCCGTTCGGCGGCTGGGTCGCGGACAAGATCGGCGGCGCGAAGATCACCCTGTGCGTCTTCGGCGGCATGGCGGTCTCGGTCGCGCTGATCATGGCGTCCTTGGAGCTGAAAAGCTTTCCGCTGTACCTGATCTCGTTCCTGGTGCTGTTCGTGATGACCGGCATCGGCAACGGCTCGACCTACCGGATGATCCCGACCATCTTCAGCGCGATCTCCAAGAAGTACGCCGCCGAGCACGGCCTCGACCTCACCGAGTCGGCCGCCTCGGCCCGGCGGCAGGCGGGCGCGGCGATCGGCGTGATCGGCGCGGTCGGCGCCTCGGGCGGCTGGCTGCTCCAGCAAGCATTGCGGCTGTCCAACATTCACTACCACACGATGGCGCCCGCGTTCTGGGGTTATGCGGTGGCGTTCCTGGTGATGGGCGCGGTCACCTGGTGGTTCTACCTGCGGACCTCGTTCGCCGTCGAGCGGATGCCGTCGCTGGCCTACGCCAAGGTCTGACGCTCGTCGGTCGTCGAAAGCTCTTGCCTCGCAAAGCTTTCGGCGGCCGATCAGGTTGTGGTCTCAGAGCAGGAGGCGGACCATGTCCGCCGTGCGCGCCAAGCCGGGGAAGGCCTGCGGCGTCGAACGCGGGTGCAGCGCGTGCACGGCGAGCCGGAACATGACCGCGCGCAACAACATCTGCGGCCACTCCGGCAGATCCCGCCAGCGCTCCAGCAGTCCGTCGTCGGCGCCGCCCCACGCCAGCGCGTCCACCACGATCACCCCGGCCGCCCACGGCGCGGGCCGCCAGTACGGCGTGATGTCGGTGAGGCCGGGCGTGCACGTCCCGGCGAACAGCACCGTCCCGAACAGGTCGCCGTGCACCAGCTGAGCGGGCGTGCGCACCGGCTTGCGCAGGGTGGCCAGCTGGCCGATGAGCTCCATGCTGCGCTGTCCGTCCGGAGAGTCCGCCGAGGGCAGCGGGCCGCCGGCGCGCAGGCTGCGCAGCGGCACCGCCTCCCAGGCGGCCCGGTCGGCGGCGACGAAAACGTCCACGTCGACCCACGGCGCCACCGGCGGCTGCACCAGGAACCGGGGTCGCTCGAGGTGGGTCGTGGCCTGATGCAGGCGCAGCGACACCGAGACCACCTCGTCGTGCCGCGGCTCCGGCGTGCCTTCCAGGTAGGTGTCGGCGCGCCAGCCGGAGACCACGTAGCGGCCGTCGGTGGCGCGGACGGGCCGGGACACTCGCAGCCCGTCCACCTTCAGCGTCTCGCGGACCTTCGCCGACCACGCCGCGCGCGCGTGGTCGGCGACCGGGCTGAGCACCACGTCCCCGAACCGCCACCCGCCGTCCCAGTCGCCCGTGGTGACCGGGGAAACCTCGCGCAGACCGAACGTGGCGCGCACGTGCTCGGGGGGTTCCACAGAAGTCACGGCCGTACCGTACCGCCGGGGTGAACGGTGTACAGCACGCCGCGCCGATGCGCAACCCGGGCCGCGCGGCCTCGGACATCCGTCCTCGCAAGCGCTCTTGGCGGCCCCGGGGTCACAACGGCCTTCGACCGATCAGTAGACGGGCAGCGACGGATCGATCTGCCGGGCCCACGCGATCACTCCGCCCTGCAGATGCGTGGCGTCGGCGAAACCGGCGCGCTTGAGCGCCGCGAGCGCCTCCGCCGAGCGCACCCCGGTCTTGCAGTGCAGCACGATCGGGCGGTTCTGCGGCAGCTCGGACAGCGCCTCGCCGGACAGAATGCGGTCCTTGGGAATGAGTTTCGCGCCGTCGATGTGCACGATGTCCCACTCGACCGGCTCGCGCACGTCGATCAGTTCGATCTGCTTGCCCGCGTCGAGCAGGTCCTTCAGCTCGCGCGCGGTGAGCGTCGAGTCGGCCGCGGCGGCCTGGCCCTCCTCCGACACGACACCGCAGAACGCCTCGTAGTCGATCAGCTCGGTGATCGGCTGACGCTCCGGGTCGCGGCGCAGCTTGATGGTCCGGTAGTTCATGTCCAGAGCGTCGTACACCATGAGGCGCCCGAGCAGCGGCTCGCCGATGCCGGTGATCAGCTTGATCGCCTCGGTCACCATCACCGATCCGATCGAGGCGCACAGCACGCCCAGCACGCCGCCCTCGGCGCAGGACGGCACCATGCCCGGCGGCGGGGCCTCCGGGTACAGGTCGCGGTAGTTGATACCGCGCCCGTCCGGCGCGTCCTCCCAGAAGACCGAGACCTGACCCTCGAAGCGGTAGATCGAGCCCCACACGTAGGGCTTGCCCGCCAGCACCGCCGCGTCGTTGACGAGGTAGCGGGTGGCGAAGTTGTCGGTGCCATCGACGATCAGGTCGTACTCGGCGAACAGCTCGACGGCGTTGTCCGGCTCCAGCCGGATCTTGTGCAGCCGCACGTCGATGCCGGAGTTGATCTCGAGGATCGAGTCGCGCGCGCTGTCGGCCTTGGGGCGGCCGATGTCGGACTCGCCGTGGATGATCTGGCGCTGCAGGTTGGAGGCGTCCACCTCGTCGAACTCGACGATGCCGAGCGTGCCGACGCCGGCGGCGGCCAGGTAGAGCAGTGCGGGAGACCCGAGCCCGCCCGCGCCGATCACCAGTACCTTGGCGTTTTTCAACCGCTTCTGCCCGTCCATGCCCAGATCGGGGATGATCAGGTGGCGGCTGTAGCGGGCGACCTCGTCCTTGGTCAGCTCCGCGGCCGGCTCGACCAGCGGCGGCAGGGACTTTGGTGATGACACGTCCAGGGCTCCTCGCATCGAATGGGTCGATCCCGATGTGCAACACCCGCGACCAGACCGTTCTTCCCGATCTATGGTCGCGCACCGGGCCGCCCGTCAACCGCGGGGGTACGGCCAGGGGTTGAAGCGGCAGCGTTTGCCGTCCGCCGGGACCACGCCGTCCGGCTCGAGCGCGGCGATGTCGTTGTTCTTGGTGCCGAAGGTCTGCTGCATCATCACCGGGGCGAGGCCGCCGTCGGTCTCGCACGGCTGGTGCTGGTGGTAGCCGATGGCGTGCCCGACCTCGTGGTTGATCTGGTACTGCCGGTAGGAGCCGATGTCACCCTCGAACGCGATCGCGCCGCGCACCCAGCGGACCTCCGAGAGCACCACCCGGCCGAGCTCGGAGTTGTAGCAGGAGGAGTCGATCGGGATCTCGAAACCGCAGGCCTTGCGGCTGGATTCGCGGGAGGTGAGCGAGATGCGGAACTCGGTGTCGCCCTGGTCCACCCGGCGGAAACCGAATTTCTGGTCGTTCGTCCAGCTCTTCGGGTTGGCGAGGGTGGACTCGATCAGCTTGGCCACCGACTCGTCGCCGCCGAAGCCGGAGGTGTCGATGCCGTCCTCGATCTCGACCGTGTAGCGGAACACCGAGGCGGTGCCCGCGCCCACCTGCGGGGTGGAGCCCGGCACCACATGCCATGTGCCCGTTCCGGTTTCGGCGAACTTGCCGCCCTCCGGGAGGGCGCCGGTCGGCAGGTCCGCGGGAAAGTGGCCGTCCCCGGTCGGGCCGCCGATGATGCCGTCGCTCGCCGCGCGCGGGCTCAGATGACCGAGGCCGGGCACACCAGCCACCGTGGTCACCGGATCGGAGCCGCGCACCGCGTCGACGATCACCAGTACCGTCACGGCGAACAACACCGGGAGCGCGTACGCCCGCCAACCGTAGGTGGAGACGAATCGTCCTAGGGCGCTTTGCTTTTTGACGCCGCGCTCGGGGCGCTCCCGTGTTCTGCCCTCGCCGGTGGGATCCCAGCTGGCGCGCAGCGGCTGATGGGAGCGGTCCGGACGGCCGTAAAGGCCTAGGGGGTCGTAGATCTCGACGCCGTCGCGGTCACGGCGGGGCGAATCGTGCTGCGGGGCAAGCGGATCCGTCTCCGGCGCGGCGCCGTTGCCGCGGGCGGGGCCGGGTCTGCCGCCTGCGGGATCGGGTTTGCCGCCGGCGGGGCCTGATTTGCCGCCTGCTAGATCGGATCTGCGGCGAGCGGTGGATTCGGGCTCCGAGCGAGCCGCCGGTTCGGATCCGCGTCGGGCGGCGGGGTCCGGTCTGCGGTGGGTGGAGCCGTCTTCGGCATCGAGCGGTGGCGCAGCGCCGGAGCGGGCGGCTGCGCCCGGACGTGCCTCTGGGCCTGACCTTGCCACGTGATCCGACACTACGGAACCGGGCGCGCCGGGGCCAGCACGGCGGCGCGCATCGCGCCCGCCGCCGGACGTGACCGGGGGCTCGGCGGGCCGCTCCCCGGGTCGGTCGGCGCGGAAAGTCACGAATACCAGGTTCTCACAGCGGGCCGCGGGCGCCGTCGGGCCCACCACATCCGCCCCCGGATGCGACATTTCTCACCGGGTTCCCTCACTTCTCCGGGGCCGATCTGCGGGCGCACGACAACCGAGTATCGTTCTTGGGATACCCGTGCTTACCCCTTGCCGGGGAATCAACTGGGAGAGCCGAAATGACTGACCTCGTGGACCGGATGGCGTCCCGCAGATCGTCGTCCGAGCCCGCAAAACGTGGCACCCGGCTTCCGCGTGACGAGCGACGTCTGCAGCTACTCGCGGCGGCAAGCGAGGTCTTCGTGCAGCGTGGCTACCACGCCGCGGGCATGGACGAGATCTCGCAGTGCGCCGGAGTGAGCAAGCCGGTGTTGTATCAACACTTCACCAGCAAGCTCGAGCTGTACCTGGCGGTGCTCCAGAACTACGTGGACATGCTGGTCTCCAGCGTCCGGCAGGCGCTGCGGTCGACCACCGACAACCGGCAGCGCGTGCGCGCCGCCGTGCAGGCGTACTTCGATTTCGTCGACAACGAGATGCAGGGTTTCCGCCTGGTCTTCGAGTCCGACCTCACCAGCGAGCCGCAGGTGCAGCGCCGGGTCGAGCAGGCCACCGAGGCCTGCGTCGACGCGGTGTTCGACGTGGTCGCGCACGACTCCGGCCTCGACCCGTACCGGGCGCGCATCCTCGCCGTCGGCCTGGTCGGCGCGAGCCAGTTCACCGCGCGCTACTGGCTGGAGGCCGATCGGCCCATCCCGAAGGAGGAGGCCGTCGACACGACGGTGTCCCTCGCCTGGGGTGGTCTGTCACACGTACCGCTGCACCCGATCGACTGAGGGTTAGAACGACGAGAGCCCCTGCAACCAATGGGTTGCAGGGGCTTCTCGCTGTTCGGCCGATGGCCGCGAAAACTCAGACCGTGGCGAAGCCGACGCGGCCGCTGGTGACCGTGCCGATCTCGACGTAGGCGACCTTCGAGGCCTGGATCAGGAACTTGCGACCCTTGTCGTCGGTCAGCGATACGACGCCGCCGCTGCCGTTCAGCGCACCGGACACCAGCGCCTCGACCTCTTCCGGGGTCTGCGAGCTGTTGATCAAGAGCTCGCGCGGGCTATCCGAAATACCGATCTTGACCTCCACGGCCAACCTCCGAACGTAAGAGTCCTGTGCTGTCGTTCCCAGGCTAGTGCAGGGACCTGCCCCGACGGCCAACGGCTACCTGCGCTCTCAGCGAACAAGTAGACCGAGTCGAACCTCGCCGTATCGCCGGTCGCCGACGCCTCGGCGGTGACACTCGACGCTGGCTCGAATACGCGGACCGGCGTGCCTACTTCGGCTCGATGAGCTGGATGTCGAGCTCGATGTTCACCTTGTCGCTCAGCATGCCGGGCAGCGGGCCGCCGACGCCGAAGTCGGTGCGCTTGATGGTGCCGGTGGCCGAGAATCCGGCGTGCCGGTCGCCGGTGGGGCCGAAGTCCTGCACGCCACCCCACTCGACGTCCAGGGTGACCGGCTTGGTTACGTCGCCGAGCGTGGCCTCGCCCTCGACCTCGAAGTTCTCCGCGATCTGGACCGGGCCGGTGGCGCGGAAGGTCAGCGTCGGACGCTTCTCGACGTCGAGGAAGTCCGCGGTGCGGATGTGCGCGTCGCGGTCGGCGTTGCCGGTGTCGAACGAGTCGAGGTAGATGGTCGCGCCGAGGGTGGCGGCGCCGGACTCGTCGACCACGAACTCGGTCTCGAACCGGTTGAATCCGCCGCGCACCTTGGAGATGCCGAGGTGGCGAATGGTGAAGGCCACCTGCGAGTGCGCGGTGTCCAGGGTCCAGGCACCAGGCTTGAGGGACTGGGCGGTCGTGGTGGATTCGGAAGAAGAAGTCATACCGTCGACCTTGGCCGGACCACGGTCCGTTAACCAGACCGCCGTTATCCTGGACCCCACAGGGCGAGGCTAAGCCTCCTAGGACACGGCACGATGGGCATCATGGCACGCAACGGCTTCGCGGAATTCCTCATCGCTCGACGGGCGGAGATCCGGCCCGGTGATGTCGGGCTGCCGGAGGGCAGGCGGCGCAGGACGCCGGGGCTGCGCCGCGAGGAGGTCGCCGTCCGTGCCGGGGTGAGCGCCGACTATCTGGCCCGGCTCGAGCAGGGCCGCGACACCAATCCGTCGGTCGCGGTGATCGACGCCCTCGCCGACGCGCTGCTGCTGCGCGGCGCCGAGCGGCACCATTTCAGCCTGCTCGCTCTCGCGTCCGGCAACGAAAAAGGCTGCCCCGGTAGCGAATCCGCCGAGGAGAAGGTGGCGGAGACGATCCAGTCGATCCTGCGCGCGCTGCAGCCGACGCCCGCGTTCGTGGTGGGCAGACGGCTCAATGTGCTCGGCTGGAACGCGTCCTGGGCGGACTTCGTCGCACCCCTTGGCCTGCTCGACGGCGAGGGCCAGCCGAACCTGGCCTGGTACACCTTCCACGATCCGGCCGCGCGCCGAGTACTGCGGAACTGGTCCGAGGCCGCGGATACGTTCGCTGCGGCACTGTCGAGGGCCAAAGTGCGCTGGCCGGGCGATGATTCGCTGCTGGAGACGATCGACGCGCTGCGCCGCCACCCCGATTTCGCGGCGCGCTGGAAGCCGCACCACGTGGGCGCGAGCGTCTCCGGGACGCTGCACATCGACCATCCGGTGCACGGACCGGTGTCGGTTCCGTTCGAAACGCTCCAGGCCGACGGCGATCAGAGCGTCATCGTGTGGCTCGTCGATCAGGCTCAGTCGCAGAGCCACGGGCTGCGGCTGGTCCGGCCGACGGCGGTCAACGAGTAGGCTGACGCGATTTCGCAAGCGCCGCATGGGATCTCGCGCATCTGGTGCCCGGAGACGTCCCGAGCGGCCCCGGCCGCTCACAACCACTCTGAGCGGGCTCGAGTCTCCGGTCCTCAGATCCCCAGCTCGGCCATGCGCTCGGCGTGGCTGGCCTGCATGCGTTCGAACAGCGCGGCGATGCCGTTGAGGTCGCCCGCGGCGCCGAGGACCAGCTCGGTCAACTCGTCGCGCTGCGCCATCACGTACTGCGCCTGGGTGATCGCCTCGCCGAGCAGCCGCCTGCCCCACAGGGTGAGCCGGTCGCGTTCGGAGTGGCTGGTCGCGACCGCGCGCCGCACCTCCTCGACGACGAACTCGGAGTGACTGGTCTCGGCGAGCACCTCGCGCACCACCTCGGCCACCTCGGGGGGCAACGCGCCGGCGATCTCCTTGTAGAAGTCCGCGGCGATGCCGTCGCCGACGTAGAACTTCACCATCGACTCGAGCCAGGTCGAGGGGTCGGTGGAGGCGTGATAGGCGTCCAGGGCGCGCACGAACGGCGCCATCGCGTCGAAGATGTCGACGCCGCGCGCGGCCAGCGCCGACTCCAGCGCGTTGAAGTGGTCCATCTCGGCGGAGGCCATCTTGGCCACCGCGACCTTGCCGCGCAGCGTGGGCGACAACTTCGCTTCCTCGGCAAGCCGGTAGAACGCGGAGATCTCACCGTAGGCGAGCACCGCGAACAGGTCTACGACACCCGGGTGATCGGCGGGGACGGATTCGGTCGACGAAACACCCAGCGCGGCAGGTGACTGTGCTCCCATAGGCCCAGACTAGTACTCCGCGACGGTCACGCCGCGACGGAGCGAAAGTTGTCCGTTTTCACGCGATCTCCCGCAAGAACTTGTCCAAATAGGTCCATGTCGTGTCGCGCGCCTCGGGTCCGGTGAGGATGCCGAGATGGCTGCCCGGCGAGGTCTCGTAGCGGACCGAGGCGGCGCCGGTGAGGGTCCTGGTGCCCGCCTCGACGGCCGCGGCCGGGGTGATCACGTCGGCGGGGCCGCCGACCAGCAGGACGGGGGCGCTCACCTCGGCCAGCTCGATACGCCGCTGGCCCAGCCGCACGACGCCGCGACCGATGTCGTTGTTCAGGATCAACCTGCCCCACAGCTGTCCGTAGAAGCGGCCGGGGTAGCCGGGCATCTCGGCCATGAAGCGGTCGATGGTCTCCATCCGGGCCAGCGTCTCGGTGCGCGCGATATTGCTCGCGACGAACCACGGGCGGGTCAGCTCGCGGTCCCACGCGGTGACCTTGTAGGCGATCCTGGTCAGCGGCGCGGGCACGCCGCCCGCCGCGCGCACCAGCGTCGAGGTCGCGAGGCCGCCGGTGAGCTTGGCGACCGCGCGCAGCTGCGGAATCCCGGTCATTTTGTCGTAGTCGAGCGGCGCGCCCACCACGGTGACGGACCGGATCGGCAGCTCCGCATGCGCGGCCGCGGTGAGCAGCGACAGCGTGCCGCCGAGCGACCAGCCGACCAGATCGACCGGCCTGCCGTCACGATCGGCGGACGTGCGCAGCACCGCCTCGGGCAGGATCTCGTCGATCCAGTCCTCGAAGCCCATCCGCCGATCGGCGAAGGTGATCTCGCCGTAGTCGACCACGTACGGCGCCCGGCCGGTCTCCAGCAGGAACCCGGCCAGGCTCTGATCGGGGCGCAGATCGAAGCAGCTCGCGGGCGCCGCGAGCGGCGGCACCAGCAGCACCGCCGAATCCCTTGCCGCCGTTGCCAATTCGGCCTCACTCGCACGATGCTCGAAGCGGCGCAGCTGCCGGTGCGGCTCGTCCCACAGCACCGTCGACGGCGTGGGGTCGGGGGCCTCGACGCCCGAGCCGAAGGTCAGCGCCCACGCGTTGCGGGCGGCGGTCGTGACGGTGTCCGCGATATTCACCCCGAGAATGTCTCATATCTCGGTACCGGCGGTAACAGGCAACTCCGCTTTGCGGCTGAACATCGTGTCGAAGTCCGCCCGAAGGCCGGACTTCGACGCTGGGCCTACCGCTTACCCATGGCGAGCGGATTCGCCGCGGGCACGATAGCATCGTGCACCCGGTCGGCCAGCGGCGCGAGCGACTGCGTCAGCTCGGTGATCGAGTCGGCGGACAGCACCGCGAGCGCGCCGTTCCAGGCCGCGTCGTCCGTGCTCGCCTCGACGCGCCCGAGCAGCTCGGCCCCGCTTCCGGTCAGCGACGGGCTGACCGGCTCCCCCACCACCAGCCCCCTGGCCCGCAGCTCGTCGAACGCGTCGGCCCACTCGCGTTCGGAGACCCCGCGCGCCCCGCGCAGCACCGACTCGCTCGCCTTGCCCGCCGCGGCCTGCATGACCATCGCCTGACGCCCGGTCAGCCCGTGCGTGACCAGGGCGGCGACGTGCCCGTCGCCGCGGTGCTCGCGCAGCGAGGTGGTCAGCTGCCACAGCGCGGCCACCGGGTCGGCCGGCAGGGGCAGCGCGGCGTTCGCCGCGAACAGCGGCCTGCCGGTCGGGTCGGCGTAATCCTGCACCGGGGCCAGCAGGGAGACCGCGCGGGCGCACTCCGCCTCGCCCGCGCCGAGCCCGCGCAGCAGCGCGGTGGACAGATCGAGCCTGACGTCGAGGCATTGCTCGGGTGTGGCCCGTGACCAGGCCTCGGGCAACGCTTTGCGCACCATTTCGGGGTGAAAACCGGCGAAGGCGGCCTGCACTGTGGCGGGCGTCACCGCGCCGAGTGGCGCGGCCCGAAATGCGAAGTAAGTTTGCCAGTAACCGCGCAGTCCGATCGCGACTCCTGCCTCCTTGACACCGGCCCCGAAATAGACCACGTCGTGTAGTGGCTCGAGAGTCGTCCAGATTTGCCGCGCGGGATGAATTGCCATGTCGCGCAGCGTACGTCGGGGAACGGCGCGGCGAAACCGGAGTTCGGTTTCGGAATAAACCGCAGCGGCAATTCGAGCCGCGCACAATATCACGCTACAATCGCACCGGACAACGAAAAGTTTCGCTCGTCGGAGTTGCCGGATCCACGCGTCCACCGCACCGCGGTACGACCGGTCGGCATTGCGAGCAGAGGTTTCGTTGTTCACGGAAAATGTGCGCGCACCAGCTCCGCATCACCAGTGCGCCGCGCCGATGTCTTCCGAGGTAGCCGCCGAGTAGCGGCACCCGAAGACATCCGGAGCGTGGCCGGGTGAGTATCACAGGCGGAGACGTGGTCGTCGCGGGCCGGCCGGTCCGCCCCACCTCGTGCGCGCGGGACGCGATTACGAGGAAGGCACGAACCCTGAGCAAGATCACTGTCGAACAGGAACCCGGTGTGGCGGAGACGCTGTTGACCGCCGAACTGGACGCGACGCATACCGCCCCCACATTCGCCGAATTGGGCGTTCGCGACGAAATCGTGCGCGCGCTCGACGAGATCGGCATCGAACGTACTTTCGCAATTCAGGAACTCACCCTGCCGTTGGCGCTCGCCGGTGAGGACCTCATCGGTCAGGCCCGCACCGGCATGGGCAAGACCTTCGGTTTCGGCGTGCCGCTGCTGCACCGCATCGCCACCGCCGACACCGGCACCACGCCGCTCGACGGCACGCCGCGGGCGCTGGTCATCGTGCCGACCCGCGAGCTGTGCATCCAGGTCACCTCCGACCTGGAGAACGCGAGCAAGTACCTGACCAATCACCAGGGCCCGCTCAAGGTGGCCTCCATCTACGGTGGCCGTCCCTACGAGTCGCAGATCGCCGCGCTCCGCACCGGCGTCGACGTCGTCGTCGGCACCCCCGGCCGCCTGCTCGACCTGGCGAACCAGAACCACCTGATCCTCGGCAAGGTCGGCGTGCTCGTGCTCGACGAGGCCGACGAGATGCTCGACCTCGGCTTCCTGCCCGACATCGAGCGCATCCTGACCATGGTCCCGGACAAGCGCCAGACGATGCTGTTCTCCGCGACCATGCCGGGCCCGATCATCACCCTGGCCCGCACGTTCCTCAGCCGCCCGACCCACATCAGGGCCGAGGAGCCGCACGACTCGGCCGTGCACGACCGCACCACGCAGTTCGTCTACCGGGCGCACGCGCTGGACAAGAGCGAGCTGGTCGCCAAGATCCTGCAGGCCGAGGGCCGCGGCGCGACCATGATCTTCACCAGGACCAAGCGCACCGCGCAGAAGGTCGCCGACGACCTGGCCGAGCGCGGCTTCTCGGTCGGCGCCGTGCACGGCGACCTCGGCCAGATCGCCCGCGAGAAGGCGCTCAACAAATTCCGCAAGGGCGGCATCGACGTGCTGGTCGCGACCGACGTCGCGGCGCGCGGCATCGACATCGACGACATCACCCACGTCATCAACTATCAGTGCCCCGAGGACGAGAAGACCTACGTGCACCGGATCGGGCGCACCGGCCGCGCCGGACGCACCGGCATCGCCGTGACGCTGATCGACTGGGACGAGCTCGGCCGCTGGGCCGCCATCGACAAGGCGCTCGGTCTCGGCATCGCGGAGCCGGTGGAGACCTACTCCCGCTCGCCGCACCTGTTCTCCGACCTCGGCATCCCCGAGGGCGTGAGCGGCACGATCCGCAAGCCCAAGCCGGAGCGCGACGAGGACGCGGTCGTGGTGGAGCGGCCCGCGCGGCCCCCGCGCCAGCGCAACCGCAAGCGCACCGTCCGCGGGCGGCCGGTCGACCAGGCCGAGGGCGCCGCCGAGGATGCTGCGCAGAGCAACGGCGCTGCCCAGAACAACGACGCGACGCAGGGCAACGGAGCGCACCCCGCCGAGGACTCGGCCGCCGACGAGAACGGTGATCAGCCCGCCCGTCGTCGCCGCCGTCGGCGCAGGACCACAGGCGAGGGCGACAACGGCGAGGCCGCCGCCACCGCCGACGACAACGCCACCGCCGACGACAACAATGCCGCCGACGCCGAGCAGGGCGACCAGCCCGCGCGACGCAGGCGTCGCCGTCGCAAGCCCGCCGGTGACAACGCGAACGAAGACAGTGGTAGCGCGGTGGAGCCAGCCACGGCTTCGGTCTGACCCACCGGATCCGTTACTCTCGCAAGCGTGCTCGCACCCGAGCGGCGAACGCGCGCCGACGTCATCTCCGCTGCCGCGATCGCCGTGCTCGTGGTGATCGCGGCAGTGCTGGTGTGGGTGCGGGGGGACGCGCACGGCACCGAGTCGGTGACCGCGAGTTCACCCGTGCCGACGCCGGTCGCGGCCGACCAGCTGCCGACCGCGCTGCGGGAGCTGTGGCACGCGCCCGACACCGCGAGCGGCCGGGCGCTGACCTCCGCGGGCGTCGCCGTCACCGGTGACGAGGGCACGGTCACCGGGCACGATCCGCGCACCGGCGCCGACCTGTGGCACTACCGCCGCGACATGCCGCTGTGCGGGATCGAGGGCCAGTTCAGCATGGTGGTGGCGGTGTACCGCGACGAGCGCGGATGCAGCCAGGCCACGCTGCTGGCCGGCGACAGCGGCGCCAGACGCACCGCGCGCAGCAGCTACATGGACCCGTCGGTGCGTTTGTCTGTCGATGGCACCTATGTGCTCGCGCAGGGGCCTAAACGGCTCGAGATGTGGCGTTCGGATCTGGTCCGCACCATCGAGTACGGATTCGTCGACGCGCCGGTCAACGTGAAAACCCAACCGCGCAAAGGCTGCACGCTGCTCTCGGCGGGCTCGAGCCCCTCGCGGCTCGGCGTGCTCGAGCGCTGCCCCGAGGACGCGGCCAACCGGCTGACCATGCTCAACCCCGCGCCGAAGGACAACACGGTGCCCGAGGAGTTCGGCTCGCACGTGCTCTCCGGTCCCGGCGCGGACTCCGCCGACGCGCGAGTACTCGCGGTGTCGGACAACAGAATCGTGCTCTACCTGCCCGGTGCGCCGGCCTCGGCGGGGACCGAAGCGGCGGCGCCGCGCCTGGCCGTCTACGACGCCTCCGGCAATCCGATTGTGGTGCACCAGCTTTCGGCGCCGCTCAGCGACAAGACGACGACCACCCGAATCGGCTCGGCCTACCTGGTTTTCACCGGCAACAGCGTGATCGCCTTGAACGGCAGCACCTTTGACCCGATGTGGACCGCGGCCGGCGCGCTCGGCGCCCCGACCATGATGGCGGGCAGGCTGCTCATGCCGACCGCGGGCGCGATCGTCGGCCTCGACCCCACCACCGGCGCCGAGGTCGCCCGCATTCCGGTGGATCGCCCCGGCTACAGCGGAGCCCCGATCTCGCTCGCGGTACTCGGCACGACGATCCTCGAGCAGCGCGGCACCGAGCTCTACGCCCTCGGCTGAGCACTCGACCCACCCGACCGAACGCCCATGCCTCGGTTGGGCACTGCACGCCTCGGTTTGGGCACTGCACGCCTCCGCTGAGCACTCCCGCCTCCGGCTCAGGCACGCACATCTCAGCAGAGCCTCCACGCTCAGTCAGGCCGCGCACGCCTCGGCAGAGCCATGCACCCCTCGGCTGGGTACCGCACGCCTCCGTTGGGCACTGCACATCCGGCTAGGCACGCACACCTCGGCAGAGCCTCCACGCTCAGTCGAGCCGCGCCCGCCTCGGTGAAGCCATGCATGCCTGGGCTGAGCTCGCACGTTCGGTTGATACCCGCACGGCTCCGCTGAGTCCTGCACACCTCGCGCTGGATATCGCACACTTCGGCCGGGCACACTGAACGCCTCCGGTGGGAACTGCACGGCTCGGCTGGGCACTGCGCGATTGGGCTGAGTACTGCGCGATCGGGCGGAGTACTGCGCGCCGCCGAACTTGTCGGTGGTCTACGGCACACTGCCGGGTATGAGCGAACAGCCGACGCCCGCAACGGATTCCGCCAAGAAGATCGAGTCGTACGACGACCCCGACGCCCCCTGGAACCAGGACTACTCCGCGGAGGACATCGCGAACTGGAACGACGGCGTCATCGAGGAGTTCCGCGCGAACGGCGGCAAGGTCGGCGGCGCGTACGAGAACGGGGAACTGCTGCTGCTCACCACCACTGGCGCCAAGAGCGGCAGGCGGCACGTGGTTCCGCTCGGCGTCCTGCGCCGCGGCGAGACGATGTACGTGAGTTCGTTCATCGAGGACCGCTACCCGGCCTGGTACCACAACGTGAAGGCCGAGCCACGGGTGACAATGGAGTTCGGCGACAAGACCTACCAGGGCACCGCGCGCGCCCTCGAAGGCGCGGAGTACGAGGAGTTCGCGGCGTGGGCGCTGGCGAACAATCCCTTGCTCGCCGACTATCAATCCAAGGTGGAGCGTCCGCTGCCGTTGGTCGTGCTGACCGTGGACCGGCCGAGCTGACCGGCGGCGACCCCGGCCGAGCGGTCCACCCCCGCGCGCGTGAACCATGATGGATCCATGTCCGCACCCGACGATGCCCGACTAGTGCTGCTTCGACACGGCGAGACCACCTGGTCCACCCGGCACCGCCACACCGGCCGCACCGACCTGCCCCTCACCGAGCGCGGCGAGGGCCAGGCGCGGGCCGCCGGTCCGTTGCTGGCCGCGCTGAAGCTGCGCGACCCGCTGGTGCTCACCAGCCCGCGGCTGCGCGCGCGGCAGACCGCCGAGCTGGCCGGCCTCACCGACACCACCGTCGACGACGATCTGGCCGAGTGGGACTACGGCGATTACGAGGGGCTCACCACCCCCGAGATCCGCGAGAGCGCGCCGGGCTGGACCATCTGGACCGGCGCCGTGCCGGGCGGCGAGTCCGCGGACGCGGTGCGCGCCCGGGCCGATCGCGTGCTCGCCGACGCGGAACCGCGCCTGCGCGAACGCGATATCGTGCTCGTCGGGCACGGCCACTTCTCCCGCGCGCTGATCGCCCGCTGGGCCGAGTTCGACCTGCGGGAGGGCCGCCGGTTCACCATGTCGACCGGCGCGCTCACCGTGCTCGGCTACGAACACCAAGTGCGAACCATCCTGGCGCACAACCTGGTTCCCACCGCAAATGGAGTGACACTGTGACTGTAGAACTGCGCCGCGCCGTCCCCGCCGACGTGCCCGGCCTGGTAGGGCTCGTCCACGAGCTGGCCGAGTACGAGAAGGCCGCCGACGAATGCACCGTCACCGTCGCGCAATTGGACGCCGCGCTGTTCGGCCCCGACCCCAAGGTCTTCGCCCATGTGGTGGCCGAGGACGGCGAGCTGGTCGGCTGCGCGATCTGGTTCCTCAACTTCTCCACCTGGAACGGCGTGCACGGCATCTACCTCGAGGACCTGTACGTCAAGCCGGAGACGCGCGGCAAGGGCTACGGCAAGGCGCTGCTGGCCACGCTGGCGAAGGAGGCCGTCGACAACGGCTACGCCAGGCTCGACTGGGCCGTGCTGACCTGGAACAAGCCCTCCATCGATTTCTACGAATCCCTCGGCGCCGCAGCGCAGAACGAGTGGGTCGGCTACCGCCTCACCGGCGAGCCGCTCGGCAAGCTGGCCAAGGAAGCCCGGTAGCGCACGACGATGACGTGGCTCGCCGACATCGATGAAGGCTCCTGGCCGAGCACGCCCGACGAGGCCATGGCGATCCAGGACGAATTGCGGCCGAAGGTCGAAACGTCCTGGCAGGCAACGTCAATCGAGACGGTCGCGGGGATCGACTGCGCGTACGCCGAGACCGGCGCGGTCGCCGCGGCCGTCGTCGTGCTCGACGCGGCCACCCTCGAAACGGTCGATTCGGCTGTCGCGCACGGCACTACGGATTTCCCGTACCACCCCGGACTGCTCGCCTTCCGCGAATTGCCAACGACCATGCGGGTTCTGGCGCGGCTGGAAGCCGCGCCGGACTTGATCGTCTGTGACGCACAGGGTTTGGCGCACCCGCGCCGCTTCGGCCTGGCCTGCCACATCGGCGTGCTCACCGGCGTGCCCACCATCGGCGTCGCCAAATCCGTGTGGGGCGACTACCTCGAACCCGGAACCGAGCGCGGCGCGCGCACCGACATCACCATCGACGGCGAGGTCGTCGGCGCGGCCCTGCGCACCCGCTCGGGCGTGAAGCCGGTCTTCGTCTCGGTCGGCCACCGCATCGACCTCGACACCGCCTGCGCCCGGGTTCTCGCCCTCACCCCGAACTACCGACTGCCCGAAACCACCCGACGCGCCGACTCACTCTGCCGCACAGCGCTGCGCGCCGCCGTCGCCGACTAGCGGTCAGTCACCAAGTTCTGGTCAGTCACCAGGTCGCGGTCGATCACCGAGTTGCGGTCGATCACCAAGCTCGGTCGATCACCAAGTCGCAGTTGATCACCAAGCTCGGTCGATCACCAAGTCGCAGTTGATCACCGAGTCGCGGTCAATCGCCAAGTCGCAGTTGATCACCGAGTCGCGGTCGATCGCCGAACAGATCCCCACGAGCGGCAGTCAACGGGGCATGACGCCCCACCCCCCGCGGTAAAGCCCCGTAGATCAGGATCCCTCGGGCTCGACGGCATAGTCCGCGGCCATCCACCGCGTGGAGGCCGGGGCGAACAGCAACACCAGAGCGGCGACGACCACGACGCCGAGCAACGTGCCGAACACCGGCTGATGCGAGTCGGTGAGCAGCGACCAGGTGACCGGCAGTAGCAGCAGCTGCGCGATCACGGCGATGGCCCGCCCCCACCGCTTGCCGAACAGCAGGCCGAGGCCCGCGGCGAGCACCGCCCCGCCCAGGATGCCGAACCAGGCCGCGGTGCCGTACCCGTTGGTCGCCGTCTGATCGTGGCCGAGCAACCCGCGCACGATCAACACCAGCGCGACGACCACGGCGACGGCGCCTTCCAGCGTCACCAGCGCGCCCGCGCCGCGCACCGTCCTCGGCACGCCGGGGGAAACATCACTCTCAGCCACCCGTCAAGCCTACGACCCGTCGTAGTCGTCGTCCCCGCGACCGCTCCCGTTCAGCGGCTTTTCGGACCCGTTCCGGTGAGGATTAGGCTGCGGGTCGTGCGGACGCTGCTGATCGTGAATCCGAATGCCACCTCGACCACTTCGGCGACTCGAGACCTGCTGGCGCACGCCTTGGAGAGCCGCACGCAGCTGACCGTCGCGCACACCCAGCACCGCGGCCACGCCGCCGAATTGGCGCAGTGGGCCGCCACCAACGAGATGGACCTCATCGTCGTGCACGGCGGCGACGGGACGGTCAACGAGACCATCAACGGTTTCCTGCCGCTGCCCGAGTTGAACGACGGGCAGGCCTGGCTGCCGCGCCTCGGCGTGATCCCCGGCGGCTCGGCGAACGTCTTCGCGCGGGCGCTCGGGATCTCGCCGGACCCCGTCACAGCTACCAATCAGCTCATCGATCTGCTCACCCTGGACCGGGACCGCAGGATCGGACTCGGCCTGGCCGACGACCGCTGGTTCACCTTCAGCGCGGGCGTCGGCCTCGACGCCGACGTCTGCGAGGCGATCGACGAGAGCCGCGCCCGCGGGAAGTCGGCGACCCCCGCCCGCTACCTCCGCACGACCGTCCGGCAGTTCTTCCGGGCCAAGCGCAAGGAGCCGAGCGTGCGCATCGAGGTGCCGGGGCACGAACCCGTCGAAGGGGTGCATTACGCCTTCGTAACGAACACGACCCCCTGGACGTACCTCGACACGACCCCGGTGCACACCAATCCGGGCACCCGGTTCGAGGACGGACTCGGCGTGTTCGCCGTGCGTTCGATGGCGGTCCTGCCCACCCTGCTGCTCGCCAGGCAGCTCCTGGCGGCCGACGGAAACCCCAAGTCGCGCAATTTGTTTCGCGACGACAACGTGGCGTCCGTGCGCGTCGAGACGAAGGAACCCATCGGTCTGCAAATCGACGGCGACTTTATCGGCAAGCGCAACGTGGTGGATTTCACGGCGGTGCCCTCGGTCTTGGATGTCGTGGCGCCGCGACCGGAGTGATGCAGGAAACGCTCGAAAAACATCGGGGTAGTGCTGCGAAAACTGGGTAGAGCGAGTACAAAGGACCGGGCAGGTTCCCCAAGCGGGGACCGTTAGAGCGTGAGCTTCCCCACGGTGCACCAGATACCTATTGACATCTACGGTGTTCGTGAAAGCATTCACAAGCAACCGTGCGGAAACATTCGAGTCGCACAAGTGAACGATCCACAAACCGTCGGCGCCATTATGCGGCGCCCAGCAAAGGAGCAGAGGAATGGACTGGCGCCACAAGGCCATCTGTCGCGACGAGGACCCCGAACTGTTTTTCCCGGTGGGTAACAGTGGTCCTGCGCTCGCGCAGATTGCCGATGCCAAGCTGGTCTGCGCTCGCTGCCCCGTTACCGCCGACTGCCTGTCCTGGGCCCTGAAGTCCGGACAGGATGCCGGCGTGTGGGGCGGTATGAGTGAAGACGAGCGCCGGGCGCTCAAGCGTCGCAACGCACGCACGCGCACCCGCACGGTCGTCTAGCAGACGATCGGATTTACCGGACCGAACAGCCCTTTGGTCCGGTAAACGCATTCAAAGCCCGGCACCCCCGAGGTGCCGGGCTATCTTGTGCCCCAGCACATATAACGAAAAGACATTTCACCGTCCGGAACGACGGCCCAGCGGAACTCGGAGTACCGCGTCGGTACCGATGTCGGCGCCGGGATGCAGGCCGATGGAGCCGCCGAGTTCGGCGGTCACCAGCGTGCGCACGATTTGCAATCCGAGCCGGTCGGAGGATTCCAGGCTGAAACCGCTCGGCAGGCCCCGGCCGTCGTCGCTGATGATCACGTCGAGCCAGCGCGCCGAACGCTCGGAACGTATTGTCACCGTGCCGTTCTCGCCGGAGTCGAAGGCGTGCTCGATCGCGTTCTGCACCAGCTCGGTGAGCACCATCACCAGCGGCGTCGCGCGTTCGGCGGAGAAGACGCCGAGCGAGCCCGCGCGGCGCACCTTGATCCGCGCGGTGTGCACGGTGGCCACGTCGGCCATGATCGGCAGCAGCCGGTCGACCACCTCGTCCAGGTCGACCTCTTCGTCCACCGACATCGACAGCATCTCGTGTACCGACGCGATGGAGGTCACCCGGCGCACCGACTCGGTGAGCGCGACCTGCGCCTCCTCGTTCTCGGTGCGGCGCGCCTGCAGCCGCAGCAGCGCGGCGACGGTCTGCAGATTGTTCTTCACCCGGTGGTGGATCTCCCGGATGGTGGCGTCCTTGCTGAGCAGCGCTCGATCGCGGCGCTTGACCTCGGTGACATCGCGCACAAGCACTGCGGCACCGGCCAATTCGCCGTGCGGACGCAGCACAAGCGTGCGCAGCAACACGGTCGCGCCGCGCGCCTCCACCTCCATCCGGCGGCCGGTGCGCCCGGCCAGCGCGGCCTGGATGTCGCCGACCACCTCCTGCGCGTCGAACGGGTCGGTGATCAGCGAGCGGGTGAGCACCGCGAGATCCTGGCCGGCCAGATCGGCCTGCAGGCCCATCCGGTGATAGGCGGACAGCGCGTTCGGGCTCGCGTAGACGACGATGCCCTCGGTGTCGAGGCGGATGAAACCGTCACCGGCGCGCGGGCTGGAATGGGTGGCCGCGCGATCCTCGGTGGTCGGGAAGGTGCCGTCGGCGATCATCTGGCACAGGTCGTCGGCGCAGGCGACGTAGGCGATCTCGAGCTGGCTGCGCACGCGCGAGCGCTGCACGTCGGTGTCGCGGCTGAGCACCGCGATGACGTCGTCGCCGCAGCGCACCGGGATGGCCTCGCGAATGGCGTGCACCGGCGTGGGGTGATAGACGCCCGCGGTCTCGACATCGCGGTCGGCCCGCACGATCTTGCCGGTCATCAACGCCTCGAACACCTGCGGATGATCGGCCTGCAGCGCGAGGGTGCCGACGAGATCCTCGTGGTGCACGGTGGAGGCCGTGGTCGGGCGGCACTGCGCGACGCACACGATGTCCGCGCCCGCCGCGATCGGTCCCGCGCCCACCCACAGCTGCAGATCGGCGAAGGACAGATCGGCCAGCAGCTGCCAATCGCCCACCACCCGCTGCAGATGGTCCACGGCGACGCCGGGTAAGTCGGTGTGTTCGGCCAATAACTCGCTGAGTGTCGCCATGAGGATCTACCGCCGACGCCGCTAGGAGATGACGGCGATGAGGTGACCGGCCTTGATGGCGTCGCCCTCTTTCACGCCGATCGAGGTGACGGTGCCGCCGACCTCGGCGAGCACGGGGATCTCCATCTTCATGGACTCGAGGATGACCAGGGTGTCCCCCTCCTTGACCGTATCCCCCACCTTCACCACGACCTGATAGACGACCGACACCAGCTCGGCTAGCACTTCCTCAGCCATCTGAAACCCCATTCGTTCGCTCGGTTCGCCGCAGCTCACTCGGCGGTTCGGAGGGCCGGGCCGCGCGGTCTGCATCCGCTGAAGGTATAGCCAACCACACGTGAAAGAATGGCCTTCAACCAGAAGGGAGACTACTCATGGGTAAGCGCGGACGTAAGAAGCGTAGTCGCAAGGGCAACGCGGCCAACCACGGCAAGCGGCCTAACTCCTGAGCGAGAGCTCAGCCGAAACGCGGAACGGCACGCACTTCCAGAGGAAGGCGTGCCGTTCGGTTTGTCCGCGACTCTAGGAGTCGGCGGAGTCGATCTTGGTCTCCACCCGGGTCACCGAGACCGTCCGGCGGATCTCGAAGGTCAGGCGTTCGCGCAGGGCGTCGGGCGCGCGGTCGCCGCCGCACTTGCGGCTCAGCAGACTCTTGATCTTCTCCTCGATGCCGTAGGCCTCGATGCAGGGCGAGCAGTGATCCATGTGGTGCTGCAGCCGGGCACGGGTCTCGTCGTTGCACTCACCGTCGAGCATCAACCAGATATCGGTGAGTACCGCCGTGCAGTCGAGATCCATATCGGGGTCCCGCTCCTCGCTCACTGCTTGACCTCCTGGCGCTCCCCCGAACGATTGAATCCGCGTTCGCGCGCCACATCGGCGAGCAAACCCTTGAGCTGCTTGCGGCCACGGTGCAGCCGGGACATCACGGTACCGATGGGGGTGCCCATGATGTCGGCGATTTCCTTATATGGAAAGCCTTCGACGTCCGCGTAGTAGACCGCCATCCGGAACTCCTCGGGAAGCTCCTGCAGCGCGGCCTTGATGTCGTCGTCGGGCAGCGCGTCCAGCGCCTCGACCTCGGCCGAACGCAGCCCCTGCGAGGTGTGCTCGGCGGTAGCCGCCAGCTGCCAGTCGGTGATCTCGTCGGTCGGGTACTGCGCGGGCTGGCGCTGCTTCTTGCGGTAGGAGTTGATGTAGGTGTTGGTCAGGATGCGGTACAGCCACGCACGGAGGTTCGTGCCCTCCTTGAACGACTTGAACCCCTGGAACGCCTTGACGTAGGTCTCCTGCACCAGGTCCTCGGCGTCGGCCGGGTTCCTGGTCATCCGCAGCGCGGCGCCGTAGAGCTGGTCGAGCAGCGGGAGCGCGTCGCGCTCGAACCGCTGGGCCAGCTCGGTCTCGTCGACCGGGGCGTCGGTCACCGCATCGGTCTCTGATTCGAGGTCCTCGCGGTCCCCCTCCGGGCCCGTCGCTCGCGCCGTATGGTCGCTCGTCACACCTGTCCCTTCGATCGCCGTACCTGCCAAATCTACCGGCAACGGCACATCGAAGGTGAATCCGGCTTCCGCCGATGACGCCTCCGTCCAGATCGGACGTTCGTCGAGCAGCACGGGCACCGACATCTCCTTACGTCATTCACGGGGCTGATCGTGGCGACGGCGGGGCTGTTCGTCCCGGCCGAGCGCTGTGTATTCGCTTCCAACATGCGAGACACGCCCGGTTGTTCCCGCGGCGAAACACCGGCACTCGGAAAACCCGTTGCAGGCCGGGCGGGTCGCGTCGTTACTGTGTGCGCCATGGCAGGAGCCTCGACACCCGCGATCCGGACGCTGACCAAGGCCGGGGTGGCCCATCGGGTGCACGCCTACACCCACGATCCGCGCGCCGATTCCTACGGGGCCGAGGCGGTGGACGCGCTCGCCGAGCAGGTGGGCGTCGCGGCGGAGCAGGTGTTCAAGACGCTGGTGCTCGAGCTGTCCACCGGGTCACTCGCCGTCGCGGTGCTTCCGGTGCCGAACTCGTTGTGGCTCAAGGCCGCGGCCGCCGCGTTGGGCGCGCCGAAGGCGAGCATGGCGGACAAGGTGAAGGCCGAGCGGACGACCGGCTATGTGCTCGGCGGCATCTCCCCGCTCGGCCAGCGCAAATCGCTGCCGACCGTCGTGGACGCCTCGGCGCTGAACTGGGACCGCATCCTGTGCAGCGCGGGCCGGCGCGGCCTGGAGATCGAGCTGACCGCCGCCGACCTGATCCGGCTGACCTCGGCGGTGACCGCCACGGTGACGGCGGGGTAATCCACGGGATTCGGCACATTCTGTGCGTCAATGGACGGGCCACCTTCGTCCGACGAGAGGATGTGATGCGAAATGCCCACGCACCCGCGTGTACGCACCGTGATCGTAGCCATGCTCGCAACGTTCGGCCTGACCATCGGCGGGGCCGCGCTCGCGGCGCCCGCGGCCGTCGCCGCACCACACGGGACCCAGGTCGACTTCCCGTTCGACGGGTTCGGCACCGACGACGCCCCCGGCACGCCGAGCGCCCCGAAGAGCGACGACAAAGGCCCGAAGGCCGAGAAACTCGGCGGCACGGTCACCAGCAAGGTCATCGACCTGGTCACCGGCGTCGTCAAGTGCGGGCTCAATATCGCGAGCCCGTCCGTGAAGTGCTCGCTCTGACGAGCTGAATCACGAAGGGGGCCGGGCGATCAGAGCAGGCTGGTCTGCCCGGCCGCCTCGCCCTCCGACACACACTCGAGCAGCTCCGGCCCGTTGTTCTTCACACTGTTGACCAGGGGTGAGACGGGTCGCGCGACGATGCCCGCGATCGTCTCCTCGCTCGGCGTGGCCAGCAGTTCGGCCGGCGCCGGGTGGTCCGGGTCGAGCCAGGCGTCCCAGTGCTCCCGCGGCATGGGCAGCGGCATGCGGTCGTGGATGCGGGTCAGGTCGCCGACGGCGTCGGTGGTCAGGATGGTGCACGACAGCAGCGGCTCGCTCTCCGGCAGCGACTTGTCCCGCCACACCGACCAGAGTCCGGCCATGTACAGCCGCGAGCCGTCGGCCTGCGCCATGAAGAACGGCTTCTTGACCGCCTTGCCCTTGGCTCCGGCGTCCGCCTCGACGACCCACTCGTACCAGCCGTCCATCGGGACCAGGCAGCGGCGGTACTTCACCGCGTCCCGGAACGACGGGGTGGTCGCCGCCTTGTCGGCGCGGGCGTTGAACAGCGGCTTGCCCTTCACCGGCACACCCGGCTCCGCGGCCTTGGTCCACAGCGGGATCAGGCCCCAGCGCATGCGCCGCACGCGCAGCTTGGGCTCGTCGTCCTTGCGGCCGTGTTCGTGGCGCTCAACCACGGTGAGGATCTGCGTCGTCGGGGCGACGTTGTAGTTGGTGAAAGAGCCACCGGTGCTTTCGGTTTCGTCGATCGCATCCAGCTCGACCGCGAGCCGGCCGGGGTCTGTCGTGGTCGCATATCGTCCGCACATATCTCGATACTCCCACCCGCGACCGACACTCTCGTGGACAATTGAGCCATAGCTGGTGACCAGTTGAGAGTTTTGGCCTACCATTCTCTCAAAGCTGCGCCCGTCCGCTGACGCCTGCGCACCGACCGGCCACCGCCAGGAGTATCCGGGATCGACGTCGTCCCGCGCACCCACCCGCAAGAGGAGAGACTCACCGTGACATCCACCGACACCAAACCTGCCGACAACGACACGGCGCTCACGTCGGTCAATCCCGCAACGGGCGAGGTGATCGGCACCCATCCGATCGCGGACGAGGCCGCGGTGCGCGCGGCCGTCGCGAAGGCCCGCGCGGCCGCCGCCACCTGGGGCGCGTTGAATTACGACGAGCGCAAGACTCACCTGCTGCGCTGGTCGAGCCAGTTGGTCGCGGACTCCGACGAGTTCTGCGCGCTGATCCACGCCGAGAACGGCAAGCCGCTCGACGACGCGTTCCTCGAGCTCATGCTCGCGCTCGAGCACATCGCCTGGGCGGCCAAGAACGCCAAGAAGGTGCTCTCCCCCAAGAAGGTCTCGCCGGGCGCGTTCATGGCGAACTTCGCCGCCAGGGTCGAGCAGCGCCCGCTCGGCGTCGTCGGCGTGATCGGCCCGTGGAACTACCCGGTCTACACCCCCAACGGCTCCATCGGCTACGCGCTCGCCGCGGGCAACACCGTGGTCTTCAAGCCGAGCGAGTTCTCCACCGGCATCGGCAATTTCCTGGCCGACGCGTTCGCCAAGGCCAACCCGGACCTGCCCGAGGGCGTGTTCATCACCGTCAACGGCTACGGCGCGACCGGCGCGGCGCTGGTCAAGGCGGGCGTCGACAAGCTCGCGTTCACCGGCTCCACCGCGACGGGCAAGCGGATCATGGCCGCCGCCGCGGAGAACCTCACCCCGGTGCTGCTCGAGTGTGGCGGCAAGGACGCGGTGATCGTCGCGGGCGACGCGGACGTGAAGGCCGCCGCCGACGCGGTCGCCTGGGGCGCGACCGCCAACAGCGGCCAGACCTGCGCGGGCGTGGAGCGGGTGTACGTCGACCGGTCGGTGCGCGACGAGTTCGTCGCCGAGGTGAAGAAGATCCTCGAGAAGGTCGGCCCGGGTTCAGGCGCGGACGCCGCCTACGGCCCGATGACCATGCCGAGCCAGGTCGACATCGTGCGCCGCCACATCGAGTCCGCGCTGAAGAACGGCGGCACGGCCGTGCTCGGCGGCCCCGACTCGGTGAAGGCGCCGTTCATCGAGCCGGTCGTGCTGGTCGACGTGGACGAGAAGTCCGAGGCCGTGCAGGAGGAGACCTTCGGCCCGACGGTCACCATCCGCACCGTCGACGGCGTGGACGAGGCGGTCGAGCTGGCCAACAGCTCCAAGTACGGGCTGTCCTCGGCGGTGTACTCGAAGAAGAACGGACTGGCCATCGCGCGCAGGCTGCACGTCGGCGCCACCTCGGTGAACTCGGTGCTCGCCTTCGCCGCCATCCCCGGCCTGCCCTTCGGCGGCGTCGGCGACTCCGGCATCGGCCGCATCCACGGCGAGCCGGGCCTGCGCGAGTTCGCCCGCCCGCACTCGATCGCGGTGCAGCGCTTCGCGATTCCCGGCATGGCGCTGCTCAGCTACTCGCGCACGCAGTCGACGATGAAGCTGCTGCGCAAGCTGGTTCCGTTCCTGCACGGGCGGAACAAGTAGAGCGAGAGTACCTGCGCCCCACGGGTTTTCCAGCTGACACACCGTGCCCACCGGCACGGGGTACCGGCGGACCGATCCGTGGGGCGCGTCCGGCCGGGCGAATTGGATTGCAATAGGGCGACCGCCCGTGTGTCCGGTTGGGTGATGGGCGAAGATGGAACACGTGAGTTTCTGGCCAGCGCCCCATGTCGATGTCCCTGTGCACGCGACCGTGACCCTGCCTGGATCGAAGTCGATCACGAACCGGGCATTGATCCTGGCCGCCCTTGCCGACGGTCCGTCGACGCTGACCGGCGCGTTGCGCAGCCGCGACACCAATCTGATGATCGCCGCGCTGTGCGCGCTCGGCACGACCATCGAGGGCGAGGGCGACACGCTGACCGTGACCCCCGCTCCGCTGCGCGGCGGCACGGTCGACTGCGGGCTCGCGGGCACGGTGATGCGCTTCCTGCCGTCGGTGGCCGCGCTGGCCGCTGGCGACGTCGCGTTCGACGGCGACGCGCAGGCGAGGGTCCGCCCGCTCAGCACCATCCTGAACGCGCTGCGCAGCCTCGGCGCCGACATCGACGGCGACGCGCTGCCGTTCACCGTGCACGGCAAGGGCGCGCTGCGCGGCGGCACGGTGACCATCGACGCCTCCGGCTCCTCGCAGTTCGTCTCGGGCCTGCTGCTGTCGGCCGCCCGGTTCGACGAGGGCCTGACCGTACACCACGACGGCAAGGCGCTGCCCTCCATGCCGCACATCGAGATGACCGTGGAGATGCTGCGCCGGGCCGACGTGCGGGTGCAGGCCCCCGAGCACAGCCGCCGCGCCCAGACCTGGCAGGTCGAGCCCGGCCCCATCCGCGCGGTGGACTGGGAGGTCGAGCCGGACCTGTCCAACGCGACGCCGTTCCTCGCGGCCGCGGCCGTCACCGGCGGCGAGGTCAAGATCCCGCACTGGCCCCGGCTCACCACCCAGCCCGGCGACGTGATCCGCGAGATCCTGGTGCGGATGGGCGCCGAGGCGCGCGTCTTCGACGGCGTGCTGACCGTGCAGGGCCCCGACCGCCTGGCCGGCATCGATATCGACCTGCACGACGTCGGCGAGCTGACGCCCACGGTGGCCGCACTGGCCGCACTGGCCGACTCCCCGTCGCACCTGCGCGGCATCGCGCACCTGCGCGGGCACGAGACCGACCGGCTCGCCGCGCTGTCCACCGAGATCAACCGGCTCGGCGGCAAGGTCACCGAGACCGAGGACGGGCTGGAGATCGTGCCCGCCGAGCTGCACGGCGGCCGATGGCACTCCTACGCCGACCACCGAATGGCAACGGCCGGTGCGATTCTCGGGCTGCGGGTGGCCGACATCGAGATCGAGGACATCGGCACGACGGCCAAGACGCTGCCGAACTTCGTCGCACTGTGGGAGCGCATGCTCGATCCGGCGCCCGCCGATCAGGGAGCGGCGCACTGAGGAAGCGCGAGTACGACGAATCCGACGTCCGGGTCCGCCCGGGCAAGAGTTCGCGTCCCCGCACCAAAACCCGTCCGCGACACAGTGATGCGGAGTCCGCCATGGTGGTCTCGGTGGATCGCGGCCGCTGGGGTTGCGTGCTCGACGGCGATCCCGAGCGGCACATCGTCGCCATGCGCGCGCGGGAACTCGGCCGCACGCCCATCGTGGTCGGCGATCAGGTGGACGTGGTCGGCGACCTCTCCGGCAGGCCCGACTCGCTGGCCCGCATCGTGCGGGTCGGCGAGCGCCGAACGGTGTTGCGGCGCACCGCCGATGACACCGATCCGTTCGAGCGCATCGTCGTCGGCAACGCCGAGCAGCTGTTCATGGTGGTCGCGCTGGCCGACCCGCCGCCGCGCACCGGATTCGTCGAGCGCTGCATGGTCGCCGCGTACGCCGGTGGGCTGCACCCGGTGCTGTGCCTGACCAAGCACGATCTGGCGGCCGAGTCCGAATTCGCCTCCGCCTTCACCGATCTCGACCTCACCATCGTCTACGGCGGCGTCGACGACCCGCTGGCGCCGGTGCTCGAACTGCTCGACGGCCGGCTCACCGCGTTCATCGGGCACTCAGGGGTCGGCAAGTCGACGCTGGTGAATCGCCTTGTGCCGGACGCGTATCGGGCCGTCGGCGAGGTGTCCGGCGTCGGCAAGGGCAAGCACACCTCGACCCAGTCCGTCGCGCTGCCGCTGCCCGGCGGCGGCTGGGTGATCGATACGCCGGGCATCCGTTCCTTCGGGCTCGCCCACATCACCCCCGACGACGTGGTCGCCGCCTTCAGCGACCTGGCCGCCGCCATCGAGGACTGTCCGCGCGGCTGCACCCATCTGGGCCCGCCCGCCGACCCTGAGTGCGCGCTGGACAAACTGCCCGGCAAGGAGCGCCGGGTGGCCGCGATCCGCCTGCTGCTCACCGCGTTGAACGCCAACGACCCCTGGCAGAACAGCGGCGGCCCGCGGCCCGTCGACTAGCCGCGCGAGCCCTCGCCCAGCGCAAGCCGGAGGGGTTGCTCAGCCACGCAGGGCGGCGGCGGATCGATCCTGCCCGTCCGGCTGGTCGGGGGCGAAGGGCCACTCCTCGAACCAGGTGCAGCGGCCCTCGTCGTCGAAGCGCAGCACCCACAGGTCGCGCCAGCGCGCGGGCTGGTCGGGGTAGTCGACCTCGGCCCGGACCACGGCGGTGAGTCCGTCCACCGCGACCACCTCGGGCTCCATCGAGAACGACTCGTCGGACCCGTCCCGCCCGGCCTCCCAGAACTTCGCCAGCGCCGGTAGCCCCGTGAGCGGCTCGGCCCACGGCGAGACCAGGTATCCGATGTCCGGGGCGAAGAGGTCGCCGAGCTTGTCGGTGCCCGGCGACCGCCAGGCCTGTTCGTATGCGCCGACCCATGCCTCAACTGTGCTTCGGTCCACGAAGCCCCAAGCTACGCCCAATCACGCCACCCCGGGCCGATTCCCGCACAAACACGCCTGGCGCGCACTCACCGGGCCTGTCTCACTACGCCATATCTACCGACGGGGCCTGTCACACCCGTGACGCCCCACTTCTCCCGAGCAACAACCGATCTCAGAAGAACATGGGTAACTCACCGGCCACGGGCTAACCCGACAACCGCCTCACCACCGGCCGCCAACGCCCCTCCGCCGCATCTCAATCTGGCTTGGATACGCGGAGGGGGCGGGACAGCTTACTAGCGGCGACGGGGCTTGGGGGCGCGCTTGGATTTGTCCTGGGCGCGGGCGGCTTCGCGGCGCTCGCGGCGGGTGGTGCCGTCGCCGTACTCCTCCGCGTCGCTGTGCACCTCGCGGTGCCCGCCCTCGTCGGGGCCCGAGTAGCTCAGGCCTCGCTGCTGGCCGGCGGGATCGATCCCCTTGGCGCGCAACGCCGCCGGGGCCGCGTTGCCGTTGGGGACCGGCGCCTCCTCGGTGGGCAGCGGGCGTGGCGCGGTCCGCGCGCCGACCGGCGAGCGCAGGCCCTGGTCGACCGAGACACCCTCCGGCTGCGGCTGCTGCACCTCCACCTGGAGGTTGAACAGGAAGCCGACCGACTCCTCCTTGAGGCCCTCGAGCATCGCGGAGAACATGTCGAAGCCCTCGCGCTGGTACTCGACCAGCGGGTCGCGCTGCGCCATGGCCCGCAGGCCGATGCCCTCCTTGAGGTAGTCCATCTCGTAGAGGTGCTCGCGCCACTTGCGGTCGAGCACCGAGAGCAGCACCTGCCGTTCGAGATTGCGCATGCTGCCCTCGCCGGCCAGCCCGTCGATCTCCGCCTCGCGCCGCTCGTAGGCCTCGTGCGCGTCCTCGAGCAGCGCCTCGAGCAGTTCCTCGCGGCTGAGGTCGCCCGCCTCGCCGACCGCGGTCTCGCCGGTCAGGTCCTTGTAGTTGAGCTTGACCGGGTACAGCGTCTTGAGCGCGGTCCACAACTTGTCCAGATCCCAGTCCTCCACGTAGCCCTCGGCGGTGGCGCCGTTGACGTAGGCGGTGATCACGTCCGTGATCATGCTCTGGACCTGGCCCTCCATGTCCTCGCCGCGCAAGATCCGGTTGCGCTCGCCGTAGATGATGGTGCGCTGCTGGTTCATCACCTCGTCGTACTTGAGCACGTTCTTGCGGATCTCGAAGTTCTGCTGCTCGACCTGGGTCTGCGCGCTCTTGATCGCCTTGGAGACCATCTTGGCCTCGATCGGCACGTCGTCGGGCAGGTTGAGCCTGGTCATGATCGCCTCGAGCGCCGCGCCGTTGAAGCGGCGCATCAACTCGTCGCCGAGGGAGAGGTAGAACCGGGACTCGCCGGGGTCGCCCTGACGGCCGGAGCGGCCGCGCAGCTGATTGTCGATGCGGCGTGACTCGTGCCGCTCGGTGCCGAGCACGTAGAGCCCGCCTGCCTTGCGCACCAGCTCGGCGTCGGCCGCGGTCTGCGCCTTGACCTGCTCCAGCGTCGGCAGCCAGGCCTGCTGGTAGGCGTCGGGCGTCTCGACCGGGTCGAGGCCCTCTCGGCGCAGGATGAGGTCGGCGATGATGTCGGGGTTGCCGCCGAGCACGACGTCGGTGCCGCGGCCGGCCATGTTCGTCGCCACGGTCACCGCGCCCGGCCGGCCGGCCTCGGCGATGATCTCGGCTTCCTTCTCGTGGAACTTCGCGTTCAGCACGGTGTGCGCGATGCCGCGCTTGGTGAACTGCTTGGACAGGTACTCCGAGCGCTCGACACTGGTGGTACCGATGAGCACCGGCTGGTCGCGCTGGTGCCGCTCGGTGACGTCGTCGACCACGGCCGCGAACTTGGCCTCTTCGGTCTTGTAGATCAGGTCGGACTGGTCCTCGCGGATCATCGGCTTGTTCGTCGGGATCGGGACGACGCCGAGGCTGTAGATCTGGTGCAGCTCGGCGGCCTCGGTCTCGGCGGTGCCGGTCATGCCGGACAGCTTGTCGTAGAGGCGGAAGTAGTTCTGCAGGGTGATCGTGGCGAGGGTCTGGTTCTCCGGCTGGATCTCCACCCCCTCCTTGGCCTCGATGGCCTGGTGCATGCCCTCGTTGTAGCGCCGCCCGACCAGGATGCGGCCGGTGAACTCGTCGACGATGATGACCTCGCCGTCGCGCACGATGTAGTCCTTGTCGCGCGTGTACAGCTCCTTGGCCTTGATGGCGTTGTTCACGTAGCTGACCAGCGGCGAGTTGGCGGCCTCATAGAGGTTGTCGATGCCGAGCTGGTCCTCGATGAACTCGACGCCCGCCTCGTGCACGCCGATGGTGCGCTTCTTGATGTCGACCTCGTAGTGCAGGTCCTTCTTCAACAGCGGTGCGATGCGCGCGAACTCGGCGTACCACTTGCTGGAGGCGTCGGCGGGGCCGGAGATGATCAGCGGGGTGCGCGCCTCGTCGATCAGGATGGAGTCGACCTCGTCGACCACGGCGAAGTTGTGCCCGCGCTGCACCAGATCGTCGAGGGAGTGGGTCATGTTGTCGCGCAGGTAATCGAAGCCGAACTCGTTGTTGGTGCCGTAGGTGATGTCGGCGCCGTAGGCCACGCGCCGCTGCGCGGGCGTCATGCCGCCGAGGATCACGCCGACCTCGAGCCCGAGGAAGCGGTGCACGCGGCCCATCCACTCGGAGTCGCGCTTGGCGAGATAGTCGTTGGTGGTGACGATGTGCACGCCGTCGCCGCTGATCGCGTTGAGGTAGGCGGGCAGCACCGAGGTGAGCGTCTTGCCCTCACCGGTCTTCATCTCGGCGATGTTGCCGGTGTGCAGTGCGGCGCCGCCCATGATCTGCACCTTGTAGTGCTTCTGGTTGAGCACCCGCCAGGACGCCTCGCGGGCCACCGCGAACGCCTCGGCCATCAGCGCGCCGAGCGGATCGGCGTGCCCCTCCTCCACCATGTCGGAGTAGCGCTCGCGGAACTCGTCGGTCTTCGCACGCAACTCGTCGTCGGTGAGCTGCTCGTACTCCGACTCGAGGTCGAGCACCTGATCGGCGAAGTTGGCGAGCCGCTTCACCATGCGACCCTCACCAATCCGAAGCAACCTCGTCAGTGTCAGCGCAGGCACGGGTCTCGTCAGTCCTCTGGTCGGTGTGTCATGTCATGTCGTCGGCGCCGGGTGCGCGGGCAGGACTCGCGGCCGGCGTGCGGGTTCGCGCTCCGAGTGCGGAATCCGCTGCACGCCCCATGGTAATGCGGTGCCGATCGTAAGCGCCGCAGAGCAGCGCCGTTCGGTCCCGGCCGGCTCGTGCGGCCCGGTCCTCACAGTACGCGGAACGCGGTGAGCTGCCAGCCCGCCCGATGCAGCACGACGCACGCGGCGAGCGCGAACACCCGGTTCCCGCGCTGATAGCTGCCGTATATCTCGGCGGTGTTCGGCCCGCTCAGCTCGATCCCCAGTTTCTTCAAGTGGGCGGGACCGAGGCCGCGACCGGGCGGCGCCGAGCGCGCGAGCGTCTCGATGGCGGCGAGCACCTGCGGCGCGGCGAGTTTGCGCAGTTGGGCCGCGGGACGCCTACCGTCGAGC
>NZ_BAGH01000318.1 GCF_000308715.1 Nocardia tenerifensis NBRC 101015
CAGGCGCTGCGAGGTCTCCGAGCGGAAGAACGACAGATCGATCGACATCACTCAGCGTCGAAGAGTTCAGCAGTGCTGGTCACGGTCAGGGACCGATCGAGCCAACGCTCCAGCAACGCCAGATCGGTGCACGACGTCAGACGCTCTCGCACCCCATCGTCGACAACGACTCCGCGGCGCTCGAGAATCCGCAGAATGCTCCCCGCGACTCCCTCAGATCGGCCCTCGATACGCCCTTCATCCCGCAGGCGCTGCGAGGTCTCCGAGCGGAAGAACGACAGATCGATCGACATCAATTGCCTCCAGGTTTCGGCGGCCGGGCTTTTGCCCAAGCCTAGTTCGGTGAGTTCGGCGATGACGTGGGCATCTTCCTCATCGATCTCCCGCAGCGCGGCGGCGAGCGCCTTCAGTATCGCACCGATGCTCGGGTGTTTGACGTGGGTCATCGCGGAGAGCGCGGCCAAGGGGATGTCGGCGGCGGCCACCGCTGGGTCGGTGACGACGGGCACGTTGTGTGGGCCGAGCACGAGGGGCCGCATGGTGAGGCTCGGCCAGAACGGCCGACCGAACTCCATGGGGCGGGACGCCCACAGCGCGGTCGCGCGGTCATGGCACACCACGAGCAGCAATACCGGAAGCCGGTACTTCGCGTGCGCGTGCGCCAGGTAGTAGGCCCACGCCGAGGGCTTGTCGGGGTGGTCATCGCCTTGCGCCTCGACCAGAAGCAGAAACCGGCCCGCCACCGTCGTGAACCGCAACAGCGTGTCCACTCGTCGCTCCAGCGGCCGTATCTCGGTGAGATCATTTGGTAGCAATGCCACTTCGAGCGGGTCGTCCAGTGGGACGTGCAACGCGCGGAACGCGCGCGCGAACATCCCTGGATCGTGCTGAAAGATCCGGTGCATCGCCTCGTGCTGGGAACTGACCATTCCGCCGAAGGTACCTCGACATTCGAAGGCATGTTCGATACGCATACCTTTTACAGCTTCGGGGTCGGGGCGGGGGCGTATCGGGTGGCCGGAGTGGTCCGCGGGCGGCTGAATCATGCCCAGTTTCGGCGCAATTGGGGCATTTCGGCGGGATCGCCGTCCGAAGCGGCAGAGTTCATTCGGTGTTCGTGTGGGGCTTGGGGTGTCGAGTTGCCGGGGGCGCTCGGGGGGTTCAGCATCGGAGGGTATGGGGTCGAATCCGCTTAATCCCGTTGGTGACGTTCCGGAGACCGGTATTCCGGGTGGGCGGGCCGCGGAGATGACGATGGGTGAGCAGTATCAGTGGCATCGGGAGTATCTGCGGCGGCATGCGGTGTCGCGGCGGAATATTCTGCGGGGGGGCCGCGGCGGCCGCGGCCGTGGCGGCGGTGGGGACGTCGCCGTTCGGGAGGCGGGCTTATGCCGAGGAGGCGCAGCTCGCGGTGGGGGGACGCCATGTCGGATTCGGGCCGGACTCGACCAGTCAGCTCCGGTTCGCCGCGCAGTTGTCCAGGCAGCCGTTGGGTACCAGGGTGTTCCTCGATCATGGGCCGACCCCGGCGCTCGGCGCGACGGTGGAGGCGGAGGTGCGTAACCTGCTGACTCAGTTGCCGAGCAGCGACGGCGGGGTGCTCGCGGCCGAGCAGTTCTACGCGCACGCGCCGGTGGACGGGCTGCCGGGCCGGGTGCCGCATTTCTATCGCTGGCGCACCGCCGACGGGTTCACCGGCGACATCCGCGCCGCCGCCCCGGCGATGCCCACCGCGCGGGCCGCGATCGTGCCGTTCCGGTTCACCATGATGGGCGATCAGGGCACCGACGAAACCCCGGCGCAGCCAGCGGGTGTCGCGCCCGGCGACTACGACGACAAGTACTACAAGGCCGACAACGAACCGAACGTGCCGCACGCGACCAATGTGCTGCGCCAAATCGCCGCGGCCAGACCGGATTTCCACATCCTGGCCGGCGACATCGCCTACGCCGATCCGTCCGGCGCGGGCAAGCCGAACGAATTCGTCTCGCACGACGGCAAACTCGCGCACGGCTTCGACAAGTTCAATCCCTACGTGTGGGACGTGTACTTCGGCGCGATCGAGGCGAGCGCCGCGCAGACGCCGTGGATGTTCGCGACCGGCAACCACGATATGGAGGCGACCTACGGCGCGAACGGCTACGGCGGGCATGCCGCGCGGCTCGACTTCCCCGGCAACGGGCCGGCCGGCTGCCCGTCGGCGTACTCGTTCACCTACGGCAATGTCGCGGTGCTCTCGCTCGACGCCAACGACGTCTCCTATGAGATCCGGGCGAACACCGGGTATTCCGGTGGGGCGCAGACGACCTGGGCCGAGCGCACCCTCGCCGCCTACCGCGCGGACCCCGGCATCGACTTCCTCGTCTGCTTCTTCCACCACTGCGCCTACTCGACGACCGACGCGCACGCCAGCGACGGCGGGGTGCGCGACGCCTGGGCGGCGCTGTTCGACCGCTACCAGGTGGATCTGGTGCTGCAGGGTCACAACCATGTCTTCGAGCGCACCGACCCGATCCGCGGCGATGTCGCGACCAAGGTCGCCGGCGACAACTCGGTGGTCTATCCGGAGACCGACGGCACGGTGTACTACACGGTCGGCGGCGGCGGGCGGCCCCGCTACGGCTTCCAGCCGGGTTCACGAGAGTCCTACCGCGGCAACGAGTTACCGGACACGACGGTGCCCAACAGCTACGTGTGGACCCCGGGCGGCGACAAGCGGGACGAGGCGGCCCCGTGGTCGCGGGTGCGGTTCCGCAACTACTCGTTCCTGCGCGTGGACGTCCGGCCGGGCCTGTTCGCCAGCGAGATGGACGTGACCGCCGTCGACGAGTACGGCCGCGAGTTCGACCGGGTCACTTACCGCAGGCAGGTGCGCGGCTGAGCGCCGCTACTTCTTCTTTTTCGGCGGCAGCGACCGCGCGTAGCCGACGCCGCGGTCGACCCATTCCCTTAGCACCGCGTCGTCGTCGGCCGCCTCGGGCGTGACACGCAGCCAGCCGGCCATCTCCCGCCCGCCCATCACCATCGGCTCCACGAACTCGTGCGCGAGCAGCTCGTCGCTCTCCTTCGGGTCGACCCGGACGAGCAGCCCACCCTGCCCGCTGGCCGCCACCGCCATATTGCCGCCGATCAGAAACGACAGCCCGCCGAACATCTTCCGCTCGGACAGCTCCGGCCCCGGTGTGATCATGAACCGGATGCGGTCGGCCAATTCCTCGTCATATGCCATGGCGGAATTCTCGCCCCGGGCACCGACACTTTCGCGACATGGAGCTCAAGCGCCGAGCGCGGCGGCGAACAGCGGCCAGGACAGGTGCACGTCGTCCTGCCAGTAGGTCCAGGCGTGCGTGCCCGCCGGGCGTAGGTTCGCGGTCACCGGGATGCCGAGTTCGTGCAGGCGATCGATGAACGGCCTGGTACAGCCGCCGATGACCGTCTCCATCACGCCGCCGACGAGCACGCGGTCGACCAGGCGGCCCGGGTTGCCGTCGATGCCGCGGTCGCCGATGGTGTCGTGCTCGCCCGGCGCGCCGGTGCCGGACGAGACGTACAGCGCCACGCCGCGCAGCCGCTCGGCCTGCACCATCGGGTCGTGCTCGACCCACGCCGGATTGTCCGCGGCGCCCCACATGTTCGCCGCGTTCGCGCCGAACACCGCGAGCTGCGACGCGACGTACGCCTGCGACATCGAGTCGCTGGTGCGCGGGCACCCGCTGTACGCGCCGACCGCCTGATAGAGACCAGGCGCGCCGGTCGCCAGGTTCAACGCCGAGGTCGCCGACATGGACAGTCCCGCAACGGCATTGCGCCCCGTCATGCCGAATTTCTCCTCCAGCAGCGGCGGCAGCTCGCGCGTCAGGAAGGTGGTCCACTGGTTGCGGCCGAGCACCGGGTCGTCGCGCAGCCAGTCGGTGTAGTAGCTGGCGCGCCCGCCCATCGGCACGATCACGTTGACGTTCTTGTCCGCGAAGAAGTCCGCCACGTCGGTGCGCCGCGTCCACGGGCCGCCGTCCTCGCCGCCGTCGACCGCGTTGAGCAGGTACAGCGCGGGCGCGCCTGCGCCGGGGTGCGACATCCACAGCGTGATGGGCTTGTTCATCGCGGCCGAGTGCACGACGACCTCGAACTGCCGCCCGCCGAGCGGGCGCACGTCGAGGATGCGGGAATCGGGATCGGCGGCGGCCGTCGCGGCCGGGACGATCGCGGTGATCACCGCGAGAACGGGAACCAGGCATCGCATCAGCCGGCGCATGGCGTCGAGTATCCATCAGGGAGGGCGGGACATCCGGTATTCACCGGGCGTGTTCGCGCAACGAATGAACATACAGGTCACGAGCGCATGACAGCATCGCAGCAATCGGCCAGCGACGGCCAAGACGAACCCCCGCGCTAAGCGGGCACCGCCGCGTGCTCCAAATGCCTCGCCAGAATCGGCCCGATCACCGCGACCACCGCCGCATTGGTGAGCTGCGCGTGCGTCGCCGCCACGGGGTGTTCGATGAGGTCGCCGGTGACGAACGGCCGCCACAGATCCGCGCCGAACCACTCGGTCACGCCGCGGGTCGCCGAGAAGTACAGCAGGTCACCGTCGAAGACGCCGGGCCGGTAGCCGTGCGAGAGCGCGACGCCGTCGACGTAGCCGCGGTGCAGCCGCTCCAGCTGTGTCGCGGACAGGCCCGTCCCGAATGACGCACCGGCCCTTGCCAATTCGTCGGCCGCCTCGGCCGCGGTCAGCTCGGGGGCCGAGTCGCCGTCTTCCGGCTCGTCGCCGAGCAAGTGCGTCAACAGATCTCGCATCCGCGGCGCGGGCGGCGGGTCGACACCGTCCGGGAAGACGACGCTGTCCAGCATGGCGAGCACGGCCACCGAGGCGCCGCGGGCGCGCAGGCGCACCGCGATGGCGTGCGCGATCTGGCCGCCGAGCGACCATCCGAGCAGGTGATAGGGCCCCTCCGGCTGCACACGGAGCATGGCGTCGACGTAGCTGTCGGCCAGCTCGTCGATAGTACCGATGGCCGGGTCCGGCCCGGTCAGCGTCGGCGCCTGCAAGCCGTACACCGGGCGGTCGGTGACGTAGCGGGCCAGCCCGGCGTAGC
>NZ_BAGH01000317.1 GCF_000308715.1 Nocardia tenerifensis NBRC 101015
CGCCGAGCCCGGCGAGCAAGGTGGCGGCGCCGGCCAGCATGACCGGGCGGGCGCCGAGCCGGTCGAGCACCCGCGGCAGCGACAGCGCGACGAGCATGGTGCCGAAACCGTTGGCGGCCAACAGCATCGCGACGCCGGACTGGGTTCCGCCGAGCGTGTCGCGCACGTAGTTGACGGTGTTGACCATGATCACCGAGCCCGCCGCGGCGACCACGAGGTTCAGGCCGAGCAGCCCGCGCAGCCGCGGCGTGGCGGCGAAGATGCGCAGGCCCACCGCGATTCGTTCGCCGAACGTGCCCTCGGCCGCGGCGGCGGCGCTGGGAATGCGGGTGCCGACGACCAGGGCGGCCGAGACGGCGAAGCCGATCGCCGTGCCGACGAACAACCAGTGGAAGCTCAGCACCGTCAACGCGGCGGCGGCGAGCATGGGGCTCAGCAGGGTCTCCATGGTGGCCGCCAACTGCGCGGCCGAAAGCGCCCTGGTGTATTCCCGCTCGTCCGGGAGGATATCGGGAATGATGGCCTGATAGGTGGGAGTGTATGCGGCCGAGGCGGTTTGCAGCACGGCGATCAGCAGGTAGACGTGCCACACCTGGCCGATGAACGGCAGCGCCAGCACCACGGCGGCGCGAATCAGGTGCAGCGACACCAGGAATCCGCGGCGCGGAAAGCGGTCGGCGTAGGCGGCCACGATCGGCGCCACCGTGACATAGACGAGCATCTTGATGGTCAGGGCGGTGCCGAGCACGGCGGCCGCCGCGGCACCGGCGAGCTCGTAGGCGAGCAAACCCAGTGCGACGGTGGTCAATCCGGTGCCGAACAGGCCGGTCACCTGAGCGGCGAACAGTCGAAGGTAGTCACGGTGGCGGAACAGCGACACCATGTCGGGCGTGGAACGCATGGGTAGACACTTCCTCTGCGATGAACGATGGCGGGTCACGGACGCGGCGACAGTGGCAATCGCACACGGGGTCTCCTTTCCGGCAACGACGTAATACGTTTTCGCTCAGCGTTTTTCGGCGATCAGGCGTTAACCGTGGGCAGCGTGAAAGCGGCCGTGCGGACGACGTCGCCGTGCTTGAAATCCAGGAACAGGCGGTAGGTCCCCGGCCCGGGAACCACGGTGTGGAAAGTGACGTCCGGACCGGGCGCGGTCACCCCGTCGCCGGGCTCACCGTTCGGGTGCACGTGCACGTAGGCCAGATCGCCCGCCCGGAGGATCACCAGGTGTCCATAGGCGGCCAGGTAGGGCTGCAGGTCGGTGATTGGCTCGCCGTCCTTGCGGACGGTCAGCGTGAGCAGGCGGCCTTCGCCGGCCACCAGCTCACCGCCGAGGGTGACCTCGTACCCGTCCACGGTGGCCGTCCGCGCGGGCTGCGGCGTCGGCTGCGGAGCGTAGTCGCCGGGGATGGCGAAATCGGCTCCGAGCGTGATTGTTTGACCCAATGCGCGGGGCGCGATGTCGGTGAAGGCGCGGTAGGCCCCGGCCTCGGGCAGCGCCAGCTTCACCCGCCACGTCCCGTCCTCGGTGAGCTCCGGGTGCACGTGCCAGAAGCCGGTCAGCTCCCGCCGCACCACGATCAGGTGCAGATCGCGATCGTGGATGCTGTCGTACTCGGTGACCGGCGCGCCCTCCGGGCCGAGAATCCGGAAGCGGAAGTCGATCTCGCCCGCGTCCACGATCTGCTCGGCGAGCTCCAATGTGTAACCGTCCCTGGTGATCTGGAGTCCGCCCGGCACGTCGCCATGGGCCGGGGCCGCGTGGTGCGCGTGTCCGGCGTGACCCGCGTGCTGGGCATGCGCGTCGTGCTGGGCGTGGTGGGCATGCGCGGCATGCTCGTCGTGGTGCTGGGTGTGGGTCTGCGTGGTCATCGTTGCGGCCTCTCTGATCTTGCTTCGTTCGACACCGAGAAATTTAATACCCCCCGGGGGTATTGGCAAGTCCGGCCGCTGTGATGCGCGTCGCTTCCCGCAGCACCTTTACCCCGCGCACGGCGCGCAGCTCACCCAGCAGCGCCGAGCTGACCGTCACCGGGTAGTCGTCGACCGCCAGCACGGTGCGCCGGTCGCGGTAGCACAGCACCAGGCGCACCGGTGTTCCGCCGCGATGCGACCGCAGGGCCGACCTCAACTCCTGCACGCTCTCGCGATCGGTGGACTCGGCCGCGATCTCCAGCAGCAGCGGATCCGCCTGCTCACCGCGTTCCACGAAGCCGAGGTCGAGCCGCACGAGATGCGCGCCGAACACGCTCCGGGCTGGCCACGGCCCATGCCGCGAGAAGGGCTGGTCAGAACCTTGACAACGCGACTTAGTAAGTGGAAACTTACGGTTCGTAGACACTTACCAAGCAGGAGATGAATGGGGTGCGCTCGCGGATCGGATGCGGCGCACGATCGTGGAGCGCCTGGCCGAGCGGCCGCAGGCGGTCGGTGAACTCGCACGCGAGTTGCCGATCAGCAGGCCCGCCGTGTCGCAGCATTTGAAGGTGCTCAAGGACGCGGGGCTGGTGCTGGACCGGGCCGTCGGGACACGCCGGATCTACCAGTTGAATCCGGACGGCATGGGTGCCCTGCGCGCCCAGCTCGACCGGTTCTGGAGCCGCGCTCTCGCAACGTATCAACAAGTGGTAGAGGAAGATTCGGAGAAATCATGACGCAGACCGAAGTGGAGCCGGTGCGGCTGACCATCGTCGTCGACGCACCGATCGAGCGCGCGTTCACGCTGTTCACCACGCGCTTCGACGCGATAAAGCCGCGCGAGCACAACCTGTTGAGCGCCCCGATCGCCGAGACGGTGTTCGAGCCGCGGGTCGGCGGGCACATCTACGACCGCGGCGAGGATGGCAGCGAGTGCCGGTGGGCACGTGTGCTCGTCTACGAGCCGCCGAGCCGGGTGGTGTTCAGCTGGGATATCAACGGGCGCTGGGAAATCGAGAGTGATCCGGGCAAAACTAGTGAGGTCGAGGTGCGGTTCGTCGCCGACGGCGCCGACCGCACGCGGGTGGAGCTCGAGCATCGTCACCTCGAGCGTCACGGGGACGGGTGGGAGGCCGTCCGCGCCGGCGTGGACAGTGAGGGTGGCTGGCCGCACTACCTGCGGCGCTATGTCGACGTGGTCGATCAGGACGGTTGAGGAGGCTTGGCCCCGCCGGGCGAATGAGTGGTTTCGTTCGGTCGGGTCCTGTCGTGATGGTCCGACGGCGGGGGTTTCTGCCGAGTTGATGCCGCCCATGCATGCCGGACGCTGGGCTGTGCTGAGCGCGCCTGCGGCCCGGAGAGCATATGCCGGCGGCTGCACGACCCCCGCCGGGTCTACGTAACGATGCCTGCGCGGCCGGCGCGCCGGAACCCATTGGCGGACAGGTATTCCCCGAGCGGTGCCTGGCGGTCCGCAGCGAATGTATCAGGGGGATGGTTCTTTTCATCACGGATTGTCGCGCGGTGCGGTGAGGGGTCCGAAGACCCGGCAGTCACCTGATTCCCGCGCGGCACCGAGGGTGGTTTCGGCGTCAATGCCGCAGGTCCAGGCGTGTTAACAATTGTAAACCGCCCGAGAACCCACTGTTTCCAAACAATCACACGGGCGGTCTCCAAACATGCGTATCGCACGCTGTTTCGGCTCGGTCGGTTGCCGACCGCAGGTTGGACCATTGCGCGGGAGGTCGAACGGCCTGCGCTCGATGACCGTCAGATTGCCGCGATCTCACAACGCACAACGAGCCGGGTGGGGGTGTGAGCGAATTGTTTGGACGCGCGTCCCAGCGTCCTTACAGTCTGAGCATCCAGCCCGTTTGTACAGCTCGAAGGGGGCGTCGTGGCATATCGACCGACCGACTCACCATCCGCCGACGCCGGCGACGCACTTTTACGATGGGGCAAGTATTTCCACCGCGGCGAGATCTCGGCCGACCAGCGGACCCTGCACAAGATCGGCGGGCGCGGCGCGGACGAGTTCTACCGGGACCGGTGGTCGCACGACAAGGTGGTCCGGTCGACCCACGGGGTGAACTGCACGGGTTCGTGTTCGTGGAAGATCTATGTCAAGGATGGTGTGATCACGTGGGAGTCGCAGCAGACTGATTATCCGTCGGTGGGTGCGGATAAGCCGGAGTACGAGCCGCGGGGGTGTCCGCGTGGGGCGTCGTTCTCCTGGTACACGTATTCGCCTGCGCGCGTGCGGTATCCGTACGTGCGGGGTGTGCTGCTGGAGCTGTACCGGGAGGCGAAGTCCCGGCTCAAGGATCCGGTGCTCGCCTGGGGTGAGATCGTCGAGGATGCCGCGAAGGCCGAGCGGTACAAGTCTTCTCGTGGTAAGGGCGGTTTTGTGCGGGCCGAGTGGTGGGAGGCGGCTGAGATCGCCGCTGCCGCACATGTTTACACGATCAAGCGGTATGGCCCCGATCGGGTGGCGGGGTTCTCGCCGATTCCGGCGATGTCGATGGTGAGCCATGCTGTGGGTGCGCGGTTCATCTCGTTGCTGGGTGGGTCGATGTTGTCGTTTTATGACTGGTATGCGGATTTGCCGGTGGCTTCGCCGCAGGTGTTCGGTGATCAGACCGATGTGCCGGAGTCGGCGGATTGGTTCGATGCTGGATACCTGATCATGTGGGGTTCCAACGTGCCGGTCACCCGAACCCCTGACGCGCACTACATGACCGAGGCTCGCTATCGGGGGCAGAAAGTCGTGGTGGTGTCGCCCGACTACGCGGATAACACGAAGTTCGCTGATGAGTGGGTGGCCGCGCGGCCGGGAACCGATGCGGCACTGGCGATGTCGATGGGTCATGTGGTGCTGCGTGAGTTCTTCGTCGAACGGCAGGTGCCTCGTTTCCTCGATTATGTGAAGCGCTACACCGACCTCCCGTTCCTGATCACCCTCGATGAGCGTGACGGCGACTACGTGCCGGGCAAGTTCCTCACCGCCGCGGACCTGGCCGCGTCCGATCCGGCCGCCGCGGCGACCGAGGGCGACGAGTTTCGCACGGTGCTGCTGGATTCGGCCGGAAATCCAGTGGCGCCCAACGGGTCTCTCGGCGACCGGTTCGGCGCCTCGGGTACCGGCCGGTGGAATCTGGACCTGGCGGACGTCGATCCGCTGCTGACGCTGCACGGCCGCACCAATGACGCTGCGGCCGTGCGGTTTCCTCGCTTCGATACCGATGTGCCCGGCGTGGTGACGCGGGGTGTGCCGACGACTGTGGTTGCGGGCAAACGGGTTACCACCGTGTTCGACCTGCTGCTGGCGCAGTACGGTGTCGGCCGCGACGGGCTGCCCGGCGACTGGCCGACGGGGTATGACGACGCGTCCGAGCCATATACCCCTGCTTGGCAGGAAGCCATCACCGGTGTGCCCGCCGCGCAGGCGACCCGGATCGCGCGTGAGTTCGCCGACAACGCCGATCGATCGGGTGGTCGCTCGATGATCCTGATGGGCGCGGGCACCAACCACTGGTTCCACTCCGACCAGATCTACCGCGCGTTCTTCACGCTGACACTGCTCACCGGCTGCCAAGGCGTAAACGGCGGCGGATGGGCACATTACGTCGGGCAGGAGAAGTGTCGACCGGTAACCGGTTGGTCCACACTGGCTTTCGCGTCGGATTGGCAGCGGCCGCCGCGCCAGATGCAGGGCACCGTGTTCTGGTATCTGACCAACGACCAGTGGCGCTACGACCCGTTCACCGCCCAGACCTTCGCCTCACCCCTGGGCGAGGGGAGGTTCGCCGGCCGCACCGCCGCGGACAATATCGCGCTGGCGAGCAGGCTGGGCTGGATGCCGACCTATCCGACGTTCGACCGCAACCCCTTGGATCTGGCGGACGAGGCGGAGCGGGCAGGCAAGACCGCACCGGAGCACGTGGTGGACGAATTGAAGTCCGGCGACTTGCGATTCGCGTGTGAAGACCCGGATGCGCCGGAGAACTTCCCGCGGTGCCTGACGGTGTGGCGTGCCAATCTGCTGGGTTCCTCGGGCAAGGGCAACGAGTACTTCCACAAGCACCTCTTGGGTGCGGACTCCAATCTGCAGACCACCGATGCGACCGGTGTGCGGCCGCAGGAGTTGGTGTGGCGGGATCAGGCGCCGAGCGGGAAGCTGGATCTACTGCTGTCGCTGGATTTTCGGATGACCAGCACCACGCTGTTCTCCGATATCGTGCTGCCGGCGGCCACCTGGTACGAGAAGCACGACTTGTCCTCGACGGACATGCACCCGTTCGTGCACGCCTTCTCCCCGGCGATCTCGCCGCCGTGGGAGGCCAAGACCGACTTCGACGCGTTCCACCGAATCGCGCGCGGCTTCTCCTGGATGGCCGAGAAGCACCTCGGCGTGCGCAAAGACGTCGTCGCGGTGCCGCTGCAACACGACTCGCCCGACGCCATGGCGCAGGCGGGCGGGCGCGTGCTGGATTGGAAAACCGGTGAGTGCGAGCCGATTCCGGGCAAGACCATGCCGAAACTGGTTCTGGTGGAACGGGATTACCCGAAGGTCGCGGAGAAGATGGCGGCGCTGGGGCCGCTGATCGAGACGCTGGGAGTGACGACCAAGGGCGTCACCACCTATCCCGACGAAGAGGTGAAGTACCTGGCGGGCGTCAACGGCACCGTGGTTTCCGGTGTGGCTCAGGGGCGTCCGTCGCTGGCCAAGGACACCCACGCCGCCGAGGCGATTCTCGCGCTCTCCGGCACGACCAACGGCAGGCTTGCCGTACAAGGGTTCGAGGCGCTCGAGCGGCGCACGGGCACCGAGTTGGCGGACCTGGCCGCTGAGCATGAGGGCAAGCGAATAACCTTCGCGGACACCCAAGCTCGGCCCGTGCCGGTGATCACTTCACCGGAGTGGTCGGGGAGTGAGACCGGTGGGCGGCGGTATTCACCGTTCACGATCAATACCGAGCGGCTGAAGCCCTGGCACACCTTGACCGGGCGGCAGCATTTCTACCTCGATCACGACTGGATGATCGAACTCGGTGAGCAGCTGCCGATCTTCCGGCCGCCGCTGGACATGACCGCGTTGTTCAGTGAACCCGACGTCGGCGCGGTGACCGACAAAGGCGTGACCGTGCGTTATCTGACGCCGCATTCCAAGTGGTCGATCCACTCCGCGTATCAGGACAACCTGCACATGCTGACGCTCTCGCGTGGTGGGCAGTCGATCTGGATGTCGGACAAGGATGCCGCGAAAATTGGTGTGGCTGACAATGATTGGATCGAGGCGGTCAATCGTAACGGTGTGGTGGTGGCGCGGGCGATCGTGTCGCATCGGATGCCTGAGGGCACGGTGTTCATGTATCACGCTCAGGATCGTGCGGTGGATGTGCCTCGTATCGAGGACCGGCCGGAGGTCAATGACGCGCGGGGTAAGCGGGGCGGTATTCATAACGCGTTGACGCGGATCATGATCAAGCCGTCGCATCTGATCGGTGGGTACGCCCAGCAGTCGTTCGCGTTGAACTATCACGGTCCGACGGGGAATCAGCGTGATGAGGTCACCACTATTCGTCGTCGATCGCAGGAAGTGGAGTACTGAGATGCGTGTGATGGCGCAGCTGGCCATGGTGATGAATCTGGACAAGTGTATCGGTTGTCATACCTGCAGTGTCACGTGTAAGCAGGCGTGGACCAATCGTGGTGGTACCGAGTACATGTGGTTCAACAACGTGGAAACCCGCCCGGGACAAGGCTATCCACGCCAGTACCAGGATCAGGAGAAGTGGAAGGGCGGCTGGCAGCTCAACCGCCGGGGCAAGCTGACCCTCAAATCCGGCTCGCGAATGAAGCGGCTGCTCAACATCTTCGCGAATCCGGACCTGCCGACGGTCGAGGACTACTACGAGCCGTGGAGCTACGACTACGACAACCTGCTGTCGTCTCCCGCCATGGACACCACCCCGGTCGCGCGCCCGAAATCGCTGATCACCGGCGAGGACACGAAGATCACCTGGGGTGCCAACTGGGATGACGACCTCGGCTCCGGACCCGAGCAGGTGGGCAAGGATCCTTTGCTGTCACGGCTTTCGGACCAGGTGAAACTCGAGTTCGAGCAGACCTTCATGTTCTATCTGCCTCGGATCTGTGAGCACTGCCTCAATCCGTCGTGTGCCGCCTCATGTCCCTCCGGCGCGATCTACAAGCGTGCCGAGGACGGCATTGTGCTCGTCGATCAGGACAAGTGCCGTGGTTGGCGGCAGTGTGTGACGGGGTGTCCGTACAAGAAGATCTACTTCAACCACAAGACGGGCAAAGCGGAGAAGTGCACGTTCTGCTACCCGCGGGTCGAGGTCGGCATCCCCACGGTGTGTTCGGAAACCTGCGTCGGCCGGCTGCGCTACATCGGCGTCATGCTCTACGACGCCGACAAGGTGCTCGAGGCGGCCTCGGTCACCGAGGACAAGGACCTGTACCCCGCACAGCTGGGCGTCTTCCTCAACCCGCACGACCCGCGCGTCGTCGCCGAGGCCGAGCGCGCCGGCATCTCGCCGGAATGGATTCAGGCGGCGCAGGATTCGCCGATCTACAAGTTGATTGTCGACTATCAGATCGCGTTGCCGTTGCATCCGGAGTATCGGACGATGCCGATGGTCTGGTACGTGCCGCCGCTGTCGCCGGTCGTGGACGTGTTGAGCGAGACCGGCCACGACGGCGAGGACGCGCGAAACCTGTTCGGCGCCATCGACGCCCTCCGGATTCCGGTCGAGTATCTCGCGGAGTTGTTCACCGCGGGCGACGTCGGTCCCGTGCGGGCCGCGTTGCAGCGGTTGGCCGGGATGCGGGCGTTCATGCGCTCGGTGAACCTCGGCGAGGAACCGGATCCGGCGATCGCCCCGTCGGTGCGGTTGGCGCCCGAGGAGATCGAGGCGATGTATCGGCTGCTCGCCATCGCGAAATACGAACACCGGTACGTGATTCCGTCCGGGGCGGGTTCGGAGGCGCATCAGCTGGACGCGCTGGCGACCGGATGCAGCCTCGACAACGACGGCGGGCCGGGCATGACGGCGTTCGACACCATGGCGGAGAAGTTCCACCTCACCGACACCAATGGTGCTGCGCCGGAGGAGAAGTCGAGCCGGGTCAATCTGCTCGACTGGGACGGCAAGAGCACCGCCGGATTGCTGCCGACGGCCACCAACGGTGCGAGCGAGACCAACGGAGCGGCGAGAGACGGTGCCGCGTCGAACGGAAGCGACGGCGCCGCGTCCCTCGTCGTCCCGACCGGAGCGCCACAGTGAGCGCGCGCGTCGCGTCGAGTGAGGGTCCGTCATGGCGCTGCTGAAGGTACGGCGCAGGCCCGAGCCCGCGGTGCCGATGGCCGAGCGCGACCGCCGCCTGGTGTGGCGCATGGCCGCGCTGCTGCTCGACTATCCAGGCGACGAGCTGCTCGCCTTGACGGACGAGATGAACATGGCGGCAAGGGAATTGCCGTCGCCGGTACAGGGCCACCTCATCGAGTTCCTCGCCTATTTCCGGACCGGCGCGCCGCTGGATCTGGCGGCGAAGTACGTCGAGACCTTCGACATGCGCCGACGATCCAGCATGCACCTCACCTTCTACGCCTACGGCGACACCCGCAAGCGGGGGATGGCGTTGCTCCGGTTCAAGCACGCCTACCGGCACGCGGGCGTCGAACTCGGCGACGCGGAGCTGCCCGACCACCTGCCGGTGCTGCTGGAGTTCGCCGCGACGATCGACCCGATCGGCGGCGAGCGACTACTCGGCGAGCACGTCCCGGTGCTCGAGCTGCTCCGGCTCTCGTTGGCCGACAGCGGTTCTCCGTACGCCGCGGTGCTCGCGGCCGTGGTCGCCACCCTGCCGCCGCCGACCACGGCGGACCGGCGGCGCATAGCCGAGCTGGCCGCGCAGGGCCCACCGGAGGAAGAGGTCGGGCTCGAGCCGTTCGCCATGGACCCAACGACTTTCGCGCAAGGAGAAGGCCGCCGATGACCAGCACACTATGGTTGACCCTGCCGTACGTGGCTTTCACCTCGTTCGTCCTCGGCCATCTGTGGCGCTACCGGAACGACCAATTCGGCTGGACCACACGCTCTTCCCAGATCTACGAGAGTCGTCTGCTCCGCCTGGGCAGCCCGCTGTTCCACCTCGGCATGCTCGGGGTGATCGCCGGCCACGTCCTGGGCATCCTGATACCGGAATCCTGGACCGCCGCGATCGGCCTCTCCGAGCACATGTACCACCTGGTGGCGGTCTCGGCGGGGTCCGTGGCCGGCGCGGCCGTGCTCGCCGGAGTCGGCATCCTGCTCTACCGCCGGGTCACCATCCCCGCGGTGCGCAAGGCCACCAGCCGCAACGACAAACTGATGTACACCCTGCTGGCGGCCGCCTTGCTCACCGGCCTGCTGAACACCTGGGGCAGCAACCTCGTCTGGGGCACCTACAACTACCGTGAAACCGTGTCCCCTTGGTTCCGAAGCCTTTTCACGCTGCACCCGGAACCGGACCTGATGGTCGGCACGCCCTGGACCTTCCAGGCGCACGGCCTGATCGTGCTCACCCTGATCGGCCTGTGGCCCTACACCCGCCTGGTCCACATGTTCAGCGCCCCCCTCGGCTACCTCACCCGCCCCTACATCGTCTACCGCCGCAAGCAATCCAACGCCCCCGACACCCGCCGTTACGCCCGCGCCTGGGACGCCCCCGTCACCCCGGAACGCTGGCGCTGAATTCACTGCCAACGTGCGACCCGAAGTTCGGGAGAGCGGCTCGAACCAGGCTGGCTGGGCGTCGTAGAAGGCCCGAGTCGAAAGAGCCTGAAACGGGCCGAGTCGGCAGGCTCGCACCTGCCGACTCGTGACCCTCTGCACCGCAGTGCGTTTCGTGGAGGCTAGCGGGTACTGCCCGCGGCGGCCTCGGCTTCCAGTACGAAGGTCTCCGCCTCGACCACCACGTCGGGCTCCGGCGCGGAGCGGGGGCGGCGCAGGAAGACCGCCCAAACCAGCAGGGCACAGGCGACATAGAAGGCCATGAACACCCAGAACGCGGTGGTCGCCGACTTGGTGGCGGCGTAAGAGGAGCGCAGCATCAGGTTGATGCCGACACCGCCGAGCGCCCCGATCGCGCCGACGAAGCCGATGAGCGCGCCGCCGGTATTGCGCGCCCACGCCGCCTGGTCGGCGCGAGAAACGGCCAGGCTCTTGGACTTCGCCTCGAACACCGACGGGATGATCTTGGTAACCGACCCGTTGCCGATCCCGGACAGGATGAACAGGGCGATGAAGCCGCCGACCAGGATCGCCATCGCCGCGCCGCTCGGCACGCCGCCGTTGCGATCGCCCAGCGTGCTCGCCACCACCACGAGCACCGCGGCCGCCATCATCGCGCCGAAGACGTACATGGTCACCTTGCCGCCGCCGATCCGGTCGGCCAGCTTGCCGCCGTACGGCCGGGCCAGCGAGCCGAGCAGCGGCCCGATGAACGCGATCTGCGCGGCGTGCAACGCGGCCTGCGCGGCACTGTCGCCGCCGGCCTTGAAACTGATCTGCAACACCTGGCCGAAGGCGAAGCTGTAGCCGATGAACGAGCCGAACGTGCCGATGTACAGGAACGCGATCGCCCAGGACTGCGGCACCTTCAGCGCCGCGAGCATGTCCGACAGGTCGGCCCGCTGGTTGCGCAGGTTGTCCATGTACAGGGCGGCGCCGAGAGCGGCGAGCGCCACCAGCACCAGATAGATCGCGCAGATCAACGAGGCGTAACCGTTGCCGAGGGTCGCGATGATGAGCAGTCCGAGCAATTGGATGGCCGGAACTCCGATATTGCCGCCGCCCGCGTTGAGGCCGAGCGCCCAGCCCTTGAGCCGCTGCGGATAGAACGCGTTGATATTCGTCATCGAGGAGGCGAAATTACCGCCGCCGACGCCCGCGAAAGCGGCGACCACGAGGAATGTCGTATACGACGTGCCCGGCTGATTGATGAAATACAGGGTGAGCAACGCCGGGATCAGCAGCAGGAACGCGCTGAATACGGTCCAGTTGCGGCCGCCGAATTTCGCGGTGGCCACGGTGTAGGGGATGCGCAGGATCGCCCCGACCAGGGTCGGCACGGCGACCAGGAAGAACTTGCCCGCCGGGTCGATGCCGTAGGTCTCGGTCGGCATGAACAACACCATGACCGACCAGATCGACCACACCGAGAAACCCACGTGTTCGGCGAAGACCGACCAGATCAGATTCCGTTTGGCGATGTCCTTTCCCCCGGCTTCCCAGGCCGCGATATCTTCGGCATCCCAGTGCTCGATGTCGCGGTTACGCGTCAGCATGCTCAACTCAGGCCTCCCATAATCGGTTGGCTCCAACGTAGGCAGCGGGTATTGCCGACATGATTCGCGAAATGACCGGGAGGTCAACGGTTGCTCACGAGTTCCGCCGATAATGCGTGATGCGCCGCACGGGTCGTAGACTTCTGCTGTGAGTGATATCGCGGACTTCACCCGGCTGATCGCCGGCGATCACGGCCTCTGTGTCGTCTCCACCACGCGGGCCGACGGCACCGTCCAGTCCTCGCTCGTCAACGCGGGGGTGTCGACGCATCCGCAGACCGGTGAACCGGTGGTGGGCATGGTGATTCGCGGCGGCACCCGCAAACTGGACTACCTCCGGGCGCGGCCGCGCATGACGGCGGTCGTGCGCGTCGGGTGGGCGTGGGCCGCCGCCGAGGGTCCGGTGTGGATCGTCGGCCCCGACGACCCGGTGCCCGGCATCGACGCCGAACGGCTGCGGAAGCTGCTGCGCGAGGTGTTCACCGCGGCCGGCGGCACGCACGACGACTGGGACGAGTACGACCGGGTCATGGCCGAGGAGCGCCGCGCTGTCGTGCTGATCACCCCGGATCGCGTCTACGGCAACGGTTGAGCGCGAGTTCCCCAGCGGCCCAGGCTACTCGGGCGGGATCAAGGAGATCGTGAACTCCTGGTCCGCGGCACCCGAACAGCGGCCCTGCACGATCTCGGCGCCATCGACGGTGTCCTGATCGCGCAGGGCCAGGCACTGTCCGGTCGCGACCGGACGGATGCGGAAGTGGGCCGCGGCGGGTGGGCCGATCGGCTCGATGCGGAACTGCTGGGCCGGATTTCGGTCCGAGCAGGCGTCCTGGGGCTCGAGCAGGTTGCGGCCGGGGCCCTCCATCAGGAGGGTGAGGCAGCCGATTCCGTACTTCGGATGGTGCCAATGGATCTGCGCCGTCGCCGCGCCGATCGGCTCGAGGTAAATGCGCGGGAAAACGGCCTCGGCACAGAGTCTTTGGGTGGCGACGGCGGTGGGGTACCGGTATGTGCGGTCGTGGCCTTCGGTGACGCATAACTCCGGTGTGCGTGCGGGGTGGATGCGCACCCAACTGCCGATGGCCGGAACCGCCAGTCCCGGTATGGGATTCCCGTCATCGGTGGACTCCTGGCTTTGTGTCATGGCCACGACGGACTGCGCACCCAGTGTCGCGGCGACGCCGACTGCCCCCGCGGCGACCACGCCGAGCAGGTAACGCCATCGTCGGAGAATGGACTGCCGGAGGGTATACTCCGTTTCTACATCCTGGCCCCGCGCGTCGAGTGAAACAGATTCCGCGGCAGCGGGTTTGCCGAACAACGGCAAGCGTCGGCGCACGGGTGCAGGCGTCGTCCGGGGCGCCGATTCGCGTTCCGCTTCGTCCCGCAGTTCCATGAGCCGCTGGGGATCGACGTCGCAGGCTCGCGCGATCGCCGTCACGGCCTCCCGGGTGGGCAACAGCTTGCCGTTGATGTAGCGCTCCAGGGTCGACCTGCTGTACGACGTGCGCGATTGCAGGTGGGTGAAGCTGTGGCCGGCTTTCTGCTTGATCCCGCGCAACTCGGCGGCCAATCGCTGAATGGCCGGCGTCGCGGGGTCGTCGGCGTCCCGTTTCACACCCTTCATTTCAGCACGTCCCATGGGACGCGAAAGCCCTTTCCGGGACGCCCGTACCCGAGGAAGGTCGACTACTGGTCGGGCTTCGACCCGATCGGTCAGGAGGGTGGACATGGACACAGCGCCGGGGAGGCTCGGGAGCCGGAAGGGTCGCCATGCAGTACTTCGTCATCGCGTCCCGCGCCCTGATCGGCGTGATCTTCCTGGTTGCCTTGGTGCACAAGGTGGTGCGGCGGCCGCGGTGCGCGGCGTTCGTGGATTCGGCGGGTGTCATGCGGTTGGGCCCGACGCCGTTAGCGGGGTCGGCGGCGGGCACCGTGGTCGCCGCGGAAGGCACGATCTGCGTGCTGCTCGCCGTGCCGGCCGACGCCGCGGTCGCGGCCGGATTCGCCGTCGCCGCATGGCTGTTGAGCGCGTACGCGGTGGGGATCGGTCACACGATCCGGCGCGGCGCCACGACCTCGGGCCGGCGCTCCGGGCCCTCCGCCGCCGCACTCGGCTCCCGCCATATCGGACGCAACGCGCTGCTGATCGCCGTCTCGATGGGCGGCGAACTGGCGGTACTGGCGCGGCCACCGGCGGCGACGGCGGCCGGGACGGCCATGGCGACCTGCGCCGGGCTCGTCGCGGGCGTGCTGGTGATAGTCATGGACGATCTCGCCGCACTGTTCGGCGCGACCACCATCGACTCGACGCGGCGGTAACCGCCGCTACTCCGGGTGGACCACCATGACCGGGCAATGGGCGTGCTGCACAAGCCAATTGGTGGTCGAGCCGAGCAGGAGGTCGCGGAAGCCGCCGCGGCCGCGGTTGCCGACCACGATCAGCTGTGCGGATTTCGACCAGTCCTGCAGGCAGGTTCGGGGTCCGGCGGGGTAGATGCGGCGGGCCACAGCGACATTCGGGTACTTCGCCTGCCAGCCCGCGAGTCGCTCGGCGAGCAGGGCGTGCTCGGTCGTCTCCAGGTGGGCGAGGGGGAGGTCGAGGTAGGGCATCGAGGCGTAGGCGCCGACGGACAGGTCGCTCCACGCGTGCACGGCGATCAGTTGCACGGCACGCTCGGCCGCCTCGCTGAACGCCGCGGCTATCGCGGACTCGCCCACCTGGCTGCCGTCGACGCCGAGCACGACCGGCCTGCGGTCGGGCAGGTCCGGCTCGCCCTCCCGCACCACCACGATGGACCCTTCGCCGTGCCGCGTCACCGCGAGCAGGGTCGAGCCGAGGTGGGCGAACGCGCCGACGCCGGGCGTGGCGCCGAGGACGACGAGGTGGGCGGTCCTCGACAGCGCGATCAGCAACTCGGCCGGATTCGCCTCGGACAGTTCGGTGTCGACGCCCAACTCGGGCGCGGTCTCGATCGCCAGTCGATGTGCCTGTGCGAGAACGTGTTCGCCGTGGGCGCGCATCTTCTCGGTCACCGCGGGCACCATCACGTCATAGCAGCCGAATGTCGCACGGGTCGCGGCCAGATTCAGGCCGTGCACGATGAGCAGCTTGCGGCCGCGCTGGGCGGCGGTGGCGGCGGCCCAGCGGACGGCCCGGTCGGCGGCGGCCGAACCGTCGGCGCCCACCACCACGGCGGCGATGGCCAGGCGGTGCACGTCCGCGCGGCGGAGAGCTGTCATGTCGTGGGCCCCTTCGGTTTTCGCTGTATCCGGTCGACTCGACCGTAGAAACCACCGGGGCCGCGGCACTGCTGGCTTTGGTCACCGGAAAAGGGGCCCAAAGGCTCGGGCGGGTTCAGGGCAGCGGCGCGGACCAGCGCAGGACGGTGCCGCCGGTGGGGCCGTTCGCCACGCTGAAGGCGCCGCCCGCCTCCTCGGCCCTGGCCGCGAGATTGGCCAGTCCGCTGCGGCGCGCGATGTCGGCGGGCACGCCGCGGCCGTCGTCGATCACCTCGATGCTGACGTCGTCCCGGATCTTCAGCTCGATCGAGACGGTGGTGGCCCCGGCGTGGCGCACCACGTTGCTCACCGCCTCGCGCAGCACCGCCTCGACGTCGTCGGACAGCGGGGGCGCGAGCACCGTCACCGGGCCGGCGAGACGCACATTGGTGCGCAGGCCGCTGTCGGCGGTCATCTCGGTGATGATGCCGTGCAGGTGTTTTCGATACTTCGAGGAGTCGGCGGTGGTGTCGCTCTGCAGATCGAAGATCGAGTGGCGGATGTCCTGCACGATGGACTGGATGTCGTCGATGGTGTCCACCAGCCGCGCCTTGACCTCGGGGACCTGCGCCCGCTGCATCGTGCCCTGCAACGAGAGCCCGACCGCGAACAATCGCTGGATGACGTGGTCGTGCAGCCCGCGCGCGATGCGGTCGCGGTCGGAGAGCACGTCGAGTTCGCGCATGCGGCGCTGGTTGTCGGCGAGTTGCAGGGCGAGGGCGGCCTGGTCGGCGATGGCGGACATCATCGACTGCGCCGCGGCGTCCAGCGGCGCGGCGCCGGCCGGACGCAGGGTGGTGAGCACGCCGATCACCGAGCGCCCGACCCGCAGCGGAAGCACCAGCGCCGGGCCCATTTTCGCGGTGGACTCGGGAAAAACGTTGTAGGACAACTGGTCCACCGAGAGCAGAGTGCCGGACCGGAAGACCGCGCCGGAGTGGGAGTCGCCCACCGGAATTCGCTGCCCGGTGATGGCCGCCGCGTCGACGCCGGCCGCCACGACGATCACCAGCTCGGTCGTGTCGTCGTAGGGCAGCTCGGGATCCTCGGGCAGCGCGACGAAGGTGCACGTCGATTCGGTGAGCGAGAGCGCCCGCCGGGCCACCAGCTCCAGGACCTCGTTGGGTTCGCCGCCGGCGAGCAGCTCGGTGGCGACGTCGCGGGTGGCCTCCAGCCACTGCTGGCGGATGGTGGACTGCTCGTAGAGTCGCGCGTTCTCGATGGCGATGCCCGCGGCGGCGGCCAGCGCCTGCACGACCACCTCGTCGTCCTCGGTGAACTCGAGCCCGCTCGCCTTCTCGGTGAGGTACAGATTGCCGAACACCTCGTCGCGGACCTGCACCGGCACGCCGAGGAAGGTGCTCATGGGCGGGTGGTGCGCGGGGAAGCCCACCGAGGCCGGGTGATCCGAGAGATTGCTCAGCCGAATGGGTTTCGGCTGCTCGATCAGCACGCCGAGCACTCCGTGGCCGCGCGGCAGGTCGCCGATGAGCACCCGGGTGCGGTCATCGATGCCCTCGTAGACGAACTCGGCGAGCTGCGAGCTCGACTTGTCGCTCTCGCGGACGCCGAGCGCGCCGTATCCGGCGTCGACCAGCTCGATCGCGGTGTGCACGATGGTGCGCAGCGTGTTGTCCAGATCCAGGCCCGCGGTGACGACCAGCATCGCCTCCATCAACCGGTCCATGCGGTCGCGGACGTCGACGATCTGGGCGATCCGGTCCTGCACCTCGGCCAAGAGCTCCCGCAGCCGCAGCTGGGACAGCGTCTCGGTCACGGGCGTGCGCTTGCCCCCCGGTCGGGACGGCTGGCTCTCCATGCGGGCATTCTCCCAGATCACGCGGGCGGAACCGCCGAGGCGACCTACCCCCGCGGGTTGAGTTTGGAGGCGATCACCGCGGCCTGGGTGCGTCGCTCGACGCCCAGTTTCGTCAGCAATCGCGAGACGTAGTTCTTGACCGTCTTCTCGGCCAGGAACATGCGGGCGGCGATCTGCCGGTTGGTCAGCCCCTCGCCGAGCAGCGCGAGCAGGGTGCGCTCCTGGTCGGTGAGGGTCGCCAGCGGCCCGGACTTCGCCTCGGCCTCCGACCGTAGCTTGGCCATGAGCGCGGCGGCCGCCCGGCTGTCGAGCAGGGACTTGCCAGCGCCGACCGCGCGGATGGCCTCGATGAGCTCGAGGCTCTTGATGTCCTTGACGACGTAGCCGCTCGCGCCCGCCAGGATGGCGTTGAGCATGGCCTGCTCGTCGGTGAACGAGGTCAGGATCAGGCAGCGTAGCTCGGGGTGCGCGGACAGCAGCTCGCGGCACAGTTCGATGCCGTTGCCGTCCGGTAGCCGGACGTCGAGCACGACCACCTGGGGGCGCAGGGCCGGAATACGGGCCATGGCCTGGGAGACGCTGTCCGCCTCGCCGATGACCTCGAGGTCGGGTTCGAGGTCGATGAGGTCGCTCACGCCGCGCCGCACGATCTCGTGGTCGTCGACCAGGAACACGGTGATCATGCGGCGCACCTCTCTGTACGGGGACGTTGTCAGCCTACGGAACCGGCGGGTGACCCTGATCGGCGTTGGGCCCTGGATCGGTGACCGAAGTCCATTGACAGCGTGCGGCGGGCGCGTCCCGTGATCGAACTCGCCCCGCTCGAGGGTGCCGAAGTCCCTCGGGCATGTGCCCTCGTGCTCTAAATCCCGGGCGGCCTCGCTGGCAGCCTTGTCCGGGGGCACTCGGAGGACTACATGCAGCAGGTTCTACCCGACGGCGACGCCATCGAAACGGCGCTCGCGCTCGCGGTGCCGGCGCCGTCGATCCGCAACACCCAGCCGTGGCGCTGGCGGATCGGTGATGGTGCCGTCCACCTTTTCCTCGACCCGGAGCGGGCGACGACCTCGGCCGAGCGGGACGCGGTGCTGAGTTGCGGTGCGGCACTGCATCATCTGCGGGTCGCGTTCGCGGCGCTGGGCTGGTCGGCCGTCGTGCGCAGGCTGCCGGATCCGGCGGACCCGGGTCACCTGGCCGCCGTCGAACTCGTGCGGCATCGGCCGACAAAGCTGGATGCCGCACTGAGCGCGGCGATTTCGTGTCGGCAGTCCGATCGCAGGCCGTTCGCGTCGTCGCCGATCCAGTCCGGTTACGTCACCCTGGCGACGGAGCGGGCCGGGGGGCTCGGCGCGGTCGTGCGGCTGGCCACCGGTCCCGCGCGGGATCGGTTGATCGAGGCCGCGTGGCTCGCGATGGGTCGGCCTGCCGAGCCTCGCGACCGGGTGGACGAAGCCGAGCTGCTGGTGGTGGGCACGGCCGCCGATGATCGGCTTTCTCGGCTGCGCGCGGGGGAGGCGATGAGCGCGGTGCTGCTCACCGCCGCCAATGTCGGCCTGGCCACCTGTCCGCTCACCGAAACGCTCGAGAGCGCGCGGGCGCGGCGAAAGTTGTTGGGCTACACCGCGAATCCGCAGGTGATCATCCGGATCGGGCGAGCACTCGACGTCGCGGAACCGTTGCCGTTCACGTCGCGAAGGGGGGTGGACGATGTGCTGGAGACGCGGGCGTGCGAGGAAGGGGCCTATCGTTGACGGGTACGGGTCGACGCGGCGTTACTTTCGATGTTCGATGAATACGTCGGTGAGCGGCCGCCTCGGCGTTCGTGGCGGTTCGATGTCGTCGGGGGCGGCGCCGATGCGCAACAGCACCTGCGGGACCGCGGCGTGCGGCAGTAAGCCGGTGAGAAGCGCTCGGCCGCTGGGTAATTCGGTGATGTGAGTGAGGGCGCAGGTGGACAGTCGCGCGGCGGTGCATTCCAGCAGCACGGCCGAGAGTGCCTCGCCGGTGCGCAACCACTGCGGCGCCGACTCTCCGGTCGAGCTGAGCAGCACCAGGCGTGCCCGGTCCGCTGTCTCGCCGCGGCGATCCGAATGGTGAACGGAGGGAAAGGCGCGCCCGACGCCGACGCGGGCGAACTCGGCGTCGGAGACCATGGAGGTCGGGGGAATTCCCTCGGTCATATCGGAATGCCCTGCCCACCAGTGTAATTCGGCCTGGTACTGCATGTCGTATCGGCGCAGTGCGGCGGCCCGCTCGGAGGCCGTCGCCAGCTTCTCGCGGGCGGCTTCGCCGAGCACGTCCAGCTCGATATCGTGGGGGGACACCAGTTTTCGCAGTGCGTGCACCAGGTCCGTCCATCCCGTCGGCTCGCGCATCGGGAGGCGATCGGTGTAGCGGCGGTGGATCGCGCCGGTGCGGGCGAGGATTCCGGGGGGCGGATCCGGCCAGGGCCGAAATGTGATGGCGGCCAGGTGTTGTGGGTTGGCCGGGTCGGGCAGGCGGACGGTGTCGGTGTGCCAGCCGGCGGCGGCGAAGGCGGTGCGCGCGTGATGCAGCACCGCCCCGCAGCTGATCACCATCTGACGTCCGAGCGGGTCGGTGGCGAGCAGGTGACGGTCGGTGTCGCCGTAGAGGTCGAGCCGGGCGCCGTCGAACTCCCAGCGCCAGGGCTGCGAGTTGTGCACCGACGGCGCGCGGCAGGCCAGGCGCATCGCGGCCAGCACCGTGGCGTGGTCCGGCGCGGTAGGTGCTTCTCGGGTGGTCATGACACCAAGGGTGTCGCGGCGCACCGTGTCGCCGATATGGCCTTTACGCCGCTTTCGCCGGGACTTTGGGCTCTCGCGTACAGCCATTCGCGCAGCGCACCGGCGCGACACGCCTGCGCGGTCCTCGGCGGGTCCCCACTCGGGAGGACCTTCGGCTCTGTCCGCACCCTCGCGAACTCGGAATATTGGCCGGGGTTCCCGGGGGCCGAGGTCGGCCCCTCGCCAGAGAAGAGGTGGATGAACGTTGTCTCGCGATCTGACCCAATCCGAGCTGCTGGCCGAGCTGGAACCCGCCGCGGAGACCTGCGTGCATCGGCACCTGGCGATGTCCAAGGACTGGCAGCCGCACGACTATGTGCCGTGGGACGAGGGCCGCAACTTCGCCATGCTCGACGGAGTCGATTGGGACCCGGCGCAATCCAGGTTGAGCGAGGTCGCCAAGGCGGCGATGGTGACGAACCTGCTCACCGAGGACAATCTGCCCTCCTACCACCGTGAGATCGCGGAGAACTTCTCCCGCGACGGCGCCTGGGGCACCTGGGTCGGGCGCTGGACCGCCGAGGAGATGCGCCACAGCGTCGTGATCCGCGACTACCTGGTGGTGACCCGCGGCGTGGATCCGGTCGCCCTGGAGCAGGCGCGCATGATCCACATGACGAACGGATTCTCCTCGGGCGCAACCGAAGCCGATGTGCACAGCGGCGCCGGATTCCTGCACTCGGTCGCCTACGTCAGCTTCCAGGAGCTCGCGACGCGGGTCACCCACCGCAACACCGGGCGCGTCTGCGACGACCCGATCGCCGACCGGATGCTCCAGCGCATCGCCGCCGACGAGAACCTGCACATGATCTTCTACCGCACCATGTGCGGCACGGCGCTGGACCTCGTGCCGGACCAGGCGATCGAGGCGATCGCCCGCATAGTGCAGAACTTCCAGATGCCCGGCGCGGGCATGCCGAATTTCCGCCGCCACGGTGTGCTGATGGCCAAACACGGCGTCTACGATCTGCGCCAGCACCTCGAAGAGGTGCTCAATCCCGTCCTGCGCCAGTGGAATGTCTTCGGACGCACCGACTTCAGCGCACGCGGCGAACAAGTCCGCGAACGCCTCGCCGCCTACCTGTCCGACCTCGAGCTGATACGAATCCCCCGCTTCGAAGAGCAACGCGATCGCGCCCTGGCCCGCGAACGGGCCCGAGCCTCGGCGCAGTGACGGCTCGAATTGTCTGATGCCGGTGGGATGCTCGACCGCATGCCGCTGTATGTCGCCAACCGCCGCCGCACGACGCTGCGCCGCGAGTTCCCGGATGCCCTGGTCATCGACGTCACCTCCAGGGCGGACGAGCCCTGGGTGCGGCTGAGCCCGTTCTATCCGCACGGCGGGATACCGGTGCCCGGGCACCCCGAGCGCACCTCGCGATCGGTCGAAGGGGTATGGCAGGCGCTGAAAGTGTTTGCCACAGAACAGGAAGACTTCGCCAAGCTCGACATTGCCACGATGAAGGGCATCAAGCGAACCGTTCGCCGGCTCGGGGCGCCATTGGGCCACCGCCTCGACGGGACATTGCTCGACTACGAGCAGGCGCGGCGGCTGATCTACCTGCCGACGTATCGATGGGTGCTCGAGAATCGTGTCCCCGAACTCGTTGCGGAGCTTCGGAAACTCAGCGCTGACCGCGATGTGGTGCTGCTCGACTACACGACCAATGGTGACGTGGCCGACCTGTCGTCGCCCTTGTCGCACGCCGCGCTAGTCGTACAGTGGGTAGAAGGCCGCCGGTGGTGAAACCGGCGGCAGGGCAGGGCTACCCGCGCACGTGGAGGCCGAAGCCTGTGCGGCCCACGGGCTCCAGTCCCTCCTTCAGGTTCAGCGACGGGATCTCGTAGTCACCGAAGTTCTGTCGGCGGAAGGGGATCGGGTCGGTCGATTCCAGGGTGAGCAGGCGCTGCTCCCAGGCTTTGGCGGCATCCGCGTAATCCTCGTCGGTTATGCGGTCGATGCCGTACAGCACGAACGGCGGCAGTACCTCGATGCCGGGGTAGTAGAGGATGCCGTGCTGGATCGGGAACAGGAGATCGTCGATGGGGCCGTTGATTCCGCGCGCGGTGTAGTGCCGCTCGGGGCCGCCCGCGGTCACCGACAGCAGCGCCCGCCTGCCCGCGAGGGTGCCCTCGCCGTAGCGTTCGCCGTACTTGGTGGCGCTGTGCTCGCCGACGCCGTAGGCGAAGCGGTAGGTGAACACGCGGTCCACCCAGCCCTTGAGGATCGCGGGCATCGTGTACCACCAGAGCGGGAACTGGAAGATGATCGTGTCGGCCCACAGCAGCTTCTCCTGCTCGGCGCGCACGTCCGGGGTGAGCGCCCCCGCCTCGAACGCCCGGCCCGAGTCCAGGGCGACGTTCAGTGGTTTCGAGGCGTGCGGGCCGTAGTCCGCCGCGTCCGCGGCCGCCTTCCAGTTCATCGCGTACAGATCGCTCACCCGCACCTCGTGCCCCGCGCCCGTCAAGGTGGCGACCGCGAGGTCCTTCAACGAGCCGTTGAGCGACTCGGGCTCCGGGTGGGCATAGACGATCAGCGTCTTCATGAAAACTCCTTCGGATCGGGTGTTCTCGATCCTCGGCGGCGCGGGCCCCGGCGTTCAGGGACAGTTCCTCCATCGGACGGGAGTTCCTGGTAATGACAGGACCACCTTCGCCGGTGCCCGCGCGGCCATACTGGGGCCATGGATGATCTCGCCAGTTTCTTGCGCACCCGGCGTGCGCGGGTCGACCCGGCGTCGGTCGGCATCCCCACCGAGCGCTACCGGCGGGTGCAGGGGTTGCGGCGAGAAGAAATCGCGCACTTGTCCGGTGTCAGCGTGGATTACTATGTGCGGCTCGAGCAAGGGCGGGCGACTCAGCCGTCCGAGCAGGTGCTCGATGCGCTCGCGCGGGTGCTGGGGCTCGACGACACCGAGCGGGAGCATCTGGGTCGGCTCGCCGGCCAACGGCGCCGGGTGAAGACGCCGGCCGGGCGGGTGCGGCCGGAGCTGCTGCGCGTCCTCGAACTGTTCGCCGACGCGCCCGCGCTGATCATGGACCACCGTTTGGACGTGCTCGCGGGAAACCGGCTGGCCGGGCTCGTCTACGGCCGGCCGATGCGGGGCATGAACACCGCCAGGCATCTCTTTCTCGAGGAGACCGAGCACGGGCTGTACGCGGACTTCGCGGCATGCAGCCTCGACGCCGTCGGGCACCTGCGCTTGGCCGCGGGCAAATACCCCGACGACCCCCGCCTGGCCTCGCTCATCGGCGAACTCGCGATGGGCAGCGAGCGCTTCCGCCGCCTCTGGGCCCGCGCCGACGTCCGCGCCCGCACCCACGGCCCCAAGACCTTCCGGCACCCCCTCGTCGGCCTCCTGGAACTGCATCAGGAAAATTTCGCCTTACCGGACGAATCAGGCATGGAGTTGGTCCTGCTCTCCGCCACACCCGGCAGTCCGGCCGAGGACGGACTGCGCCTGCTCGCCCGGCTCGGGGCGGACAGTGCGAGCGCGGACAACGC
>NZ_BAGH01000316.1 GCF_000308715.1 Nocardia tenerifensis NBRC 101015
CGCGCCGGACCGGCCGCGGCCGCGGCGTCGAACAGCGCGCGAACGTCGGCTCCCCAGGCGCGCGGCCTGGGTGCCGCCACGTTCCGGCGAACTAGTCGCACCGCGCTATCCGATCGCACCACGCGGGCTATTGCAACAGACACGACCGACACGCCGAGGCCCCCCTCGCGCGACTCGCCGAGCGGTCGTCCGTGGTACAGGTCAGAATGGACCGGTGTCTGCTCTGCATGTCTATCGATTCGGCCCGGCGAACGGCCAGGCGGTGCTCGCCCTGCACGGGATGACCGGCCACGGCAAACGCTGGGAAGACCTGGCGGTCAACCACCTTCCCGATCTCCGCATCATCGCTCCTGACCTGCGCGGACACGGACGTTCGAGCGCATTGCCGCCGTGGACGTTCGAGGCCGTGGCCGACGATCTGGTCGAGTTGCTGGAGGCGGAGACCACCGAACCGGTGACTGTGGTCGGGCACTCGTTCGGCGGCGCGTGTGCGATGTATCTCGCTCGGCGACGCCCGGACCTGATTCGCGGGCTCGTGCTCCTGGATCCGGCCATCGGCCTGGCGCCCGAGTTCGTCGGCGACATCGCCGAGTCCCTGCTGGCCGAGCCCGACTTCGAATCCGTGGCCAGGGCGCGCGAGGACAAGCTCGCCTCCGCGTGGGCCGATGTGGCGCCGAATCTCCTCGAGGCCGAACTCGACGAGCATCTCGTGCCGACGCCGCAGGGTCGCTTCGCCTGGCGGATGAGCATTCCCGCGATCACCTCCTACTGGGGACAACTGGCCCGCCCCTTCGTGTTGCCGCCGCGGGACCTGCCGACGGTGCTCGTGCAGGCGCTGAAGGTGCAGCCGCCGTTCGTCACGCCGGAGTTCCGCGCCGCACTCACCGAGCATCTCGGCGCGCGCCTCACCGTGCACGACTGGGACAGCGATCACATGCTCCCGCAAGCCCTTCCGGCCGAGACGGCGGCGCTGATCCGCTCCGCTCTCTGAACGGCGATGGCCACCACTGACGAGCAGGTCGAGCGGGTGCGCGAGCTGGTCGCGTCCATCCCGCCCGGCCGCGTGGCGACCTACGGCGACATCGCCGCGGCCGCCGGGCTGTCCACCCCGCGCACGGTCGGCTGGATCATGCGCACCGACGCCGCCGATCTGCCGTGGCACCGGGTGATCGGCGCGGGCGGCAAGCCCGCGGCGCACCTGGCCGACCGGCAGCTGCGGCTGCTCGCCACCGAGGGCGTGCCGATCACCGAGGGGCGAGTGAACCTGCGGGCGGCGCGTTTTCCGTTTCCGTGAACGCGCACCCGGCGCGCCGCGCTACCGTTGAAACATGTCCACCCGCTTGGCGTGTGTCGTGTTCGACGCGGACCGGCCGCGGTTCATCGCGGACTTCTGGGCCGAGCTGCTCGGCTGGGGCGTGACCATCGACCGCCCGGAAGAGGTGGACGTGGCCGCCCCCGACCCCGACGGCGCCGATCTCGCCCTCGCCTTCCTGCCCGCGGCGCGAGCCAAGAACGGCAAGAACCGCATTCACCTCGACCTGGCCAGCCGCTCGATCGATCACCAGCGCCTGCAGGTCGATCGCGCGCTGTCGCTCGGCGCGCGCCGCATCGACATCGGGCAGGGCGCGGTGCCGTGGGTGGTGCTGGCCGATCCGGAGGGCAACGAGTTCTGTGTGCTGGAACCACGCGAGGAGTACGTGGACACCGGCGCCGTCGCGGCCATCGTGATGGACACCCGAGATCCGCTGCGGCTAGCCGAGTTCTGGGCCACCGCCTCGGGCTGGCCGGTCGCCCACGGCGGTGAGCGGGTGGCCGGGCTGCGGTCGCCGACCGGGCTCGGCTCGTGGCTGGAGTTCGTGCGCACACCCGAGGTGAAGTCCGGCCGCAACCTGCTGCACCTGAACCTCGCGTCCTTCGACGATCAGGCCGCCGAGGTGGCCCGGCTGCAAGCCGCCGGCGCCACGGCGATCGAGGACGCCGACTCCTCGACGGCGCGGCGGCTCACCCTCGCCGATCCGGAGACCAACGAGTTCTGCCTGCTCCGGCCGCTGCGCGACTGTTCGTCCGTGTAGACCGTCCGCCTCCCTGCTTCCGGGCCGAGACGAATTAGCATGTCCGCCATGAGGTGCTTGGGCCCTGTGTCGCAGTCCGGCCGGATGCATCCGGGGGCGGGATCGTCGTCCGGCGAGGCGCCGAGCCGAGGTCGTGCTCGGTGACCGCTGCCGACGCGATAGTGCTCGCGGGCGGGCGCGCCAGCCGCATGGGCGGGGTCGACAAACCCGCGATCGTCATCGGCGGCCGTTCCATGCTCGACGCTGCCTTGGCCGCCGTCGCCTCGTGCGCGCACACGGTCGTGGTCGGGCCACGGCGCCCGGAGCTGCCGCCGGAGATCGGGCAGACGCGCGAGGTGCCGCCGGGGTCCGGGCCGGTGGCGGCGATCGGCGCGGGATTGCGCGCGCTGGGCTCGGCGGCGCCGCTCGTGGTGGTGCTAGCGGCCGATCTGCCGTTCCTGTCGGCCGCCTCGGTCACCGAATTGATCAGGCACACCTGCGAATCCGGCGCGGACGCGGTGTTCGCGGCGGACGAGTCGGGTCGGCCGCAGTATCTCATCGGGGTGTGGCGGCGGACCGCGTTGACGGCGGCGCTTGACCGGCTGGAATCGCTGATCAATCAGCCGATGAAGGCGTTGATCCCCGCCGACTCGGCGATCATCGCGCTGCCCGGGATCGCCGACTGCGATACCGAGGAGGAGGTACGGGAGGCCCGCGCGTCGGTCGCCGCGGGAACCGAGCCCGCGCTCTCGCTCGATGACGCGCGGAAGACGCTGCGCGACAACCTGTCCCGGCTCACCGCCTACTCGGCGGATCTGCGCTCGGTGCGCGGAGCCGCGCTCGCCGCGCCGCTGGCGGCCGTCGGACCGCTGCCCCGCTTCGACGTGTCCGCGATGGACGGGTACGCGGTGGCGGACGGGGGTCCGTGGCGACTGCGCCGCGACATCGGGTTCGCGGGCGGCCAGCGCCCGGTCGGGCTGCTGCCGGGCGAGGCGGTGCGCATCGCCACCGGCGCGCACGTGCCGGACGGCACCACCGCCGTCGTCCGGGACGAATTCACCAGGGTGGCACCGGATGACACCCTGCACCGACTGCCGGACACCCCGATCAGGGACGACATCCGCCGTCGCGGCGAGGACCGGCGACCCGGTGATCTCGTTGCGCCGCAGGGGACCCCGGTCACCGCCGCCCTGATCTCCGCGGCGGCGAGCGTGGAGGTGACCGCGGCACAGGTGCGCGGGCCGGTCCGCGCGCGAATCGTGATGACCGGCGACGAGATTCGCAGCGAGGGACCATTGCACGCGGGCCAGACCCGCGACTCCATCGGGCCGATACTGCCGGACCTGCTGTCCTGGTATGGAATGCGCACCGCCGATCGGGTGCACCTGCGCGACACCCCGAACGGCTTCGACGAGGTGCTGGCCGCGGCGCGCGAGTGCGACCTGCTGGTGATCGTCGGCGCGACGGGCAGCGGCGCGGCGGATCAGCTCCGCGCCGCGGTGGCCCGGGCCGAGGCGCGAGTCCTGGTGCGGCGGCTCCGGTTACGGCCCGGGGGCTCCACGGTGGTGGCCGAACTGTCCACGGGCACCACGGTTCTCGGCCTGCCCGGCAATCCGTTCGCGGCCGTGGCGACCCTCATGGCCCTGGCGCCCGCCATCGTCGCCGGGCGCACGGACGGCACCGCTCGGCCACCGCTGCTCGGTCCGCTGCACAACGCCGCCGAGATCTCCGGCCCGGTCACCCGGATCGTCCCCGCCCGTTTCGCACCGGCGGGTGGCTGGCTCGGCGACCCGAGCGTCCGCACCGCCCACCTCGGCGGCCTCATCGATCGAGACGGTCTGGTCGTCGTCCCGCCCGACGCCGCCGACGGCGCGACGGTCGAATTCCTGCCGTTGCCACGGTAGAGCCCGGCGAGGGCGGCAGCAGCACCGTCCTCGTGGTGGGGAGCCGACAGGCCCCGGGAGTTCGCCGCTGACGATTCGGCTGCCGTGGACGGCGAGCAGGCCCGCCGTGGATCTCACAGCGCCTCCGCACCTTTCACAGGGTGTCCAGCCCTTGTGAACAGTACGCAAGCTCTGTGTATCTCCTCCGCATAGCCGTAGACAGGTCGGCGTGCCTGAAGGGACTGAGCCTTTGGGCTCGGCCTGTATCGCGTCGTAGCGGCAGTTGGACGGACTCGCTTGCTCGGTACCGCGTGGGTCGCGGCGCGGCGGGAAACCCCTTTGCCGTGGCGGCAACCGTTCGGCAACAATCGGGGCATGGGACGCAGCTTCGAGGAACTGGTGGCCGAGGCCGACGCGGTGTCGGTGGCCGGCTGGGATTTCGGCTGGCTGGACGGGCGGGCCAGCGAGCAGCGGCCGTCCTGGGGCTACCAGCGGTTGCTGGGTGAGCGGCTCGGGAAAGTCGCTGCGGCACTGGACATTCAGACCGGCGGCGGCGAGGTGCTGGCCGGCGCCGGAAGCCTGCCGCCGCTGATGGTGGCGACCGAGTCCTGGCCGCCGAATATCGCCAAGGCCACCCACCTGCTGCACCCGCTCGGCGTGGCGCTGGTCGTGGACCCCGACGAGCCGCCGTTGCCGTTCGGGGACAACGCGTTCGATCTGGTGGTCAGCCGGCATCCGGTCACCGTGTGGTGGTCCGAGATCGCGCGGGTGCTGCGGCCGTCGGGCACCTATTTGGCGCAACACGTCGGCGACGCAAGCGTTTTCGAACTCGTCGAGTATTTCATCGGCGCGCAGACCGAGGAAATTCGCAAGCGCCGCAATCCCGATGACGATCGGGCCGCCGCAGCCGTCGCCGGACTCGACGTCATCGATCTCCGATACGAACGTTTACGCGTCGAGTTCGCCGATATCGGCGCGGTCGTGTACTTCCTGCGGAAGGTGCCGTGGATGGTCCCGGACTTCACAGTGGACCGGTACCACGATCGCCTCCGCGCGATGCACGACGAGATCCAGGAAAATGGTCCATTCGTCGCCCACTCGACCCGATTTCTCATCGAGGCGCGCAAGCCATAACCAGAAGAATACGGCTCCTACCTGGGAGAACAACCCCGGATCGCCGGTATGACAGCCTTTTCTCATTTCCTCTTTCGGAATTGCCCGGGGCTCGCTATCGTGAGTTGCGTTAGGCGAATAACAATCCCCGGAAAGGACCGAGTGGAGATGGCTGAAAAGTCGAAGAAAGCGCCTAAAAAAACGCCGAGGCAGATGGATCGGCAGCAACAGCAACAGCGTCGAGATCAGGACATGGGTCGCGGCGCACCGTCGGACCGCATGCCGAATCAGCGCCAGGACGAAGATCCGCGCGATGCCGGCCGACGCGGGATGAGCGACCGGTAACCGATCCACAACCGTGCCGCCGGTTCCTTTGCGAACCGGCGGCCCGATTGTGCTTTATCGACGATTACCGCCTCGATTTCCGCGATCCGCGCTTACCTTCGAGGTAATTGTCCGTTCCCACCGCGCGGCCTACGTTCGGATCGGCGTCGCGTTCCGGCGGCGTCGCCGAGCAAGGGAACACCAATGTCCGCCTATGGCTTCGCCCACCTGCGCGCCCGCAGGCCGCACGCCGACATCCTCGAGTACCTCAAGCGCATTCAAGACACCCTGGACCCGTTCGACGGACGCTTCGTCATCCACGGCCCGCCCGCCGAGATCGTGGAGGGCGACTGGCCGGGCAGCATGGTCCTGCTCGAGTTCCCCGATCTGGACACGGCGCGGGCGTGGTACCGCTCCCCCGCGTATCAGGAGATCCTCCGCCTGCGCACCGACCACATCGACGGCGATCTGTTGCTGATCGAGGGCGTCGGGCCGGACTACGATCCGCGCGAGCGGGCCGCTAAGCTGCGCGCGCAGGCCGCCGGGTAGACAGTCGGCGCACTGCGTCTCGGGCGACGGTTCCGGCTGCCGACCCTGCCTCCCGACGGCTGACCCCCGCTGCGCCCCCGGCAACCGACTTTCTAGAAACCGTCCCATTCCGATACCGTTGACCAGGCACAACACGGCTCCACGCGGTAAGGAAGCGCCTGATGGACGACAGTTCCCTGATCTGGGACGACGGTGTGCTGGTCACCATCGACCAGCGTGGGTTACCGCACGAAGTCCGCGAACTGCGTCTCGGCACGGTCGACGCGGTCATCGACGCCATCAAGGTGCTCGCCATCCGCGGCGCGCCCGCCATCGGCATCGCGGGGGCGTTCGGCGTGGTCATCTCCGCCGCCGCGCACACCGTCGACGGGGTCGTCGACGAAGCTCGGGTGCAGGCCGACGCCGATCGGATCGCCGCCGCCCGGCCGACTGCGGTGAACCTCGCGTGGGCGGTGCGGCGAGTGCGCGCCAAGGTCGCCGAGGGCGCCGACGCCGTGCTGGCCGAGACGCTGGCGATGCTGGCCGAGGACGGCCGGGTCAACCGGGCCGCCGCGACGCACGCCGCCGATCTGGTGCAGCGCCTCTGCCCCGACCGGCCGCTGCGCGTGCTCACCCACTGCAATACCGGGCGGCTGGCGACCAGCGCGTTCGGCACCGCGATCGGCGCGCTGCGGGTGCTGTCCGAGCGGGGTGCGATCGAGAACGTGTTGGTCGACGAGACCCGGCCGCTGCTGCAAGGCGCGCGGCTCACCGCCTGGGAACTCGCCGAGGCCGGCATCCCCCATCGGCTCACCATCGACTCCGCGGCGGCCTGGGCCATGGCGACCGGGCAGGTCGACTGCGTGCTCGTCGGCGCGGATCGGGTCACCGTGAACGGCGACGTGGCGAACAAGATCGGCACGTACTCGCTCGCGCTCGCGGCGCTCCATCACGGCATTCCGTTCATCGTGGTCGCGCCCGAGTCGACCCGCGACCCGAACATGGCGACCGGGCGCGACATCGTGGTGGAGGAGCGCGCCGCCGCCGAGGTGACCGGATTCGGCGGTGTGGCAACGGCTCCCGAGGGGACCCAGGTGTTCAACCCGGCATTCGATGTCACGCCGGGCGAATTGGTGACGGCGGTCGTCACCGAGTCGGGTGTGGTGCATCGCGGGGATGCCGGAGATCCCTTGCCCGGCAAGGAGATCGCCGACATCGCGCGCGGGCTGTACGCGCGCGGGTGGATGCCGGGCACCGCGGGCAACATCTCGGTGCGGACCGGCGCGACCGCCGTCATCACCGGCAGCGGGTTGTCCAAAGGTGAACTGACCGAACGCGATATGGTGACCGTCCTGGTCGCGGACTCGACGCCGACCGCGACCGGCGGCCGGAAACCCTCGGCGGAGACCACGATTCACACCGCGGCGTACCGGGCCACCACCGCGCGGGCCGTCGTGCACATCCATCCGCCCTACGCCACCGCGCTGGCGACCCGCGTCGGCTCGCCCGACGCGGTGGCCACGCTGCGCCTCGCCGACTACGAGTTGATCAAGGGCCTCGGCGGCGCCGATCCGGCGACGATCGAGATCCCGGTGTTCCCCAACTGGGCGAATGTGCCGCGCATCGGCGCCGATATCGAGCGCTATCTCACCGACCACCCCGACGCACCGCCGGTCCTGTTCATCGCGGGCCATGGAATCACCGCGTGGGGGGACAATCTTTCTCAGGCGCGTGATCGCGCCGAATGCCTGGAGGCGCTGTGCGAGCTGGTGGCCCGCACCGGGCGTCGCGAGGCCTTCGGCGCGCGCGAGGACACTCTCGAGATGGGACTGACATGACTCTGCTTCAGGTGATGGCCGCCGACAACGCGGCCGACGTGCGGGTGCGGACCACCGACGACGCGGTGATCGGCACCGAATTGGCCAAGCACGGCATCACTTTCGGCCGCTGGCCGGTGGTGGACAACGCCGAGTCCATCGACTCCGACGAGCTGCTCGCGCACTACACCGGCAACGTCGCCGAGCTCAACGAGTCGGGCCGCTACAAGCACATCGACGTCGCGCGCATCCATCCCGACGACGCGAACCCGGAGTGGCCGCAGATCGCCAAGGGTGCGCGGGAGAAGTTCCTCGACGAGCACCGGCACGCCGAGGACGAGGTCCGCTACTTCGCCGCCGGTCGCGGCTGCTTCTACCTGCACCTCGGGCACGAGGTGCTCGCCGTCGTCTGCGAGGGCGGGGATCTGCTCTCGGTGCCGGCCGGCACCCTGCACTGGTTCGACATGGGCAGCAGGCCCGACTTCATCGCCATCCGCTTCTTCGAGGAGGAAGACGGCTGGGTCGGCGACTTCACCGGCGACAAGATCAGCTCCGGTTTCCCGACCCTGGACGAATTGCTCACCGCCTCATGATCACCACGGTGGTGATCGATATCGAGGGGACCACCAGCCCGACCAGTTCGGTGCGCGAAGATCTGTACGGCTATACCCGCCAACGTCTTCCGGCGTGGCTCGCCGAGAATCGCGCGGGTGCGGCCGCTCCGGTCATCGCCGCCGTCCGCGCGGAAAGCGAACGGCCGCAGGCAGACACCGACGAGGTGGCGGAGATTCTGCGCGGCTGGCTCGACTCCGACGTCAAGGCGGAGTCGCTCAAGGCGGCGCAAGGGTTGATCTGCGCGGAGGGCTTCCGCGCCGGCGCGCTGCACGGTGAGTTCTTCCCCGACGTGCCGCCCGCGCTGCGCACTTGGCACGCGGACGGGCTCGCGCTGTATGTGTACTCGTCGGGATCGGTTCGCAACCAACAGGATTGGTTCGCGTTCGCGCGTGGGGGCGAGTTGTCCTCGGTGATCGCAGGACATTTCGACCTGTCGACGGCCGGCGGCAAACGCGAGCCCTCGTCCTACGAGAAGATCGCGAGCGGGATCGGCGTGCCCGGTGACCGGATTCTGTTCCTGTCCGATCACCCGGACGAGCTCGACGCGGCCGTCGCCGCGGGCTGGCACGCCATCGGGCTCGCCAGGGACGGGGAGCCGAATCCGCCACGGCCGCCGCATCGTTGGGTCGATACGTTCGCCGACATCGATCCCTTCGCTGAGTAGTCGTCAGCGCAGCGAGTCGACGACCTTCGCGATGCGTCGGGCGCGGGTCTCGGCGGCCTTGGCCTCGGTGATCTTGGCGACGTGTTCGCGCCGTCGCGAATAGGACAGTGCGTCGAACGCCGCCCGCAGGCCTGCGGATCGCAGCGCCTCGGCGAGGTCGTCCGGGACTTGCACGGTCCGCTCGGCGTCGTCGCGGGCCAGGGTCACCACGACCCGATCGCCCGGCCCCTTGCCGAGTTCGGCGCGGATCGCCTTCAACACGCCGAGGCACGGCCCGGCGCCCATGTCGGCGATGGAGCCCCGGTACTCGACGCCGTCGAAGGCGGCCGCCACCGGGATGCGGCCGCCGCCACCCAGCTCGGCGACGATCTCGGCGGGCACCGCGACATACGCGCCGCCGCCCGCACCCGCCTCGATCGTCGCTTCGAATCGCCGCATGGACCGAGCGTAACCCGGCCCTTGGTCAGGCGTGGTCGTACGCGTCCTGGAGGGTCTTGATATCGAGCTTGGACATGCCGCGCAGAGCCGTGCCGACGGCGATGGTCTTCGCGGCGTTCTCGCCGTTCATCAGGGTCGGCAGGGCGGCGGGAACGATCTGCCACGACAGTCCGTAGCGATCGGTCAACCACCCGCACGGCCCCGGCGCCCCACCCTCGGTGAGCGCCTCCCACATCCGGTCGATCTCCTCCTGCGTCTCCACCACGATCTGCAGCGACGCCGCATCCGTCAGCGCATGCCCCGGCCCGCCGTTCATCAAGGTGACCCCGTGCCCATCCAGCTCCATCGCCACCACGAACGCCGCCCCCTCCGAATCCCGAGCCACCTCGGTAACCCGCGAGTTGGGCACCACCGACGTATACAGCGCCGCCGCCTCTTCCGCCGCCGTCTCGAACCAAAAGAACGTATTGACAGACATAACTGCTCCTAACCAATCCGATGACCTGCTGTCACCCCTTGGTCGGAGCCACCTACACCCCTTCGACCTATCTCGCCGAAAATTTCGAAATCACTCGGCGTCGAAGAGTTCGGCAGTGCTGGTTACCGTCAGCGACCGATCGAGCCAGCGCTCCAGCAACGCCAGATCGGTGCACGACGTCAGACGCTCTCGCACCCCATCATCGACAACGACTCCGCGGCGCTCGAGAATCCGCAGAATGCTCCCCGCGACTCCCTCAGATCGGCCCTCGATACGCCCCTCGGATCGGCCCTCAGATCGGCCCTCGATACGCCCTTCATCCCGCAGGCGCTGCGAGGTCTCCGAGCGGAAGAACGACAGATCGATCGACATCA
>NZ_BAGH01000315.1 GCF_000308715.1 Nocardia tenerifensis NBRC 101015
GCCGCGCACGGCCCGCGCACTATCCGATGACGCGGCCGCTGTGGTTGTTCCGGCGCGCGTGGGCTGCCCGGTGCGGGTCGTCGCCTCCGGCGCGCCGCCGAAAAGGGCTGCGAGCAGGACGCGTTGGGCGTGGCCGGTGTCCTGGTACTCGTCGAGCAGGACGAGGCGGAAGCGGGCGCGTTCGGCGGCGGCCACCTCGGGGTGCTCGGCGGCGAGCCGTGCGGCCAGCGACATCTGGGCGCCGAAATCCAGTGCGCCGCGGCGGCGTAGTGCGTCGGCCAACTGTTGCACGAGCGGCAGCAGGGCGATGCGTTCCCGTTGGACCTGCAGGATGCTCAGCAGGGCCTGGCTCGGCCCGCCGCGCTGGCGCGGGCCGGGCGGGAGGGTGTGCACGAGCTTCTCCAGGTCGGTGTGCGCCTCGGCCAACTGCTCGGGCTCGACCAGGTGCTCGGCGAGCTGCCCGGACAACGCGAGGACGGCCTCGGTGACCGAGACCGGCGTGCGGTCGGTGTCCAGATCACCGTCCCAGGTGCGCACGACCTGGTGCGCGAGCTGCCAGAGCTGGGTCTGGGTGAGCAGTGTCGCCGAGGGTTCCACGGGCAGCAGCAGGCCGTGCGAGGTGAGCAGCCTGCCCGCGTACGAGTGGTAGGTGCTGATCTCCGGCTCGGCCCCGGACAGCTGCGCCCGCAAGTGACCCGAGGGATCGAGCTCGCGCAGCAGCGGCGCGCCCGCCAGCCGCGCCAGCCGGGTCCGGATGCGAGCGGTCAACTGCTGCGCGGCTTTTCGGGTGAAGGTCAGGCCGAGCACCTCGTCGGGCAGCACGAGCCGATTGGCCACCATCCACACCACGCGCGCGGCCATCGTCTCGGTCTTGCCCGCCCCCGCGCCCGCGACGACCAGCGTCGGGCCGGGGGGCGCGGCGATCACCGCCGCCTGTTCGTCGGTGGGCGGCGGCAGGCCGAGCGCCTCGGCCAGTTGATGCGGCGTCACGCCGGTCACGTCTGCGCCTCGTCGACGTCGCACGCCGGCGGCAGCGGGCCCATTCGCCGCCTGCGCCCTCCGAGTCCGCGGCGATGGGCGGTGCCCGCGTGCGCGGCGGCGTCGATCGCGCGCTCCGGAATGACCGAGCAGCACAGACACTCGGGTCCGCAGATCGGCAGCGGTACGCGGATCGGCTTCTCGCTCACTCGTCGGTCACCTGCCTACCGGTGTCCTGGACCGGGCAGCTGCCCGCGACCTGGCAGTGGCGGCAGCCGTCGTTGCGCATGGCGAGATAGCTCGGCCCCTGTGTGGCGGCGGCGGCGTCGTGGATGGTGTCGCGCCACTTGTCGAGGGCCTCGGCGTCCAGCGGCGGCTGCATGCGCTGGGTGGCGCCCTCCTTGCTGCTCGGTTTGGCGACGTACACCAGTCGCGCGCCGCCCGGCTCGCCGAGCGGGCCGGGCCGATCGCTCGTCCCCGGGTCGTCCGCGGATTCGGCTGCGGCGGAGTCGGATTGGTCCAGCGCGCCCATCGCGGCCGCGACCTGATACGTCGCCAGCTGCGCGTGGTCGACCGCCGCCTGCTTGGTGACCGGCGACTTGCCCGTCTTCACGTCCACGATGACGAAGCGGCCGAGCGCGTCGCGCTCCAGCCGGTCGACCCGGCCGCGAATGCGCACGGGCCGTTCGTCTTCCGTGCGGGGCGGCAGCACGCAGTCGACCGGCACCTCGACGCCGGCCTGGGTGAGTTCGCCGCGGGTGTTGCGCACCCACGCCATGAAGGTCTCGAGCATGGCCTCGGTGCGGCGCAGCTCCTGCCGGGAGTGCCAGCCGGAGCCGGGATCGACCGAACGCCAGGCCTTGTCGAGCGCGGCGCGCACCTGTGCCTCGGGCACCCGCCCCGCCAGCGCCTGCACCAGCGTGTGCACCAGGTTGCCCTTGACGGCGTGCGGATTGTCGCCGTCGGTGCCGCCGTGACGCTCCAGCGCCCAGCGCAGCGGACAGGTGCGCAGCAGCTCGACGGTGGACGGGGAGAGGCCGACCGCGCTCTCGTCGTCCTCCCAGAGCGAGCGCCGCGAGCTCAATTCGGCTGTGCCGTACCAGTCATCGGGGTGGGTGCCCGGCACGCCCGCGCTGGCCAGGCGGGCCAGCTGGTGGGCGGCGCGCTGCCTGCGCTCCTCGTCGGAGTCGGGATCGCAGACGGCGCCGCGCAACTCGGCCACCAGCGAATGCATGACCAGCGCGCGGCCGGGGTCGGCGACCGGCAGCGCGGCCGGCTCGCCGTCCTCGTCGTGCCCGAGCAGCTCGGCGAGGAACCGGGAGGGCACGAGATCCCGTTCGCCCGAGACGGATTCCACTGCGGTGACCAACAGCGAGCGCCGGGCTCGGCTGCACGCGACGAGCAGCAGCCTGCGTTCCTCGGCGAGGATCGGCGCCGCGCGGCTCACCTGTTCGCCACCGTCGATGACGCCCGCGGTCAGGTCGACCAGGTCCTCGGTGTTCAGCAGCGTGCCGCGCGCCCTCGGGTTCGGCCAAATCCCTTCCTGCACAGCGGCCACCGCGACGACGTCCCACTCCCGCCCGGCGGCGGCGTGCGCGCTGAGCAGCGCGACGGCCTCCTTGGGCGCGGTGCGCGGCGCGGCGCCGTTCGGAATCTCCTGCTGCGTCAGGTATTCCACGAAACCTTCGATGCTCGCGCGCGGCAGGCGGTCCACGTAGCCCGCGGCGGCGTCGAACAATCCGACGGCGGCGTCGAGATCGCGGTCGGCCTGCATGCCGACCGCGCCGCCGCGCTCGGACTGCCCGACCCAGCGCCGTTCGAGGCGCGACGCGGTCCACAGGGCCCACAGCACGTCCTCCAGGCCCGCGCCGCGACGGCGCGCCTTGCGTGCCCGCTCCAACGCGTCGAGCACACGGCGCAGCGGCGCGGCTTCAACGTCGGTCAGGCGGTCCAAGATTCGAGTGTCGCCGGTCCCGATCAGCAAGTCCCGCAGCACCTCTGCGGAGGATTGATCGATGCCGTGGCGGAGTTCGACGGGGGCGTCCTCGTCTTCGGTGGGCTCCGGCGACCTCCCGTCACCGGACGAGATACGCTCGGCACCAGCGAGTTCGGGGTCGGCACGGTCCGCCGCGCTCCGTTCGGCGCCGTCAACCTCGGCGGCAGCGGGGCCGCCCGCCGCTTCTTCAGAGCCGTCGACCTCGGCCATAGCAGGGTCGGCCGCCGCCCGTTCAAAGCCGGCGTCGGCGGCACCAGGGCCGACCGCCGACGACGCTGGTCCATCGGTCCCGGTCGCCGCGGAGCCGACCACGGCCGAGTCGGGACCATCGGGGGCGGCAGGGTCAGCCGCAAAGTCATCGTCCTCGCCCTGCTCGGCCTCGCTGCCACGCCATTCGTCGTCCTCCGGAACCCATTCGGGCTCCAGGCCATACCAATCGTCGTCATCGACGGCCCGCTCGAGGCTTGCCGGACTCGGCTCGGGCAACCGCGCGCTCCGCTCCGAACTCTCCACCGCCCGTTCAGGTTCCGGCTCCGAGTACTCGGCCTCCCGGCCGGACCGCGCCCTGCTGCGCTCGGACTCCAGCACACTGCGCCGCACACCGCGCCGCAAGCGACGCAGCGTGATCTGATCGGCGCCGCCGAGCGGACCCGCGAGCAGGTCCAGCGCGTCCTCCGGCTCGAACGCCGACCCCTTTTCCCCGGCGAGCAAGGCGCGCAGCGACAGCAGCATCCACGCCGCGCCCCGACGCCGCGCCAACGGCGTGTCCAGCGCGGGCTGCTGCACCGGCACCCCGGCCGCCAGCAGCGCGCGCCGCAGCGGCGGCAGGGACAGCGGCACCGAACGGACGATCACCGCCATCCGCGACCACGGCACACCCCCGGTCAGGTGCGCGCGGCGCAGGTGATCGGCGATGAGCGCGGCCTCCTTGGCCGGGGTGGCGAGCACGCGCACCCGCACCTCGGTGTCGCCCTCAGGTTCGTCGCCCCGCTTCGGCAGCGAAAAACGTTGCGGCGCACTGCCGGGCAACTTGGCCGCGACCCTGGTGACCGCCAGCTGCACCGGTCCGCCCGAACGATGGTTGTCCCGCAAGACGATTCGCTGCCCGTCCGGCGCGGCCAGGTCGGCGACGAACCGCGCGTCCGCGCCGCGGAAGGCGAAGATGCCCTGGTCGGGGTCGCCCGCCACGACGGTGGTGTGCGCGCTGTGCCCGATCGCCCGGACCAGGATCGCGGCCTGCGGGTCGAGATGCTGTGCGTCGTCGACCAGCAGGTACCGGATTCGAGCCCGTTCGGCGGCGAGCAACTCGGCGTCCCCGGCCAGCGCGTCCAGCGCGGCGCCGATCAACTCGGCGGCGTCCAGCGCGGGCGCGGTGGCCTCGGGCGCCTCGACACCCACCGACCAGCGCAGCAGCATCGTCTGCTCATAGCGCACCGCGAACTTGCCCGCCGCCACCCACTCCGGTTTACCGTGTTCGCGGCCGAGTCGCACGAGATCCTCGGGGCCGAGGCCGCGTTCGGTGGCGCGCAGCATCAGATCGCGCAACTGCTCGGCGAATCCGCCGAGGGCCAGCGCGGGCTGCAGGCGCTCGGGCCACAGGCCGGTCGCGCCCTCCGCGATGTCGGTCAGATCGCCGCGCAGCATCTCGCGCAGCACCGCATCCTGCTCGGCACCGGTCAGCAAACGCGGCGGCGGATTGCCGTGCGCCAGCGCGTGCCTGCGCAGCACCGAGAAGGCGTAGGAGTGCAGGGTGCGGGCCAGCGGCTCCCTGGTCGCGCCGGGCACCCCGCCCTCGGTGTCGGGGCCGGCCAGGCGCGCGGTGATGGCGTCGCGGGCCGCGCTCGCCGCCTGCTTCGAATGGGCAAGGACCAGCACGGATTCGGGGGCATCGCCCGCCGCGATGCGCTCGGCGGCAAGATCGACAAGCAGGGCCGTCTTGCCCGT
>NZ_BAGH01000314.1 GCF_000308715.1 Nocardia tenerifensis NBRC 101015
GAGGCGGCGGCGCTGTGGCGCAGGCTCACCAGCGATGCGGGTGTGGAGAAGCGTGACGGCGTCTGGGCCCACCCGGACCTGCTGCCCGACTCCAACGACCTGGACTCCCCCGCGGGCTTCATCGACGCGGTGATCGGCGGCGGCGCCACCGCCTTCGACGATCCGCTCGCGCAGCTGGCCGAGACCGAGGCGCGGGAGAAGGCCGAGCGCGACAAGTCCGGCGAGCGCGACGCGGACAGCGGCGAGTCCGGCCCTGACCTGGGCAAGGACAACGACACGTCCGCCTGATTGCCCTGTTGGTGAAGCCGAAAGCCTGTGGATAACCAGGGTTTTCGGCCCCGGCCGGACTCCTCGGATTGCGCATACTGCACGGCATGACATCCCTGTGTCGTGGGCCGATGCTGCCCCCGCAGCTCACCGTGCTGGTGCGCCCGTCCGGCGTCGTGCAACTCGGCTGGCATCCCGAGACCGCGCTGCTACTCGACGCCGGCGGGCTCGGCACCGACACCGTCGTCGCGTTCCTACGGCTACTGGACGGCACCCAGAGCAAGCCCCAAATCGTCTGGCGCGCAGGCGAACACGGCATCGAACCGGATCGCGCGATGGCGCTGCTCGACGTGCTCGACGAGGCGGGGCTGCTCGAGCATCCGGAGGAGCGCGGCGGGCGGATCAGCTCGGTCCGGGTGCACGGGCTCGGCCCGATGTCGGACGCGATCGTCACGGGCCTGCGCAAACTGGGGGTACGGCCGAGTCGTTCGCGCGAGTACGGGCCGCAGGCGGGTCCGGTCTCGGGCTGGCGCGACGACCTGGTCGTGCTGGCGGACACGATGGTCGCCGACCCTCGGCTCATCGACGATCTGGTGCGGTACCGGATCGCCCACCTGCCGGTCCGGCTGCGCGACGGCCGCGGCGTGATCGGCCCGCTCGTGCTGCCGGGCGCGACCAGCTGCTTGCGCTGCGCCGATCTGCTGCGCGCCGACCATGACACCGAGTGGCCGCACCTGGCCGCGCAGTTGCTCGACCGGGTCGGGCACGCCTCCCCCGCGAAGGTCGCGGCGATCGCGGCCCTCGCGGTCAGTGAGGTCGAGGACATCCTGGCGCTGTCGACTCGTCGCCCGCTCGCCACCCTGGACGCGACGCTGGAGGTGGACCTCTGCGCCCGGCTGCTCGACCGGCGCCGCTGGCCCCGCCACGACGAGTGTGGTTGCCGCCGAATTCCCGCTGGGCTCACCGCATGTCGCGTACCGGAGCGGGCGCCCGATCGGGCGGAAAAACAGTGACTGGGGTCACTACCTGTCCGCGGCGTCTATTCAAGATTGCCGTGGCTAAGTTGTGGTTTCTTCCGCCATGATGGGTAGGTGTCTGAGATCGTGCGCCGCCGCTCGTCCCGTAACGCCAAGTTGGCCAAGATTCCGCTCGGCATCGCCGGCCGGGCCGCCGTGGGATTCGGGAAGAAGCTGGCGGGCGGCGACAAGTCCGAGATCAACGCCCAGCTGAATCAGAAGGCCGCCGAGCAGCTGTTCACCGTGCTCGGCGAGCTCAAGGGCGGCGCGATGAAGTTCGGGCAGGCGCTCAGTGTGATGGAGGCCGCGGTCCCGGAGGAGTTCGGCGAGCACTACCGCGAGGCCCTGACCAAGCTGCAGGCCGCCGCGCCGCCGATGCCCGCGGAGACCGTGCATCGGGTGCTCGACCAGCAGCTCGGCACCCAGTGGCGGCAGCGCTTCCAGGAGTTCGACGACCGCCCGGCCGCGTCGGCCAGCATCGGCCAGGTGCACAAGGCGGTGTGGTCGGACGGGCGGACCGTCGCGGTGAAGGTGCAGTATCCCGGCGCCGACGAGGCGTTGCGCGCGGACCTCAAGACGCTGAACCGGATGACCGGGCTGCTCGCGTCGGTCATCCCCGGCGCCGACGTGAAGCCGATCCTCGCCGAGATCACCGAGCGCACCGAGGAGGAGCTCGACTACCGCAACGAGGGAGCGAACCAGCGCGCGTTCGCCAAGGGTTTCGACGGGCACCAGGAGATCGTGGTCCCCAAGGTGGTGGCCAGCGCGCCGAAGGTGATCGTCACCGAGTGGCTCGACGGCACCGCGGTCTCCTCGATCATCAAGGCGGGCGCCGACGATCCGGACGGCACCCGCGACCTGCGCAACAAGGTCGCGCGACTGATGGGTCGCTTCCACTTCTCCTCGCCGGAGACCGTGGGGCTGCTGCACGCCGACCCGCACCCCGGCAACTTCATGATGCTCGCCGACGGCAGGCTCGCCGTCATCGACTTCGGCGCCTGCGCGCCGCTGCCGAACGGCTTCCCCCCGGTGCTCGGCCGGATGCTCGCGCTCGCGGTCGCGGAGCGTTTCGAGGAGCTCACCGAGCTCATGTACGACAACGGCTGGGTCATCCCCGGCCGCACCGTCACCCATCAGGAGATCGCCGACTACCTGCGGCCGTTCACCGACCCGATCAAGTCCGACTCGTTCCACTTCACCCGCAAGTGGATGCAGCGGGTCGCGGGCAAGGCCTCCGACATCTCCAGCCAGGAGATGAAAACTGCACGCGCGCTGCAACTTCCGGCGGAGTACGTGATGATATTCCGGGTGCTCGGCGGTTCGGTCGGCATCCTCGCCCAGCTCGACGCCGAGCTTCCGTTCATGGAACTGGTCCGCACCTGGATGCCGGGGTTCCGCGAGGAGCGCACGGCCAGCTGATCGTCCGACCGAGTTCGCTTCGAGTGGTGGGGGTTCCGCCACGCGACGCCAATTGCGCGGTGTGCGGTCCTGATTCGGCTACCCTTCGGGTCGGATCGGCTCCGTCTACGAAGGGTGATGGCATGTCGTGCACCGGTCGGATCGCCGGCCTCTCGGTCGGCGCGGCGGTCGCGCTCGGACTCGCTCTGGCGGCACCGGTCGAGGCCGCGCCCCCGCCGGTCAAGAACCCGCCGGGCAAGGGGGCGACCGGCGATGACGAGCAGTCGGTGGTGACGCTGTCGGTGGGGCCCGGGGTCTCGGTCGAGGTCGTCGATCGGCGCGTGGTCAGCCTGATCTGTTCGCCGGAAATCGGCGGCACCCATCCGAAGCCCGAGGAAGCCTGCGCGAATCTGGCGAACGCCGACGGCAATATCCGCGCGCTCGCCGATTACACCGTCCCGCCGCTGTGCTCACAGGATTTCGAACCCGTCGTCGCCACCATCGACGGCGTCTGGCGCGGAAAGCCGGTCTCCGATCACGGCTTCTTCTCCAACGTGTGCGTACTGCGGGCCACCACGGTCTCGGTATTCGACTTCTGACCCCTGTGCCGAACCCGTTCGGCCACCATCGATTTCGCCGTTCGGTGCGGCACGCCGACGAAAACCAGGTGCACGACCACGCCGACGACCGACGTCAAGGTCACCCCACTGCCGAGCAGCAATCGCAGATCCGTGGAAAAGCTCCGGTAGAGGCCGGGCACGAGAATCGGCAGCAGACCGGCGGTCAAACACCGGCGGAACCGAGCGGGGCGAGCGCGAATTCACCCATCCCAACGATGGATTGATCTATGTGGTCCACGGGGCGATCAGGTCGTCGCCGACGGCGAGGAGGTGACGCTGTCCACCGGAGACTCCTACTACTGCCCGTCGGGCGTGCGCCACCGCTGGTGGGCGCACGCCGACGACACCACTACATTGCTGCTCGCCGTCGCCGACGAGCGGACGATTCGCCGGGCACCCCACGCACCGCGCCGAACCGGTCCGGCACTTCCATCATCTCCGAAACCGTTGTCGCACAACGCAAACGAGCCGCCCACCGGGCAACGGTGAGCGGTTCGTCTGCTTTCTCGTTCGTTGGCTCGGCCCGTGGCGGGACCAACCGAATCGAGCACATCGACCGGAGGGAGGGAAGCTACTCCTGCTGACGCAGAACTCATGCCGGGACCGCGACCTTGCGCGGGCGGCCGCGCGGGCGCTTGCGGGCGATGACGACCCCCTGTTCGAAGATCTCACCACCCCAAACGCCCCACGGCTCACGCCGATCCATGGCGGCGGTCAGGCAGCCCTTGCGGATGGGGCAGCTGGCGCACAGCGCCTTGGCCTGCTCCAACTGGTTCGGGCTCTCCGCGAACCAGAGATCGGGGTCTCCGGCCCGGCACGGCAGCACCTTGTTGACCTCCCTGGCCCGGGTGATCGGGGCCACGGTTCGGCATGTCACGTCAGTAGTGGCCTCTGGCCATTCCTGGGCGGTGAACACGTCGTTCTCCTTCAGCTCGTTGCAGCGGTTCGTTGTGTTGTCCGCGAAACCGGTGCCGGCTGGCTGAAGGGCCGGAAAAGATTGGCCACGGTTTCGCTTCGTGCGATCCGTGGCCAGGAGGTCTGGGAGGGAGATTCCCTACCTAGGTATTCGACATCTCTGCCGAGTCCTGATCACGATCGCTTGGTGTGCGGGGCGGAGGCGTGCTGCCAGCAGGCCCACCGGCTCATATCCGGCGCCTGCGGCGACGAGGTCGTCTGCCGTCTCGACGACGTTGTCCGCCGTGTCGACGACAGACGGGTGCCAGCCACCCGCACTGGGCTTGTCCGTAATGACGGTGCACATCGGAGCGCGCGCGGACGCCAGCTGCGCCTGCGTGCCGAAGACACCGGTTTCGGACAGACCGATCCCCTGCAAGGCGAGGATCCCCCGGGAGGCCGACATGGGTGAATTCACCGCAACGTCGATGGCGTTGAAGTATTTGGTGTTCATCGGTCTGCCTCCCTCCTAACTCGTTGTGTCTGTTTCGAACTCTGCGCGACGGGACGACCTCCCGGTGCGTAAAACCCACCATAGGCAAGTTCGCCGGGTGGGACAACCTATTTTCTACCTGCGGTTTTGGGGTCTTGCGCGCAACCTCGAAGCGATGATCGCGAGCACGTCGGCGCCGTACTGTTCGAGCTTCTTCGCGCCGATCCCCGCGATCGCCGCCAGCGCGGCGTCGTCACCTGGGAGTTGTTCGGCGATGGCGGTCAACGTGGTGTCGGTGAACACCACGAACTCCCGGACCCGCAGGGCCTCCGCCTTCTCCGCCCGCCACTCCCGCAGCGCGGCCAGGAGTTCGGCGTCGAGCTCGGCCGGGCAGCGACGACAGCGGCCAAGCATAGTCGCATAGGTTCCGATGAGTGGCTTCGCGCACACCCGGCAGGTCGGCCGAATGCCTTTGGCGGACTCCGGGACCGGCGCGGCGATCCTGGACGCGGGCGAATCGTCGGGCACGAGGCCGTTGAGGAACCGGGACCGCCGGCGCGTGCGCCGCTTGCCCTCGCCGCGGGCCAGCGCCCAGGACAGTTGCAGGTACTCCCGCGCCCTGGTCACGCCGACGTAGAGCAGCCTGCGCTCCTCCTCCAGCTTCGCCTCGTCGGCGACGGAGCCGTCGTCGGCGAGCACGTGCGCGATGGGCAGCGTGCCGTCGGCCACCCCGACGAGGAAGACCGCGTCCCACTCCAGGCCCTTGGCGGCGTGCAGCGAGGCGAGCGTGACGCCCTGCACGGTGGGTGGGTGCCTGGCCTCCGTGCGGGCGGCGAGCTCGCGCAGCAGTCCGGGCAGGTCGAGTTTGTCGTCGTGCGCTACCAGTTCCTCGGTCAGGGTGACCAGCGCGACGAGCGAGGCCCATCGCTCCCTGGCCTGGGCGCCCGCGGGTTCCTCGTTGGTCAGCCCGAGCGGTGCCAGCACGGCGCGGACGAGTGTGACCAACGCGGCGCCGCTGCGTGCCGCACCCGGCAGGTCGTCACGGGACGCGGCCTTGTGCAGCGCCGAGACGGCCTGCCTGACCTCGGCCCGCTGGAAGAACCCCTCGCCGCCGCGCACCTGATACGGGATGCCGCGCTCGGTGAGCGCCTGCTCATAGCTCTCCGACTGCGCGTTGATCCGATAGAGCACGGCGATCTCGGCCGCGGGCGTGCCCGCGTCGATGAGCCGCTGGATCGACTTGGCGACCGCGGCGGCCTCGGCGGGGGCGTCGTCGTACTCGGCGAAGACCGGCTCGGGCCCGTCCGGGCGCTGGCCGATGAGCTGGAGCCGGGTGCCCGCGATGCGCCCGCGCGCGACGCCGATCACCCGGTTGGCCAGCGAGACCACCTGCGGGGTCGAGCGGTAGTCGCGCTCGAGCCGGATCACGGTGGCGTCGGGGAAGCGGCGGGAGAAGTCGAGCAGGTAGCCCGGGGTCGCGCCGGTGAAGGAGTAGATGGTCTGGTTGGCGTCGCCGACCACGGTCAGGTCGTCGCGCTCGCCGAGCCAGGCGTCGAGCACGCGCTGCTGCAGCGGGGTGACGTCCTGATACTCGTCGACCACGAAACTGCGGTAGCGGCCGCGGAATTCGTCGGCCACCGCCGGATAGTCCTCGAGCGCCGCCGCGGTGTGCAGCAGCAGGTCGTCGAAGTCGAGCAGCAGTCCGTCGGGGGTCGCCTTGAGCTTCTCGTATCCGGCGTACACCTCGGCCACCCGCAACGCGTCGTAGGGCGTCTCGCGGCGCTGTTTGGCGACGGCCGCCGGGTAGTCCTCCGGCGCGATGAGCGAGGCCTTCGCCCACTCGATCTCGCTGAGCAGGTCGCGCACGCTGTCGGTGGCCGAGGAGAGCCCGGCGCGGTTCGCGGCCTGCGCGACGATCGGGAACTTGCCGTCGATCAGCCGCCACGGCACGTCGCCGACGATCTGCGGCCAAAAGTATTTGAGCTGCCGCAGCGCCGCGGCGTGAAAGGTGCGAGCCTGCACCTGGGTCGCTTCGCCACCCAGGCCGAGCGCGCGCAGCCGGTTGCGCAGCTCCCCCGCCGCGCGCGCGGTGAACGTCACCGCGAGCACCTGGTCGGCCTTGACGTGTCCCGCCGACACCAGGTGCGCGATGCGGTGGGTGATGGTCCGGGTCTTTCCGGTGCCCGCGCCGGCGAGTACACAGACCGGACCCCGTGGCGCGCGCACGGCGGCGGCCTGTTCGGGATCGAGCGAGTCCAGCTCGAGGCCGGTCGGTCGGTGTGTACTGGGGGACGACACGGCACCCATCATGACAGTGCCCGCCGACAACTCTTGCCGGGCGCACAATACTGTCCTTTTCGTGGCATACGACACGCCGTCGACCGACGGCCGACCGACCGACCGGCACGCGACCTGGATGGAGCTGTTCTTCGACCTCGTCGCGGTGGCGGGCATCGGCCAGCTCACCCACCTGCTGCACCGCGGCCCCTCGCTGGGCGACTTCGGCCTGTATCTTCTGCTCTACCTGGCCTTTTGGACGGTCTGGGCGTGCATGATGCTCTACGGCAACATCGCGCGCGACCACGCGAGAGTCCATCTGATGCTCGGCGCGATGCTCGGCCTCGGGGTGATGGCCGCGGCGGTCGCCGGGATCCCGGATCGGCACGCGACCACGTTCGCGGCGGTCTACGTGGTGGTGCGCGCGGTCGCGGCGCAGATATGGGGCCGCGGCACGCTGGTGGTCGACTGGCCGATCGCGCAGCTGTCGGTCGGCGTGCTGCCGTGGATCGCCTCGCTCTGGGTGCCCGAACCGTGGAAGTACGGGCTGTGGGCAGTCGGCCTGGCGCTGGATCTGTGGCTGATGTTCGCGGTGAGCGGCGACCGGATGATGGCGGGGGCGCAGGAGGCGATCGATCGCCGGATCCGCGACTCGCGCCGGTTCCGTAATGTCGAGCCGCCGAAAGTCAAAGCGCTGCATGCGGACTCGGCGCATCTGGGCGAGCGCCTCGGGCTGTACGTGATCATCGTGCTCGGCGAGGGCGTCATCGCGGTGATCGGCGCGGTGGGCGGCGTGCAGTGGAATGTGCGGGTCCTCGCGCTGGGCTTCGGCGCGTTCGTGGTGCTGGCGAGCCTGTGGGCGCTGACCCTGATGTACGGCTTCGTGCCCCGGCTGATGACGGGCGAGGATCCGGCCGGGTCCATACCGAGGCAGCACGTCATGGCCCTGCACTGCTGGATCACCGGCGCGATCGCCACGATCGCGGCGGGTCTCGGGCTGGCGGTCGAACACGCCGAGGGGCACGTGTCCACCGGCATCGGGTGGTCGCTGGCGGGCGGCGCCGCGGCGTACTTCGTGATCAACGGGCTCGGCGGCGCGCGCAGCGGCGCGGGGTGGCGCTGGACGCTGACTTGGCCGCTGCCGTGCGCGGTGCTCGCGGTGGCGCTCGGCGCGTTCGGCCCGCACATCGGCGCGCTCGGGTTGGTGTACGGCGTTGTGGCACTGTGCGTTTGGGCATTGCTGTGCCAGACGCACGCCGCCGGCGTGTGGGGCGCCGGAACCCGCGCCGAGCGGCCGCGCCGGATGCCGTGGCGCCGGACCGACCACGGCGTCGGGATCGACGAGGTCTTATAGCCGGCGCAGACGGCGCAGGTCGGTGGCGAACTGCCCGGTTCGCGCGCCGAGCGGGCCGAAGAACTCCCGATCGCAGGCCTCCACCACGGCCACCGCCCGATTCGCCAGCGCCCGACCGGCCTCGGTGGGCACCAGTGACTTGGCCCGCCGATCGCTCGGGTGATCGCGGCGCTCCACCAAGCCCTTCTGCTCGAGCGCGCGCAACACCTGCGAGGTCATCATCGGATCGGTGACGGCCTGCGCGGCCAGGTCGCGCTGCATCACCGGGTCGTCGCCGACCGCGAGGTAGGTGAGCGACGCGAGCAGCACGAACTGCACGTGGGTCAGGTCGAACGGCGCGAGCGCCGCCCGCTGGGCCGCCTGCCATCGATTGGTCACCTGCCAGAGCAGCAACCCCGGGCTCTCGTCTGCCTGCGTGAATTCGGTGCGTAACCCTTCATTTCTCATCGGCCTCCCTCACTGGTCCGCCATCGCCCGCGCGATCACCGCATGGTCGTGTGCGGTGAGTTCTATCAGGCCGCGGCGCAATACCATTCCCCAGTTCGGTGAGCTGGTCAGATCCAATTCCCCGCGCAGTTGTTCGACCGAAATCTGTTTGGCGTCGGTGCGGTAGCTGACCGATCTGCGCCACGGCTGGAAGCACCCGCCGTCGGGCAGGTCGACCGGATCGGCCTGCCAGGCGGGGCCGTCGTCGACGGTGCCGATCGCGGTGAACGCGCGGACCGCGGCGCCCGAGCGGATGCCCTCGCGCGGCGAGTAGTAGATCAGCGTGTCGCCGGGCCGCATGCGCTCGACGGCCGAGCGCTTGCCGTGGTTGGCCTGCACGATGCCGAGTTCGACGCCGCGCAGCACGTGCTCCTTGGAGATGACGTTCAGCCAGTGCCTCGTCATGCCGGCACCCCCTCGGCGACGGCGACGAGCGCGGCGAGGTCGGGTCCCACCGACGCGGCCAGATCGCGGCCCATGACCTTGGTCCACAGCCGGCGCAGCGGCCCCTCGATCGAGACGGTGACGGTGACGGTCGTGCGTCCGTCGGCGACCGCGACCCGATGATCGAAGATCAGCCGGGCTCCGATGAGCCTGGAAACGTCGACGAACGCGTCGTCGGTGAGCCGCTCGACTACGAACGACACCTTCGGGCCGCCCTTCGGCTTCAGCGTTCCCGTCGCGCCCTGCACGAACGGTCCGTCGAGCCGGACCCACTCGGTGTCCTTGTTCCACTCCGGCCAGGTGGCCATGTCCGCCCACTTGGCGAAGAAGGCGGCGGGTGGTGCGGCGGAGGTGGCTTGCGCGGTAGCGATGATCGTCATGAATTTAGTATGCGCGCTTACTAAAACCAATGCAAGCGGAACACCGGCGACCCGGGCCGCGTTGCACCATAGGTGACTGATACAACGCCTGATCTGACGATGTACTCGACCACCTGGTGCGGCTACTGCCGCAGGCTGAAGAAGCAGCTGGACGAGTCCGGCATCAGCTATGTCGAGATCGACATCGAGGAAGACCCGGCCTCGGCCGAGTTCGTCGGCAGTGTCAACGGCGGCAACCACGTGGTGCCGACCGTGAAGTACGCCGACGGCTCGACGGCCACCAATCCGACGCTGGTAGACGTCAAGCAGGCCCTCGCCGCGCTGGCCTGATCAATTCTCGGAACCAACCCCGCGCGGGCCGATCCGGCCCGCGACGGATTGTCGTGCTCAGTCCAGCTCGGCCCAGGACTCCATGATCGTCCGGGCGATGGAGATCGAGCCGGGCAGCAGCAGTCGCGCGCCCGAACCCTGCGCCGACCAGTCCCCCGCGGCCAGCGCCTCGCGCACCTCCGCGCGGCGGAACCAGTGCGCCTCGGCGATCTCGCCGTCGGAGAAGACCAGCGGCTGCGCGGGATCGGCGACCGCGGCGAACCCGAGCATCAGCGACCGCGGGAACGGCCACGGCTGGCTGCCCAGGTAGTGGATCTCGCTGACGTCGACGCCGACCTCCTCCTTCACCTCCCGCTCGACGCATCGCTCGAGTGACTCCCCGGCCTCGACGAACCCGGCGAGCAGCGAGAACAGCGTCTGCGGCCAGGTGTGCTGGCGGGCGAGCAGCACCTGATCGCCGCCGTCGTGGATCAGGCAGATGACCGCGGGGTCGATCCGGGGGAACTCCTCGTGGCCGCTCTCGGTCATCCGGGACCAGCCGCCCTTGCTGGACGTGGTCGCCGAGCCGTCCGCGCTGTTGAACGCGGCCTTGTCGTGCCAGTTGAGCAGGGCGACCGCGGTGGAGAGCACGCTCGCGGTGAGGTCGTCGACGGTGTTGGACATGCCGCGCAGGTCGGTCAGCGAGCCCTGCAGATCCGGATCGCGCACGGCCCACAGGTGAACGCCGCCGTCGATGCCGAGGAACACCGCCGCGGGGCTCGGCTCGGGCGAGAGCTCGATCGCCTTGTCCAGCACGAGCGCGCCGTTCTCGTATCGGACCTGACCGCGGGCGTTGACCCGCAGCAGTTTGGCGTCGCGCCAGCCCGTCAGCAGGGCCTGCGCGTCGGCTCGCGTCTCCTCGGCGCGGTCGAGCACGGAACGCGAAAGCAGGGGAACACCATTGAGCTGAAAGACCGGCACGGTTCGAGACTATCGCGCCGCCCCCGGGCGGGTTCTACTTGCCCGCGCGACGGATGTAGAGCAGCTTGTCGCCCGCCTCCAGCGAGTCGACCTCCGGCTCGCCGACCCTGGACAGCACGCCCGCGCGCACCACGCCGAGCACGATATCGCTCAGATGCCGTGGCGAGCCGCCGATCTCCGACGCCTCCACGTCGCGCTCGGCGATCGCGAAACCCTCTTCGGGGGTGAGCAGATCCTCCATCATCTCGACCACCGTCGGCGTCGTCGTCGCGATGCCGAGCAGCCGGCCCGCCGTCTCCGAGGACACCACGACCGAGTCGGCGCCCGACTGACGCACCAGGTGGGTGTTCTCCGCCTCGCGGATGGCGACCACGATCTTGGCGCTCTTGGTGAGCTCGCGAGCGGTGAGGGTGACCAGGACCGCGGTGTCGTCCCGGTTCGTGGCGACCACCACCGAGGCCGCGTTCTGCACGCCGGCCAGTCGCTGCACGTCGGATTGGGTCGCCGAGCCGTGCACGGTGACCAGGCCCGCGTTGGCGGCGGCGTCGAGCGCGACGACATCGGTGTCGACCACCACGATGTCGGCGGGCTGCACATTGTCGCCGAGCATGGCGTCGATCGCGGTGCGGCCCTTCGTGCCGTATCCGACGACCACGGTGTGATTGCGCACGCTGTGCCTCCATCGCTGAATCTTGAAAGCCTGCCGGGACCGTTCCGTCAGCACGCCGAGGGTGGTTCCGACGAGAACGATGAGGAAGAGGATGCGCAGCGGCGTGATGATGACGATGTTGACCAGCCGCGCCTCCGAGGTCACCGGGGCAATGTCGCCGTAACCGGTGGTGGACAGCGACACTGTCGCGTAATAGAACGCGTCCAGGAAGCCGAGCGGGTCGCCCGCGTTGTCGTGGTACCCGTCGCGGCCGACGTAGACCACCAGGGCCGCGGCGAACAGCAGTCCGATCGCGAACAGCACCCGGCGCCACAGTGAAATCCACGGACTGGTCTGGACTTCCGGAATGCGCAGCACCCCGACCAAGGCGAAATGCGGGCGGTTCGACAGCCCGAGCGTGCGCGCTCGATCACCGAACACCGGACGCACCCGTCCTGATAACTCTCGCGTCGGATGTCTCCGGCATCGCTTGTCCCTCCGGCACAGCACGGGAGCCTACCCGCTGCCCGCGACACCACCCGGTCTCGACGCGAACACCCGGGGAATGCAAGGGTGCCTCATGGCAGATAACGCGCTCGCACCCACCCGCGCCCCCGGCCGGCGGCCCGCACTGGCCCTCGCCGCCTTGCTGTTCCCCATGGGGGTGCTGCATTTCGTGATGCCCAAGCCGTTCGACTCGATCGTGCCCAAGGCGCTGCCCGGTGAGCCGAGGAACTACACCTACGCCTCCGGGGTCGCCGAGATCGGCGTCGCGGCGGCCCTGGCGATGCCGCGCACCCGCGGCCTCGGCGGGCGGCTGGCCGCGCTGCTGTTCCTCGCGGTGCTGCCGGCGAACGTGCAGATGGCCGCCGACGCGCTCGGCGACAAGAAGGCCTCGCGGGTGTTCAAGATCGGAACGGTGCTGCGGCTGCCGCTGCAGATTCCGCTGATCACGCAGGCGCTGAAGGTGAGCCGGTCGGCGCGGAACTCCTGATCAGCTCGGCCAGCTCGTCGGGGCCGGCCAGCTCACCGGGCGCGATGGTGCGCCCGGTGCGCACGTAATGGAAGGCGGCGCCGATGCGTTCGAGCATCTCCTGCTCCGGCCTGCCCTCCCTGGCCGCCATGAGCCTGGCCCAGGCCAGCCGGTAGACGGCGAGCTGCATGGCGACCGCGGGCTCCTCGGCGGGGGTCGGCTCGGCGCCGGTCTTCCAGTCGACCACGATCCAGCCGCCGCCGGGCTCGGCGAACACCGCGTCCATCCGTCCGCGAATCACGGTGCCCGCCAACGACGTTTCGAACGGGACCTCCACATCGATGGGGCTGCGGTTGGCCCACGCGGAGTTCAGGAAAGCGTTCTGCATGGCGGTCAGCTCGTCGTCGACGTGTGCGTCGGCGGCGGCGCCGGGGAGTTCGTCCAGGCCGAGCAGGCGGGTCGAGCCGAACCAGCGCTGCACCCAGGCGTGGAACGCGGTGCCGCGGCGGGCCAGTGGGCTCGGCGGGAACGGGAGCGGGCGGCGCAGCCGGGCGGCGAGACGCGCGGGGTCGGCACGCATCTCGACCAGGGCGGTCGCGGCGATCTGGCCGGGCAGCTCGACCTCTTCGGCGGCGGCCTGCTCGGATTCGAACTCGGCGAGCAGGGCGTCGACGTCGGCGGCCCAGCCGTCGGGGTCGTTGGGATCCGGCGGGGGGACGAGGGGGTGGTCGGCGAATTGCGCTGCGGCGAAGGCGATGTCCTCGTCGGAGATGTGGTCGTATAGGGGGTCTGGTGGGATGTCGGTGAGATGCGTTGGCGTGCCGGTGGTATCGGCGGCGGCGGGTTCGTAAGCTGGCCCGTCCATGGGGTCCGGAGGGCCGTCCATGGGGTCGGGAGGGAGGGCGTCGAGATCGGCGGGCGGCTCGAAAGCGTAGGGATCGCTGAATTCTTCTGGGGCAAGGGGGGTTTCGTCGGTCCGGGCCGCTGAGCCGTAGCCCGCGGCGAGGCTCCCGGCGTCTTCGGGTCCGCGACCCGTACTGAGCGTCGCCGCGGTTTCGGAGCCGCGATCTGAGGCGAGCGTAGCCTCGGTTTCGGATTCGCGATCTGTACCGAGCGGCACGGCGGTTTCGGGTTCGCGACCTGTACCGAGCGGCAGCGGGGTTTGGGGGCGGTGTTCTTCGCCGAGTGTCGTTTGGTCCGCGGCGCTCCGGCGGGCTGCGGAGTCTCGGGGCTCGGGGGGTCGGGTGCGCAGTTCGGCGAGGGCGGCGCGGACGAGGGCGGCGCCTTGCTCGATGGGGTCGCGGCGGTTGCCGAGGGGGTCGCGCGGCCACTCGGCGGTCGCGGGATTGTCGGTGAAGGGGTTCACCGCGTCGGGTTCCGGCGGGTCGTCCCAGCGGGCGATCTCCACGACGCCCGCGGCGGGGCTCTCGGCGTGCTCGCCGGCCTGCTTCAGCTCGAGCAGGAAGTCGGAGGGGCCCTTCGGCGTGGTTCCGGTCTCGGCCCAGTGGTGCGACGAAACCAGCAGCACGCGTTCGGTTCTGGTGAGCGCGACGTAGAACAGGCGGCGCTCCTCATCGATGCGGCGACGCTCCAGGGCCTCCTTGTGCGCCTTGACCGCGCGTTCCAGATCGGAGCGGTCGTACAGGTCGGTCAGGTCGAGCACGGGGACGCCCTCGGCCGCGTCGTCCTGCTGCCGATCGCCGCGCAGCTTGGTGGGCAGCTCGGCGAGGGCGCCGAGCCAGGTGCCCGTCGCGGTGCCCGACGGGAACACCCCGTGCACCACGTGCGGCACCGCGACGATCTCCCACTCCAAACCCTTGGCCGCGTGCACGGTCAAGACCTGGACCCGGTCCTTGGCGACCTCGACCTCGCCCGGCTCCAAACCGTTCTCGACCGACTCGGCGGCGGCGAGGAAGGAGAGCAGCCCGCTCAGCGCGGCGCCCGAGTCGGCGGCGTAGCCGGCGACCACCTCGGCGAAGGCGTCCAGGTGTTCGCGCCCGGCTCCGGTGCCCGACATGGCCCGGCGGGCCTGCGTCTCCACGCCGACGCCGATGGTGCGCTCCACGTCGGCGACCAGTTCGGTCAGCAGCTGGCCGCTGCGTTCGCGGAGCGCGGCGAGCTCCTTGCTCAGCGCCTCGATCCGCGCGAACCCCGCCGCCGAATACTGTTCGCGCGGACCGGGATCGGCGATCGCGTCGGCCAGTCCTGCCTGCTCGGCGGGCTCCGGAGCCACCTCGCGCAGCGCGGCGGCCAGCGAGCTGTCGTCGGTGATCTCCGGCGCGTCGGCGTTGGAGAAGCGGCTGATCGACAGGTCGCGGGCGCGCCGGGACAGGGCCGCGATATCGGCGACGCCGAGGCGCCAGCGGGCGCCGGTGAGCACGCGCATCGCCGCGCTGCCCGAGCCCGGTTCGGCGATCAGCCGCAGGGTGGCGACGATATCGGCGACCTCGGGCGTGGCCAGCAGGCCGCCGAGTCCGACGATCTCCACCGGCAATCCTTGCGCGCGCAGGGCTTCCGCGAGCGGCGAGGCATCGGCGTTGCGGCGCACCAGGACCGCGGAGGTGGGCGGCGGCTCCCCCGCCGCGCGCCGGGCCGCCCACTCCTCGGCGATCCGTACGGCCACCCACTCGCGTTCCTCGGCCACGGTCTCGGTGAGCGCCAGCGCCACCACACCGGGCCCGGCGTCGGGCTTCGCGCGGAGAGCGTCCACCGTGACGCCGCCACCCTCGATGGCCTTGCGGCGCAACGGATCCGCGACCAGATTCGCCAGCGCCAGCGCCTCGGGCGGGTTGCGCCAGCTGGTCAGCAGAGGCAGGGTCGGCGCGGGAACGCCCGGCGCGGAAGGGAAGTCGGTGGCGAACCGGGGCAGGTTCGCGGCGGACGCCCCGCGCCAGCCGTAGATCGATTGCATCGGATCGCCGACCGCGGTAACCGCCAGCCGGTGCCGATGGCGCGATTCGGGTTCCG
>NZ_BAGH01000313.1 GCF_000308715.1 Nocardia tenerifensis NBRC 101015
TTGTCCCGCAACCCATCCCAGCCGCCCACCTTGTGCAGGCCCACCAGGGTGAGCGGCAGCAGCGCCGCGACGATGACGAAGAACTGGAGCACCTCGTTGTAGATCGCGGCCGACAGCCCGCCGAGGGTGATGTAGGAGAGCACGATCACCGCGGCGATGATCACCGACAGCCACAGCGGCCAGCCGAGCAGCACGTTCAGGATGGTGCCGAGCAGATACAGGTTGACGCCGGCGATCAGCACCTGCGCGATGGCGAAGCTGAGCGCGTTCACCAGGTGCGCGCCGGTGCCGAAGCGCCTGCGCATGAACTCCGGCACGCTGCGCACCTTGGAGCCGTAGTAGAACGGCATCATCACCACGCCGAGGAACAGCATGGCCGGGACCGCGCCGATCCAGAAGTAATGGAAGGTCGGGAAGCCGAATTGGGCGCCGTTGGCCGACATGCCCATGATCTCGACGGCGCCGAGGTTCGCGGAGATGAACGCCAGGCCGGTCACCCAGGCGGGCAGCGAGCGCCCGGACAGGAAGAAGTCGATGCTCGAGGACACGCGCTGCCTGGCCAGCAGGCCGATGCCGAGCACGAACACGAAATAGAGTGCGACCAGGGCGAAGTCGACCGGGGCCGCGTCGAGTCGCAGCGTCGAGGAGGCGTCTAGGTAGACCGCGGCCGACGACCGCGGTTCCGCGGCGAGCAGCGCGGACGTCAGAACAGGTGAATCGGCAAGCGGCACAGCGTCCCTCCTGGCGGTGAAACCGGGCGTCGAACGAGACCCTTCGTGGTTACTCTGCGTGATTGTGCCTCACCCGCGGGCCACAATCGCGCACAAAGAGCTGGACGGTCGCTCAGCCGGCCCGGTGGGCGCCGGGCGCCGGGCCGACGACGAAGGTGCGCGGCTCGGCAAAGTCGCGGGCCGCAAAGTGTTTTCGGACGGCGGCCACCACGGCGTCGGTGTCGGCGCGGTCGACGAGCGCGAGGGCGCTGCCCCCGAATCCCCCGCCGACCATCCGCGCGCCGTGCGCCCCCGCGGCGAGGGCGGCGTCGACGGCGGCGTCGAGCGCGGGCGTGGACACCTCGAAGTCGTCGCGCAGCGAGACGTGGCCCTCGGTGAGGATCGACCCGATCGCGCGCGGATCCGCGCCGGTCCGCAATTTTTCGGCTACTCGCAGCACCCTGGCGTTCTCGGTCACCACGTGCCGCGCCCGGCGGCGCAGCACCTCGTCGCCGATTCGGTCCAGTGCGGCCACCGAGTCGACGTCGCGCAGCGCGGGCACGCCGAGTTCGGCGGCGGCAGCCTCACATTGGGCGCGGCGCTCGGCGTAGCCGCCGTCGACGTGCTCGTGCGGCTGGCCGGTGTCGATCACCAACAGCTCCAGGTCGAATCGCGCCAGATCGAACGGAATCTGTTCGTGCGCAACGGCATTCGCGTCCGTGTCAACGTGCTGCGCGGCGAAGCGCCGCACGTCGAGGAACAGCGCGTGGCCCGCCGTGCACAGGATCGAGGCCGACTGGTCCAGCAAACCGGTCGGCGCGCCGACGTAGTCGTTCTCCGCGGCGCGGGCGAGGTCGATCAGCTCGCGGTCGCCGACGGTGGGCGCGAACAGATCTCGCAGCGCGATCGCCACCGCGCAGGACAGCGCCGCCGAGGACGAGAGCCCCGCGCCGATCGGCACCGCGCCGTCGAGCGCCAGCTCGACCCCGCCGATCGGGTGGCCGCGCCGCACGAACTCGGCGACCACCCCTAGCGGATACCGCGACCACCCCGGCACCCCGTCGCGGGCCGCGGCCAGCTCGGCGATCTCGACCAGAACCGTCTCGTCCGGCCGCTGCCGGGAGACCACCCGCACCTTCGCGTCGGTGCGCACGCGCGCCGCGCACTCGACTACCAGCGGCAATGCGATGGGTAGCACGAAACCGTCGTTGTAGTCGGTGTGCTCGCCGATGATATTGACCCGGCCGGGCGCAACCCATGTCCGCACGTGCCCTCCCTCGTCTGTCGTGTCCACGGCCCTGCCACACGTTACGAGACACGCCGTCCGAACACCGCTTTCGGCGGTCGAAGGCGCGCGTTTCGCCCGGCTCGGCCCACCGCGAAACCACCCCGGTGGGCACCCCTATTTATTGCGTCGGATTCCCTCCGGTTGCGCCAAGTACGCGACATGAGCGGGCTTTTCATGCCATGATCGAATCAGTTGTCCAGGTTCTCGTTGCCGACCGCGCTGCGCTCGGTTGGGACATTTACTCGTACAACAACACTCGGTTCTTGTTCGCCGAGAGCATTGCGCATGGTGCTCACGAAACGGGCGAACGACGAGGTCGTGGTGGAGGACGAACACATCTGCTACGCGGCTTGGTTCACAGGGATGTAGCGACCAAGGGGGGCTGATGACAGTCAGCGAAGACCGGCCTGCGGCACCGCCGTTCCGGTTCCGAACATGGTGGTACGTACTGCTTCCGGGGGGAAGCGCGGCCATGATCGCGGTACACGTGACGGCGAATTCACCGCTGTTGTCGCTGTGCACGATGGGCGCCGTCCTCGCGGGCGCGCTCGCGATGATCGGCTTCGGGCTGCGGACATACCGGCCGACGCGCCCGCTGCCCTGGTATCTGCTGTCCGCCTCGGCGGTGTTCTCCGCGGCCGGCGCCGCGCTGCGCGACACCTCCGACCACGCCCTGCACCCGATAGACGACGTGTGCACGCTGCTCGCCTATCTGGCGGTGGGCCTCGCGGCGCTCATCTGGCTGCGCCCGCGTCAGGTCCGGTCGAACTACGACCTGCTGCTCGACTCCGCCCTGATCGGGCTCGGCGCGCTGCTGGCCTCCTGGACGTTTCTGATCTCGCCGATCCTGCACCTGCACGGCTCCACCGCGAACACGGCGGTGGCGGCCGTCTACCCGGTGCTCGACGCGTTGCTGCTGACGCTGGTCGCGCACTCGGTCGCCACGTCGAGCCGCTCGGAGTCCTCGCTGCGGCTGCTGCACGTCGGGCTGATCACGGTGCTGCTCGGCGACCTCGGACACAGCCTCGCCAAGGCGGGCACCCTGGCGATCGGGCGCGAGATGCTGATGGCGCCGCTGCTCGCGACGTACACGATCGTCGGCGTCGCGGCGCTGCACCCGACGATGACGGGGCTCGGCGCGCCGCGACGAATCCACCCGCACCACTCGCGCCAGCGCGCCAGCTTCATCGCGGTCGCGTTGATAGTGGCCTCGCTGGTGCCGGTGGTCGGCTCGTCGCTGGGCACGCTCGACCGGGTGGTGGTCTCGTCGTTGTTCGCGCTGCTGCTGATCGGGGTGCTCGTGCGCAGCGAGCGGGCCATCGTGCGCAGCTCACGCAGCGAGCGGCGGGCGCAGTACCAGGCCGACCACGACATGCTCACCGGGCTGCTGAATCGCTCGGCCCTGCTGCGCGCGGTGAACCTCAACAGCGAGCGCTGGGCCGAGCAGCCGCTGTGCCTGCTGTTCATCGACCTGGACGGCTTCAAGATGGTCAACGACAGCTACGGCCACGCGGTCGGCGACGAGCTCATCGCCAACGCCGCCTCCAGGATTCGGCGCGTGGTGCTGCGCGACGACATGGTCGCGCGCTACGGCGGCGACGAATTCGTGGTGCTCTCCCCGCTGGACCGGCAGGAGGCCGCGACGCTGGCCGAGCGCCTGCTCGGCGCCTTCGTCCGGCCGTTCGAGCTGAGCGCGGGCGAGATCCCGATCACCGCCAGCATCGGGATCGCCTGCGGCAGCCCGCGCAGCACCGAGTCGACCGTCTACGACCTCATCCGCGACGCGGACTCGGCCATGTACCACGCCAAGGAGTACGCGCTCGGCTACGCGTTCCACGACGACGCGCGGCACGCGCCGGACCCCGTGCGGTACCTGGCGAGCGACCCGGCGCGGCACAGCGCGAACGAGCCGGGGCGGCGGATCTGGCGCACCAGCCCCAGATCCACCAGCACCGCGGTCTGATCGACGGCGCGGCGGACGCGCCTAGTCGACCAGCTCGTCGAGCAGTCGCCGCGCCGCCTCGAGCTCGGCCTGCAGCTGCTGCACCTTGGCCTCCTGCGCCTCCCGCGCCGCCTCCAGGATGCCCGCCACCACCTCGGCCACCTCGGGATGCAGGATCTTGGCCGCCTGCGCCACCGCGGAGCTCGGCACGGCGAGCCCGCGCACGGCGCGCTTCTTGCCGCTGACCACGTCGACCGACCACTCGCCGTCGGCGGTTCCGGTCAGCGTGACGGTGACCTCGGGCGTCTTCGCCTTCGGCCGGGCGGGCGCCTTGGCCGCCTTGGCCGCGGTCGCGGGCTTGGCCGCGGGCTTGCTCGCGCCGCCGTCCTGCTCGTCCGAGTCCGGCGTGCTCGCAACGGGTTTCGGGACGACCGGCGGCGGCGTGGCGGAACTGGGGGTGCTCGGTGTCGCAGCGCTCGTCAAGGTCGACGGCTGGGTCACGGGTGTTTCCTTCCTGGTGGTCGACTTCGGCTGGGCAGTGGAAACGGTGGCCGCCCCTCGCGGCGGCTTGGTCAACGTCACTTCTGTCGGAGAAAAGGACAGTACATCCTTCGATCCGGTGGGCCGGACCTGCAGGAAGTCTCCGTCGGCCGGGTCGCCGAGGGAGATCACCTTTCCCGACCGGCCCTCCGGCACGCCCACCGCGGCGGCGGTGAACCACACCATGGGCGGGCGGCCGCCGGCGATGTCCGCGGCGATCCGCTGAATCTCGCTGTCCGACAATGGCTTGGGCTTGGTTTTAGGCGACGGCATGGTGACTCCGAGCGATATTCGTGGATGGCTGCGTGCACAGATGATGCCGCACCGCACCGACAGATTCGCAGGCCGCTACGAAATCGAGTCCCAGAACACGATTTCCGCGCGGCCAGCGAATATCGAGCTACGCCCGAGGATCGCCGTGGCGGCGGTCTCGCTCGCCCGGCGCCCGCAGGGCGGGGAACCAGATATCGGTGAGCACCTCGGCGGCCCGCTCGGCGGAGACGTGGATGGTGCCCTGGACCGCCCAGCGGGTGAAGAAGCGCTCGAGTTGGGCGACAAGCAGTTCCACCCGCAGCCGTGCCTCGTCGGCGCGCTCGGCGGGCCAGCGGGCGAGGTAGGAGGTCATCGCGTTGGGCAGGGCGTGGATGCCGGCGCGGGCGATATCCCGGAACTCCGGCTCGAGCGCGGTCGCCTCGTCCCAGGCGGGCAGCAGGTCACGGTACTCGTGGAACCACTCGATGGCCCGGGTCATCCACGCGACGAACTCGGCGCGAGAGCCGGTGTCCAGTACCCGGTCCAGGTCTTCGTAGAAATGCAGGGCGCTCGGCGCGGTGCTCTGCTCGGCGATGGCGCGCAGTATCTCGAGCTTGCTGGTGAAGTGCAGATAGAAGGTGGCGCGGCTGCAACCGACGGCGGCGGCGATGTCGTCGACCCGCACCGCCGCGTAGCCGCGGGTGCTGAACAGCTCCTTCGCGCCGGCCATCAACCGGGCCCTGGTCTGCTGCTTCTGCTCCTCCCGCAGGCTGGCGCCCGCCGGATTCGGGTTCGTACGCAACGGCTTCCTCGGGTCGGTCGAAAAGATCTGCTGACGTGCGAGTTTCGGTGAGCGAGTCTACCGGGGTCCGCGCCGTCGGCGCCTTCGTTAGACAATACGTTACTCACTAGACACGCTGTCTAGCGAGTGTTACCTTGTTGCCTACGTCACTCCGGAAGCCCAGCGCTACGGACGGTTTCGGCGCCGGGCGCGCCGCCGCGCGAGGTGACCGCCCGCCCAGCACGAGGACAAGTGAATTGACCCAACCCACTCTGCCGAGGGTCTGCATCATCGGCGCAGGCCCCTCCGGGATCACCACCGCGAAACGCATGCGGGACTTCGATATTCCGTTCGAGGTGTTCGAGGCCTCCGACGAGGTCGGCGGCAACTGGTACTTCAAGAATCCGAACGGAATGTCGGCGTGCTACCAGTCGCTGCACATCGATACCAGCAAGTTCCGGCTCGCGTTCGAGGATTATCCGGCGCCCGCGGACTGGCCGGATTTCCCGCACCATTCGCAGCTGTTCCAGTACTTCAAGGACTACGTCGACCATTTCGGGTTTCGCGACAGGATCCTTTTCGGCACGAAAGTGACCGCGGCCGAACGACAGTCCGACGGCCGCTGGCTCGTCACCGCGAGCGACGGACGCACCCGCGACTACGACGTATTGATCGTCTGCAACGGCCACCACTGGGATCCGCGCATTCCCGACTACCCCGGTGAATTCGACGGCGTGCTGATGCACAGCCACGCCTACAACGACCCGTTCGACCCGATCGACATGCGCGGCAAGAAGATCGTCGTCGTAGGCATGGGCAACTCGGGGCTGGATATCGCCTCGGAGTTGTCGCAGCGCTTCGTCGCGGAGAAGCTCACCGTCTCCGCCCGGCGCGGGGTCTGGGTGCTGCCGAAATACGTCAACGGCACGGTCGGCGACAAGCGGAGCGTGCCGTCGTGGATTCCGCGCAGGGTGAGTCTGAAACTCAAGCAGCGCTTCGTCCGGAAGTTCCGCGGCGACATGGAGTTCTACGGCCTGCCCAAGCCCGACCACCTGCCGTTCGAGGCGCACCCGTCGGCCAGCGAGGAGTTCCTGCACCGGGCGGGCTGCGGTGATATCGCGTTCAAGCCGGCCATCACGGCGCTGGAGGGGCCGCGCGTGCGCTTCGCCGACGGCAGCACCGAGGAGGTCGACGTGATCGTGTGTGCCACCGGCTACCGCATCAGCTTCCCGTTCTTCACCGACCCCGACCTGGCGCCCGACGAGCGCAATCGTTTCCCGCTGTTCCAGCAGATGATCAAGCCCGGCGTGGACAACCTGTTCTTCATGGGCCTCGCGCAGCCGCTGCCGACGCTGGTGAACTTCGCCGAGCAGCAGAGCAAGCTGGTCGCCGCCTACCTGACCGGACGATATCTGCCGCCGCCGCGAGCGGAGATGGAGCAGGCGATCCGCGCGGCGGAGCAGCGCCGGACCGGGCGCTACTACGACTCGCCTCGGCACACCATCCAGATCGAGTTCGAGCCGTACGTGCGCGACCTGACCAAGGAGATGGCGCGGGGGGCCAAGCGCGCCGCCGCGAACGGTCACGCCCTGCCGGTGCCGGCCCGGGCCTTGGAGAGCGCGTGACATCGATGACGACTTCGGGTTTCTGCGTCGACGAATTCGGCGGTGTCCGAACGGAATTGGCGAACCAGCTCGCCTCGGGCGAGGAGCTCGGCGCGGCCGTGTGCGTGACGGTCGACGGTGAGACGGTCGTCGATCTCTGGGGCGGCCACCGCGATCCCGAGCGGACCGTGCCGTGGACCGAGGACACCCTCGTCAATGTCTTCTCGATCAGCAAGACGATGACGGCGCTGTGCGCGCTGCTGCTTGTGGACCGCGGCGAGCTGGACGTGCGGCAGCGGGTCGCGCACTACTGGCCGGAGTTCGCGGCGAACGGCAAGGGCGACATAGAGATTCGCCACATTCTCGGGCACACCTCCGGAGTGTCCGGGTGGGAGCGGCCGATCGAGCTGGCCGATATCTACGACACGGAGGCGGCGAGCGCCCGCCTGGCGACCCAGTCGCCGTGGTGGACGCCGGGCACCGCGTCGGGCTACCACGCGCTGAACTACGGACACCTGGTGGGCGAGGTGATCCGCCGGATCACCGGCCGCGGCCTCGGGCAGTTCTTCGCCGAGGAACTCGCGGGCCCGCTGGATGCCGACTTCCACATCGGCACCGGGCCCGAGCACCACCACCGCATCGCGCCGCTGGTCCCGCCGCCGCGCCTGCATTTCGACATGGCCTCGCTGGACCAGACCAGCATTCTGGTCAAGACCCTCACCAGCCCGCTGCTCGATCTCCCCGAGGCCAACAGCGCCGCGTGGCGACGGGCCGAGATCGGCGCGGTGAACGGCCACGGCAATGCCCGATCGGTGGCGCGGATCCAGTCGCTGGTGTCCTGCGGCGGCGCGCTGGGCGGCCGAAGGTTGTTGTCGGAGAAGACGATCGACCTGATCTTCGAACAGCAGTCGGACGGGCCGGATCTGGCGCTGCTCGTGCCGCTGCGCTTCGGCCTCGGCTACGGACTCCCTCAGCCGCAGACCGCGCCGGCGGTTCCCGGCGGCCGGGTCTGCTGGTGGGCCGGGCTCGGCGGCGCCATCGTCGTCAACGACCTCGATCATCGAATCACCTTCGCCTACACCATGAACAAGATGGCGCCGGGACTCATCGGCTCGCCCCGCGCCGACGCCTACCTGCGCGCGGTCTACACCGCGGTCCGCGCCGGGGCCCGCGCGTGATGCGGGCATTGCAGCTCACCGAGCCGGGCGTGCTGGAGCTGCGCGAGGTGCCGATCCCCGCGATCGGGCCGGGCGAGCTGCTGCTGCGGGTCGGCGCGGCCGGGATCTGCCACTCCGACCTGCACGTGCTGCACATTCCGTTCCGCATGCGCGAGGACCCGCTGACGCTCGGGCACGAGATCGCGGGCACCGTCGAGGCGGTCGGCGCCGACGTTGTCGGCCGCACTGAGGGCGAACGCGGCCTCGTCTACCTGTGCTGGTCGTGCGGCGTGTGCCGGGAGTGCGTGCGCGGCAATGAGAATGTCTGCTCGGCCGCGGGCCGCACCGCCATGCCGCCGTGCCCGGGCTTGGGCCCCGACGGGGGCATGGCCGAGTACATCCGCGTGCCCGCAAGCTCTTTCGTACCCATCGGCGACCTCGACTTCACGCAGGCGGCGCCGCTGGCGGACGCGGCGCTGTCCAGCTATCACGCCATTCGCGGTGCGCGCGAACAGCTTCGGCCCGGCTCGGTCGCGGTGGTGATCGGCGTCGGCGGACTCGGGCACGTCGCGGTGCAGATTCTCGCCGCGACCACCGCGGCCCGGGTGATCGCCGTCGACCTCGGCGCGGACAAGCTCGCGCTGGCCGCCCGGTGCGGCGCGGACGAGGGGCTGATCATCGGCGCCGAGACCGCGCGAGAGATCCTGGACCGCACCGAGGGTCGCGGGGCCGACGCCGTCTTCGACTTCGTCGGCGTCGACCAGACCGCCACGCTGGCCGTGGAGTCGGTGGCGCCCAACGGCGCCTACCGGATGATCGGCCTCGGCGGCGGTGCACCGGAGCTCACCGCGGCCCCGGCGGGCGGGCCGGGCTGGCCGTGGGGCGCCTCCGTGCGAAAGTCGTACGGTGGCACCAAATCCGACCTGATCGAGTCCGTCGCGCTGGCCCGGTCGGGCAAGCTCAGGGTCGAGGTCGAGCGCTATGACCTCGCGGCGGGCCGCGAGGCGCTCGACCGGCTGGAACGCGGCCTGGTCACCGGCCGTGCGGTATTGATTCCGTAGACGAGGAAGAGCGTTAGATGACAAAGCCTTTCGATCAGCAGGCGTTCGCCGCTGCGGCGGTGGCCCGGCTGACCGGCCCGGGTGGGCGCTTCGAGATGGTGGTCGAGGACGTGCTCGGCGCGCCGGTGCCGGTGCTGCGGCACCGGGGCAGATCGCTCGGCGACGTACTGGCCGCGTCGGCCGACTGGGGCGCGCGCGACTACCTCGTCACCGAGGACCGCCGGATGTCGTTCGCCGAGCACGCCGCGGCGGCCGGCGCGCTCGCCGCGGCCCTGCGGGACCGCTACGGCGTCGAAAAGGGCGACCGGGTGGGCATTCTGGCCGCGAACACGCCGGAGTGGGTGCTGGCGTTCTGGGCGGCCCAGAGCCTCGGCGCGATCGCGGTGGGCTACAACGCGTGGTGGACGCCGAGGGAGATCGCCTACGGCGTCGGGCACACCGAGCCCACCGTGCTCGTCGTCGACGCGAAACGGGCGGCGCTCGCGGCGGAGCTCGACCTCCGCGTGCCCGTGCTCACCATGGAGCACGACCTGCCCGCGCTGATCGCCGAGTTCGGCGACGCCGCACCGCCGCGCACCGAGGTGGCCGAGGACGACCCGGCGGTCATCCTGTACACCAGCGGCACGAGCGGGCGCCCCAAAGGTGCGGTGCACTCGCAGCGAAACATGTTGGCGGTCATCGGCTATCACCAGTTCAACGACGCGCTGGCCGCCGAGTTCGCCGGCGCGAGCGAACCGCCCAGCGGCCGAAGGTTTCTGCTCACCTCCCCGCTGTTCCACATCGCCAGCCTGCACAATCTGGTGGTGCCACGCCTGGTCACCGGCGACACCGCGGTGCTGTACCAAGGCGCGTTCGACGCGGACCGGGTGCTGCGGCTGATCGAGCGCGAACGCGTCACCAACTGGGGCGCCATGCCGACGATGGCCACCCGGCTGCTCGAGCAAGACCTGTCCCGGTACGACCTGTCCTCGCTCGCCTCGTTCTCGCTCAACTCGGCGCCGTCCTCGGCAGCGCTGCAACAGCAACTGCGCGAACAGCTTCCGGTGGCCAAGACCGCGCTGGTGACCAGCTACGGACTCACCGAGTGCAGCACCGCGGCCACCCTGGCGAGTCCCGCGGAGCTCGCGGCGTTCCCGGATACGGTGGGGCGCCCCGTCATCGGGGCCGCGGTGCAGGTTCGCGACGGGGACGGCAACCCGGTTCCGGACGGCACCGAGGGCGAGATTTGTGTACGCAGTTCGTATGTGATGCTCGGGTACTGGAACGACCCGGCGGCCACCTCGGCCGCGATCACCGAGGACCGCTGGCTGCGCACCGGCGATATCGGCGTCATGACCGAGGGCAGGCTCCGATTGTCCGGTCGGCGTTCGGATCTCATCCTGCGCGGCGGCGAGAACGTCTACCCCACCGAGATCGAGCAGTGCCTGGAGGAGCATCCCGGGGTCCGCGAATGCGCCGTGATCGGCGTGCCGGACGCCGACCTCGGGCAGCAGGTCGCCGCCCTCGTCGTGGTCGAGAACGACTCGGCGACAACCGAAGCGGAGCTGCGGGCCTTTGCCGCGGAGCGCATCGCCTACTACAAGGTGCCCGCCCGGTGGCGCCTCACCACCGCCGCGCTGCCGCGCAACGCGACCGGCAAGGTCGTGCGCGCCGGTCTCGAGGTGTAAGGCGGCCGGCCTCGCGTTCGCCCGCGTCAGCGACGACGGCACCGTAAAATTGCCGTGACCGGGTGACACGTTCACCCGCCCGCTCGCAGGGAGTCGACGTGGACATTTTCGAGCATCGCGGCCGGGCCGTGGCCTTCGACCAGGTCGGTAGCGGCCCGCCCGTGGTGTTCCTGCACAACGCGGGCACCCAGCGCCGCATCTGGGACGACCAGGTGGCGGCGCTGGCGCGCGAGCACCGGGTATACGCCCTCGACCTGCCCGGTTACGGCGAGTCCGAGCAGCCCGCGGACGGCTACCGCCTCGCCGACTACGTGGCCATGCTCGACGCCTTCCTCGACGCGCACCGCCTCACCGAGGTGGTGCTGGTCGGCAACTGCCTCGGCAGCGCCACCTCGCTGAGCTACGCGATCGGCCGTCCGGACCGGGTGCGGGCGCTGGTGCTGATCAACCCGCTCACCTGGGACACCGTCAGCTCCGGGCAGTCCGCCGCCCTGGCCTGGGCCGATGCCCGGCTGCCGCTGGGCCCGCTGGCCCGCAGGCTCGCGCTGCCCGGCCGCGCCGTGTCGTTGATCGTCGCCAACCAGCTCGGCGCGCGGGGCAGGCGCGACCGGTTACAGCACTCCCCCCGCCTGCGCGCGCACTGGTCCGATCGGGGCCGTCTGCTCGCGCTGCACGGCCTGGTCCAGGACTTTCCCGCCTACGCGGCCCTCGATCGGTTCGACCCGCCCGCCGGCTTCCCGCCGATCTGCACGATCTGGGGCAGGCAGAACCGCGTTCTCTCGGCCCGCGCGGGCGCCCGCCTCAGCCGTCGGCTCCGGGCGCATACGGCGGTGGAGCTGCCCGACTGCGGCCACCTGCCGATGGTGGAGGACCCGGAGCGGGTCACCTCCGTCATTACCGACTTCTTGGCGGAGGCCGGGCTGGCGAGGATTCGCAAGGCTGTCGGCGGGCCGTAGGCCGTGTGTCGAAGTCCTGCCCGATGCATCCCGGACGCGACTTGGGGCAGAGGCGAACGCGCTTACAGCGGTGCCGCCGTGGGGTAGAGCGCGGTGAAGCTGTCCGACCGCACACCGCAACCGGCGCACTCGAATTCGACGCCGAGGGTGAGCAGCCAGTGCATCCGCGTGTGACACGTATCGCACATGAAGTCGACGCCGTCGGGGTGGCAGCAGGCCCGCTTGCGGATGAACCATGCCGCGCGATGTCGGCAGGGGACGGTATCGAAACGAAGGGTGCAGCCGGGGGCGGTCGGTAGCGAGGCGACGATGCCCTCGAAAGTCGTTGGGGCCGTTGCGGAGTTCATCGGCGATACCTTCTGGCGAGTCTCAGCGGGCGAGGCTGGGTGGATTCCCTCGATCCACACCATGCTGATCGTTCGCTCATTATTTGCCGTTACGCGGGGACGCGGCGGTGTAGATTCGACGCTCGATACGCCCGTTACTCCCCGCCCACCGGGTTTGATGCGACACCTTCCGGGAACCCGGTCGAATAGAGCCGTCGAGGAAAGGGATCCGTCATGTTGTTACGCCGACTTGCCCGCCCGCTTTTGGCCACTGTCTTCGTCGTGGAGGGTGTCGATACGTTGCGGCACCCGGAATCACGCGTGAAGGCGGCGACCGAGCTGGTGCAGCGAGGCCAGCGTCAGCTTCCCGAGGAGTACGCCGCCAAGTTGCCGAGCGATCCGGGAACCGTGGTGCGGATCAATGCGGGCGCTCAGGTAGCTGGCGGTGTGCTGCTGGCCCTGGGCAAGGCGCCGCGCCTGGCCGCGCTGGTGCTGGCCGCGACCGTCGTCCCGGCCACGGTCACCGAGCAGGACTTCTGGAACGAGGCCGACCCGGCGCAGAAGGCGACCAAGCGCAAGGCGTTCCTCAAGGACCTCGGGCTGCTCGGCGGTCTGATGATCGCCTCCGCCGACACCGAGGGCAAGCCCTCGCTGGGCTGGCGCGGCAAGCGGGCCGCCCGCGACGCCGCCGCGACTGTGACCGCCGCACTGCCGTTCACCGGATCGTCGGACAGCGCGACCGGTGATGTGCTGAAGCGTCGCGCCCACGAAGTCGCCTCCGCCGCAGGCAGTTTGGGCAGCGTCGCGGCCGCCAAGGGTTCGGAGCTGGCCGAGACCGTCCAGCAGCACGGACCCGAATGGGCCGCCGCCGCAAAGGAACACACCGCCCCGCTGGCCGAGACGGCCAAGGAGCGCGGCGCGGAGCTGGCCGAGATCGCCAAGCACCGCGGCGCCGAGTTCGCCGAGCTCGCCAAGGAGCGCGGACCGAAGTGGGTCGAGTTCGCGCGGGAGCGCGGCGCCGAACTGGCGGAGCTCGCCAGGGAGCGCGGCGCGGAGCTGGCCGACGTCGCCAAGCACCGCGGCGCCGAATGGGCCGAGCTCGCCAAGGAGCGCGGGGCCGAGTTCGCCGAGGTGGCCAAGGAGCGCAGCGCCGAACTGGCCGACACCGCCCGCGACCGCGGGCCGGAGCTCGCCGATACGGCCCGCAAGCGCGGCGGCCGATTCGCCGACAGCGCCCGGCACCGGGTCGAGAAGAAGTTGCGCTGATCCCAAAGCGCTGGGCCGTGTTTCGAAGTTCCATCCGGACTTCGAAGCACGGCCTAAGCCGTCTCTTCGTATCCGACAGCGCGGTCGGACAGCGCGGCGTCCAGCGTCCGTACCCTGCGGAAGCTGGGCGCCAAACCGGTCACCTCGAGGGCGCGCACGACACAGCGCGCCTCGGCGACCAATATCATTCTGCGCCTTGTTTTTTCGGCCTGCGCCTGGGCGTCGACCAGCACCCGTAACCCGACGGCGGCCAGGAAGGTGACCGGCGACAGATCGAGCACCACCATGGTGGGGCCCGCGCCGAACACGCGGCAGAGTTGAGCACGGAAACACGGCGCGGTGTACAGGTCGATGTCGCCCGACACCAGCATCACCGTGGTGTTGCGTCGCGGGAAGCACATCGAAAAACGAAGAAGGTCAGTGACTTCCAGTACCGGCCGGTCCGGCGGTGGAGCAGTGAACCGGTCGTCGTCATTGCGGGACATGTGCCGACTCCTCGGCCTGCCGCCACCCGGGGCAGACCTGTCTTCCAAGTGAAGCACGGCGAGTCAGGTCTGTACAGCGAAGCTCCGGCCGCACTTTCGCATCGAAAACGCGTCGATCCTCGCTCTAGCACGCCCTTTTCGAGTGTCGACCAGCTCACACGCACGCCCGCGACGAGCCGGGAACTACCGGGCGTAGTGGACCGACTAAGTGGTCATGCAGCGAACAGTCATGCGGAACCCGAGCGCCATCGACCGCCCGGTCGTGGCACAACGATCGACGAGGTACCCATGCTGAGGCAACATGCGCTGCTGCCGGCGCTGGCGGCGGCCACCCTCGCCGTCACCGGCTGCACCACCTCGGTGACCGACGCGACGGACAACCGGCCCTCGTCGGCGACCGAGGGTGTCGTCGAATACCCGGTGTCCCTGGAGAATTGCGGCAAGACCTACACCTACACCGAAGCACCGAGGCGGGTCGTCGTGATGAACGGCGGCTCCGTCGGCGAGGTGACCTCGCTCCTCGCGCTCGGCGTCGCCGACCGCGTGGTGGCCAACGCCCAGTCCTACGGCGCCTCCGACGTGCCGGGCCGGGCCGCCGCCATCGACGCGCTGCCCACCGGCGGGTTCACCAAGAACGACCTCCAGGACATCCCGCGTGAGGCGATGCTGAACCAGCGCCCCGACCTGGTGATCTCCACCGGTGGCGGCGGTTTCGCCGCCGATCTGGGCTTCGCGACCCGCGCGGACCTCGCCGCCGCGGGCGCCAATACCTATGTGCCCCGGACGAACTGCGGCGCGACCACCACCCTCACCGGGACGCCGACGATCGAGGACAGCTACGCGATGCTGCGCGATTTCGGCACCATCTTCGACGTCCGCGGCCGGGCCGACCGTCTCATCGCCGACTCACGACGCGCCGTCGCGGAGACGGCGGCGCGCGTGGCCGGGCAGCCGAAGAAGAACGTGCTGCTCGCCTTCGCCGGAATGGGGGCAGGCGACTTCTCCGCCATCGCGGCGGACGGCGTCTGGAACGACGTCATGGACAAGGCAGGCGCGGTGAACCCCTTCCGCCGCGGCGACGGCGCCATGTTCGCCTCGATCGACAAGGAGCAACTGGCGGCGACGCCGATCGACGGGCTAGTCGTGGTCAACCATCGCACCGCCGACATCGACACGGTCGCCCAGCGCATGCTCGCGCAGTTCCCGCAGTGGCCCGCGACGAAGACGAATAGTTATGCGGTGCTGTCGGACTCGGTCTACTTCGGCCCGAGCAACGATATCGGGGTGCGGCGCATCGCGAGCCTGGTGCACCCGGAGCTGTTCCGTTGAGCCGCACCGCAACCCGCGCGCCGCTGGCCGCGACGCCGCTGCCGATCGCGCTCGCCGCGGCGGCCGCGGTGCTGCTCGCCGTCGTGCTGCTCTCGGTCGCGGCGGGCTCGGTCACCGTGTCCGCGGCCGACACCGGACGGGTGGTCCTGGCCCATTTGTCCGGCAAGACACCGGATGTCGGCTTCACCGTCGACCAGATCGTCTGGCACTACCGGCTGCCGCGGGTGATCCTGGCGGCGCTGTGCGGCTGCGGTCTCGCGGTGGCCGGGGTGATTCTGCAAGCGCTGGTGAACAATCCGCTGGCCGACCCGTATGTGCTCGGGTTGTCCTCCGGCGCCTCGCTCGGCGCGGTGACCGTGGTCGTCACGGCGGGCGGCGTGCTCGGCGGCGTCGGGGTGAGCGCTGCGGCGTTCTGCGGGGCGATCGCGACCATCGCGGTGGTGTTCCTGCTCGGTCAGCAGCGCGGCACCCTGGTGCCGACCCGCCTGGTGCTCGCGGGCGTCGCCGTGGGCTATCTGCTGCTCGCCGCCACGAACTACCTGCAGCTGCGCGCCACGCCGAATGAGCTACGCGCCGTGCTGTTCTGGACGATGGGCAGTGTGGCGGGGGCGAGCTGGGGGCGGCTCGGCGCCGTCACCGTGGTCGTGCTGGTGACCGTCGCCGTCGCGCTCGCGTTCGGTCGCCGGCTCAATGTGCTCGGCACCGGCGACGAGCAGGCCACCGCGCTCGGCGTCGACGTGCGCGCGCTGCGCATCATCCTGCTGGTACTGGCCTCGCTGCTGACCGGGGTGCTGATCGCGGTCGCGGGCGGAATCGGCTTCGTGGGCTTGATGATTCCGCATGTGGTGCGGCTCGCCTTCGGCATGGACCATCGCCGGGTGCTGCCGCTGACCGCGCTCATCGGCGCCGCGTATCTCGTTGTGGTCGACCTGCTTTCGCGCACCCTCGACGCGCCGAACGAGTTGCCGCTCGGCATCTTCACGGCCGCGTTCGGCGCGCCGTTCTTCCTGTGGCTGCTGCGCCGCAACGGAGGTCTCACCTGATGTCCTCGGCCGAATTGTCCGTCGCCGGAGTGAGTGTCGCGTTCGGCGAGGCCACCGTGCTGGACCGGGTGACGCTGCACGCGCCGCCGGGCACGGTGGTCGGCGTCGTCGGCCCCAACGGCAGCGGCAAGACCACCCTGCTGCGCACCATCTATCGGTCGCTGGCGCCCGCCACCGGCATCGTCACGATCGACGGCGCCGACATCGCCGGGATGTCGATCCGCGCCGCCGCCCGCACCACGGCCGCCGTGCTCCAAAACGGTTCCGGCTCGGCCGAACTCACGGTTGCCGAGGTGGTCGCGCTCGGCCGCAATCCCCATCACGGCCTGTTCAGCCGGGACACCCCGGCCGACCACGAGGCCGTCGGCGAAGCGCTGGCGCGCACCGGCAGCACCGCCTACGCCGACCGCACCGTCGGCTCGCTGTCCGGCGGGGAACGCCAGCGCGTGCTGCTCGCCAGGGCGCTGGCGCAGCGGCCACGCCTGCTGGTGCTCGACGAACTGACCAATCACCTCGACGTCCGCGCCCGCTTCGAGCTGCTCGAACTGGTCCGCTCGACCGGCATCACCACCCTCGCGGTGCTGCACGAACTCGACCTCGCCGTGCGCTGCTGCGACCGGCTGGTCGTGCTCGATCACGGCTGTGTCGTCGCGGCGGGCGCGGTGCTCGACGTGATGACGCCCGAGTTGCTCAGTGAGGTGTTCGGCGTGCACGCCACCGCGACCCGGCACGACGACGGGGTGATTCGATTGCATTACGCCGCAAACCCTTTGGCGGGGCGATGACCTCAGCCGTGCGCGGTGCGCCGACCGCCGAACCGGGTCGCGGCGACCAGATCCTCGCGCGCCCGCGCCACCCTGGAGCGCACCGTGCCCACCGGGCATCCGCACACCGCCGCTGCCTCGGCGTAGGACAGGCCGAGCACCTGGGTGAGCACCAGCGCCTCGCGTCGCTCCGGCGCGAGATCGTCGAGCAGCAGGTTGAGCTCGACGATCTCGGTGTGCCCCTCGTGCCGCGGCGCCTGCCGGTCGGCCGCCGCGACCCAGTCGACGCCGTGCGCGATCTTCGGCCTGGCCACGGCCGTGCGCACCTGATCGACCACGACCCGGCGCGCGATGGACAACAGCCAGGTGCGCGCGCTGGCGCGGCCCTCGAAGCGTTTGATGCTGCCGAGCGCCCGCAGGTAGGTCTCCTGGGTCAGGTCGTCGGCCCGGCCGACCTCGGTGAGGTGGGCGAGCAGTCGCCACACGTCCTTCTGGGTGGCGCGGATGAAGCTCTCCAGCGCCCGCCGGTCGCCGCGCGCCGCCGCCAAGGCCAGGCGGGTCGTCTCGTCATCCTCGGCGGGCGTCGGCATGGTGTCGACAATAACCGGCCCGTACGCGGGGGCTCGACGGGCCCGGCGGCCGTATTCGGCGGCAGCGCACCGGTTTCGGTGAGCGCCGCCACCATCGACGGCCGCGGGGAACTTCGATGTCCGGATGGACGACAATCTGGGCGTGAAGTGCGAAGTGTGCCGGACGGCGCTGTCGGCCCGGATCGACGGCGAACGCGAGACCGCTCCCGCCGCCCGGGTGGACGAGCACCTGGAGCAGTGCGCCGACTGCTGCTCCTGGTACGTCGCCGCGGTGGAGACCTCGAAGCGGTTGCGCGGCGCCTCGTCGTACGCGCCGGACCTGACCGACGCGATCTTCGCCGCCGCCGACCTGGATCGGCCGCGGCCGACACCGCTGACCAGGCTGCGCGCCGCGCGGACCACGGTGATCCGGGTGCTGCTCGGCCTGATCGGAATCCTCCAGTGCGCCTTGGCCATAGCTCAGTTGGCCGGGCTCGACTTCGGCATGAGCCACCACCACGGTGCGGAGATGACCCGGCATCTGCTCAACGAGAGCACCGCGTGGAGCCTGGCGATCGGCGTCGGATTCGTCTATTGCGCGCTGCGGCCGCACGCCGCCGCCGGTGTGCTGCCGGTGCTCGGCGTGCTGGTGGCCGCGTTGAGCGCGTTCGTCGTCGCCGACCTCTACTCCGGCGTGGTGCCGGTCTCCCGCGTGCTCTCGCACGGCGTGCTGGTGGTCGCCCTGGTCCTGGTGGCTGTCGTGCACCGGACCCGCCGCCCGCGGACCTCGCCGCCGACCAGCGACCGCGTCCCGGCCGATCTGGTGCTGCCGCCGGGCGCCCGGCTCGGCAGGCGCACCGGGCACCTGCGCTCTACCCAAGATCCCGCCGCGTGATGAACGGACCGTCATGACCCTCGAGCTCGACCCGATCACTCGCACCGCGCCGAACCGCATCTCCCTCGCCGTCACCGGCATGAGCTGCGCCGCGTGCTCCACCCGGGTGGAACGCAAGCTCAACACGATCGACGGCGTCACCGCGTCGGTGAACTACGCCACCGGCATCGCGACCATCGACGCGGTCGGCGACGTCAGCGCCGAGCGGCTGTGCGACACGGTCATAGCCACCGGTTTCGGCGCGTCGCCGATCACCGACCACGTCGAGGCGATCGACTCCGCGCCCGAGGACGCCGCCGTCAGCGACCTGCTGCGCAGGCTGGTCGTCGCGCTCATCGCGTTCTTCCCGCTGGCCGATCTCTCGGTCATGTTCGCCACCATCCCCGCCACCCGCTTCCCCGGCTGGCAACTGATCCTCACCGTGCTCGCGCTGCCCGTCGTGGTCTGGTCGGCCGCGCCGTTCCACCGCAAGGCCTTCGCCAACGCCAAGGCGGGCGCGGCGAGCATGGACACGCTGGTCTCGGTCGGCGTGATCACCGCGACGCTGTGGTCGCTGGACACGATGTTCCTGCACCCCAACCGATCCGGGCCCGCGCCCGACGGGGTATGGGCGGCGATCTGGGCCGGCGACGCGATCTACCTCGAGGTGGCCGCGGGCGTCACCTCGTTCGTGTTGGCGGGCCGGTACTTCGAGGCGAAGGCCAAGCGGTCGGCGGGCAGCGCGCTGCGGGCGCTCGCCGCGCTGGGCGCCCGCGAGGTGACCGTGCTGACCCGCGAGGACCGCGAAATACGGGTTCCCATCGGCGAACTCGTGGAGGGTCAGCGTTTCGTGGTGCGCCCCGGCGAGACCATCGCCGCCGACGGCCTTGTGGTGTCCGGAGAGTCGAGTGTGGACGCCGGCGCGATGACCGGCGAGTCCGTCCCCGTCGACGTGTCGACCGGCATGGCGGTGATCGGCGGCACCACCGCGCTCACCGGGCGGCTCATCGTGGAGGCCGCGGCGGTGGGGGCGGATACCAAGCTGTCCGGGATGATTCGGCTGGTCGAGCAGGCCCAGACCGGCAAGGCGCGCATGCAGCGCGTCGCGGATCGGGTGTCGGCGGTGTTCGTTCCGTTCGTATTCCTCGTGACCGCACTGACATTCGTGATCTGGTTGATCACCGGCGCGGGAGCGGACACGGCGGCGGCGGCCGCGCTGGCGGTGCTGGTGGTGGCGTGCCCGTGCGCGCTCGGCCTCGCCATCCCCACCGCGCTCATGGTGGCGTCGGGGCGCGGGGCGCAGCTCGGCATCTTCATCAAGGGGCACCAGGCGTTGGAGGCCACGCGGGACGTGGACACCGTGGTGCTGGACAAGACCGGCACCGTCACCAACGGGGCGATGAGCGTGGTCGCGGTGGTCGAGCACGGGCCGTTCACCGTCGGGGAGGTGCTGCGCCTGGCGGGTGCGGTGGAGGCCGCGTCGGAGCACGCGGTGGCCGAGGCGATCACCGGGCACGCGCGCGAGCAGCACGCGGATCTGCCCGCGGTCGAATCCTTCGCAGCCCTACCGGGATTGGGCGCTCGCGGGGTGGTGGACGGCCGACGGGTGCTGATCGGCCGGTCCCGGCTCTTCGACGATCAAGGCCTCGATGTCCCGCCGGAGCTGAATCGCGCTGTGCGGCAGCAGGAACGCGCCGGACGCACCGCCGTGCTCGTCGCCGTCGACGGCGAGGCGGTGGCCGTGATCGCGGTGGCCGACACCGTCAAGGCGACGGCGGCCGCGGCCATCGCCCGGCTGCACCGGCTTGGGCTGCGGGTGATGATGTTCACCGGCGACAACGCCTACGCGGCCCAGTCGGTGGCCGACGAGATCGGCATCGATGAGGTCGTCGCCGAACTGCTTCCGGAGGGCAAGGTCGAGCTGATCGCCCGCATGCAGGAGCAGGGCCACCGCGTCGTGATGGTCGGCGACGGCATCAACGACGGCGCCGCGCTGGCCACCGCCGACCTCGGCATGGCCATCGGCGCGGGCACCGATGTCGCGATCGCGGCCGCCGACGTGATCCTGGTGCGCGAGGATCTCGGCGCGGTCGCCGACGCCATCGAGCTCGCGCACGCCACGCTGCGCACCATCAAGGGAAACCTGGTGTGGGCGTTCGGCTACAACGTGATCGCCATCCCGGTGGCCGCGCTCGGCTTCCTGAACCCGCTCATCGCCGGCGCGGCCATGGCGTTCTCGTCGTTCTTCGTCGTCTCGAACAGCCTGCGGCTGCGGCGAGTTCGCTTCGGCCGCTGAAGTTTCAGCGTCGTGACCGGGCCAACTGCTCGAGCATGGCGTTGTAGGCGACGAGATCAGAGTCGCCGTACTCCTCGTCCTTGCGGTCGATGCGCACGGCGGTGCGCCGGTCCTGCGCCACCCACTGGGTGAGCAGCGCGCCGACCACGAGCAGGATCGGGATCTCGCCGGAGACCCAGGCGATTCCGCCGCCGACGCGTTGATCGGCGAGCAGGTCGATGCGCCACGGCAGCTGCAGGTTGGTGTAGAAGCGCGAGCCGATCACGGAGTTCATCGACATCACCGCGACGCCGAAGAAGGCGTGAAAAGGCATGACCGCGAACAACATCCCCAGCCTGCCGAGGTGGGGCAGCCTGCGCGGGCCGGGATCGATGCCGATGATGCCCCAGTAGTACAGGTAGCCCACGATCAGGAAATGCACGTTCATCAGCACGTGCCCCCAGTGATAGCGGATCAGGCTTTCGAACAGCGGCGTGAAATACAGCCCGTAGAGCGAGATCACGAAGAGCGTGAGCGCCGTCGCGGGGTGCGCCAGCACGGCGGTGGGGCGCGAATGCAACACGGAGAGAACCCATTCGCGCACCCCTGGCACCTGCCCGCGCTCGGCGGGCGCGACCGCGCGCAGCAGCAGGGTCACCGGCGCGCCGAGCACGAGCAGCACCGGCACGAACATGTTCAACGCCATGTGCGTGAGCATGTGCATGCTGAACATCGCCGAGCCGTAGGCGCCGACGCCGGACGAGGTGGCGATCAGCAGCGCGACGCAGCCGCCGACCCACGACGCGGCGCGCCACGGCGACCACGCGTCCCCGCGCCGCCGCAGCCGCAGCACGCCCAGCGCGTACAGCACGATCGCGGCCAGCGCGGCGGTGCCGAGCACAATGTCGAAGCGCCACAGCGTCATCAACCGCAGCGGGTTCGGGCGGTCGAGCAGATCGAATCCGAGGAAGACCTCCTGCGCGGTGAACGACCGGTCGGCGAAGGCCGGGGCGGGCCGCACCGCCATGGCCACCGTCGCACCCAGAGCTACCGCGGAAAGCGCTGCGCCACAGGTGAACAAGAGCGCCGTCCGTGGACCGCGGCGTCGCATCGTCAGCGCCACACCGCCGCCGAGAACGACCACCACCAGCGCCAGCAGTCCGTACCCGGTGGTGAGCACGTCGGTCCATGGCAACAGGATCAGCCAGAGCACGAGCCCGCTCGCGGCGGCCGCGGCCAGGCACAGCAGGGCGATCGTCGCGCCGCGGCGATCCGCGGTGTGCGCGTGGGAACCGTTGCGGCGCAGCTGGTCCGCGACGCACCACAGCAGTCCGGGCAGCACCGAGACCGCGAGCTGGAAGACGATCATCGCGCCGGTGCCGTAGTCGTGATTCGGCCCCTCCCCCGCGTTCCCGACCAGCGCGGGCGGCAGCACGGCGACGGCCGCAACCACCGCGAGCACGGCTGTTCCGTTCCAGGACAACACCGTTCGAGCGCCCAGGGTCACCACGCCGGCCAGCACGGCGACCACGATCCACGCCTTGGGCTTCTCGCTCGCATCGATCAGCGCCCCGAGCGCCCCGATCCGGAAGAGGCCCGAGACCGTCAGCCCACCGATGTTCGCCGCGGTCACCGGGATCAGGGCCAGCGCCGACAGCAGCCACACCACACCGGCTCGCTCGGCGAGCCGCAGGCCGGAGTATCCGTCGACGTCGAGGCGCCCGCGGGCGGTGACAGCGGTGCAGCACACCGCGTAGACCAGCGCGCCGAGCGCGGTCGCGCCGGCCAGCGCGGCGACGACGCGCAGCAGCACGTAGCCGAGCACGTCCGCGAGGCCCGGATACGCGGTACCGGCGGCGCGGTAGGGCGCGTCGCCCGCCTCGACCACCGAGCCGATGACCAGAGCGAGCAGCACGACGACCGCGATGGGCGGGACGAGGTGGATCGTCGAGCGTTTCCCCTGCACGTTGCCGTCCACCATCCTCCAGACGAATGTTCGCACCTGAGCCAGGTCTCGTTGAGCGGTCGGCTACCGCGGCGGGAAAGTTCCGGCGGCGTGCGGACTGCGATCCAGTTCACAGCCGAGGCGCGCCGACCGTGGCGGAGGGCGCGATGTGTGATCGCCGTTCGGGTTCCGTAATGTCCTGAACCGAGCGCGAAACGTTCCGGGTCGGCGCAGCGACGAAGTGGGTGCGGTGTGCGTCGCGGCATCAGGCAGACCCGTGCACATCGCGCAGGCGCGCGGCCCAGCGCGCCCACAATGGTCCAAGGGGGCCAGATGACCGATTGTGAGTACCTCGCCGTGGATCTCGACCAGCTCGTCCGACCGTTCGACAGCACCTCGACCGACTACGACGCCGTCGTGGCGCGATCGATCGACAGCCCGCGCCTACGCAGGCTCCTGTACACCGCGGTCGGCCTCTCGCACGACTCCATCGACCTGCTGTCCACCATGAGCGAGCGGCTGCGCGCGGTCGAGGGCATGCCCCTGCGCGACCCCCTCGACGACTGAGCGCACTTTCCCGGTGATTTCCCTTGGTACGCCGAGGGTTTCGCGAATGATCGCCACCGGCAGGTGATCTCGGTCAAGCCGGCTTGCCCGCGCAGCACCGGCTCGGGCAGGTTCTGCCCACCCGATCTCAGCACTCCGAGTAGGACGGTGCGACCACGAGGCGGAGGGCACTTCGGCCGACGACCAGACCGACACTGATACGCGGCACATATCAATTCGACCTTGCCAGAACGCCGGAAAAACCGCCTTTGACGACGCATTTTCCGGCCGATAGGGCAAACCTTCGGCAAAGTCGATCAAGGGGTGGCGTGAGACTGCGGTCACATGGTTTGGTTGAGAGAGGCCGGTCGTGCCGGCCCTCGAGGTGGACGGTTCGGAAGGTGGCGGCGGCCGTGAGTGTGACGCAGACCGAACGACTTCAGGCGGTTCGACCGTACCCGCGGCGGATGGGCCCGAAGGGCTCCTACATCTGGAAGATGATCACGACCACCGATCCCAAGGTGCTCGGAGTCATGTACCTCGTCACGGCGATGTCGTACTTCTTCATCGGCGGGCTGATGGCGCTGCTGATGCGCGGGGAACTGGCCAGGCCCGGTATGCAGTTCCTGTCGACGGAACAGTACAATCAGCTGTTCACCATGCACGGCACGCTGATGCTGCTCTTCTACGCGACGCCGATCGTGTTCGGTTTCGCGAACGCGGTGCTGCCCTTGCAGATCGGGGCCCCGGACGTCGCGTTCCCACGCCTCAACGCGTTCAGCTACTGGCTGTACCTGTTCGGCGCCACCATCGCGACCGCGGGCTTCATCACCCCCGGCGGCGCCGCCGACTTCGGCTGGACCGGCTACACGCCGCTGAGCACCTTCGAGCACTCCCCCGGCGCGGGCGCGGACCTGTGGATCATGGGGCTCATCCTGTCCGGCCTCGGCACCATCCTCGGCGGCGTCAACATGATCACCACGATCATCTGCCTGCGCGCCCCCGGCATGATCATGTTCCGGATGCCCATCTTCACCTGGAACATCCTGATCACCAGCATCCTTGTCCTGCTTGCCTTTCCGATCCTGACGGCGGCGCTGTTCGCGTTGGCGATCGACCGGCACCTCGGCGCGCACATCTACGACACGGCCAACGGCGGAGTGTTGCTCTGGCAGCACCTGTTCTGGTTCTTCGGACATCCCGAGGTGTACATCGTCGCGCTGCCGTTCTTCGGCATCGTCACCGAGATCTTCCCGGTGTTCAGCCGCAAGCCGCTGTTCGGCTACAGCGCGCTGGTGTACGCGACGATCTCCATCGGCGCGCTGTCGGTGGCGGTGTGGGCGCACCACATGTACGCGACGGGAGCCGTTCTGCTGCCGTTCTTCTCGCTGATGACGTTCCTGATCGCGGTGCCGACCGGGGTGAAGTTCTTCAACTGGATCTTCACGATGTGGCGGGGGCAGTTGACCTTCGAGACGCCGATGCTGTGGTCGCTCGGGTTCCTGACGACCTTCCTGTTCGGCGGCCTGTCCGGCGTCATCCTCGCGAGCCCGCCGCTGGACTTCCACGTCACGGACTCGTATTTCGTTGTGGCGCACTTCCATTACGTACTGTTCGGCACCATCGTGTTCGCGACGTTCGCGGGCATCTACTTCTGGTTCCCGAAGATGACCGGGCGAATGATGGACGAGCGGCTCGGTAAATGGCACTTCTGGACGACGTTCATCGGATTCCACACGACGTTCCTGGTCCAGCACTGGGTCGGCGCCGAGGGGATGCCGCGTCGCTACGCCGACTACCTGCCCATCGACGGATTCACCACGCTGAACACGATTTCCACGATCGGGGCGTTCATTCTCGGCGGCTCGATGCTGCCCTTCATCTGGAACGTCTTCAAGAGCTACCGCTACGGCGAGGTTGTCACGGTGGACGATCCGTGGGGCTACGGCAATTCCCTGGAGTGGGCCACGACCTGCCCGCCGCCGCGGCACAACTTCTACGAGCTGCCGCGCATCCGCTCCGAGCGGCCGGCCTTCGAGCTGCATTACCCGCACATGGTCGAGCGGATGCGGACCGAGGCGCACGCCGGCTGGGGCGCCGACCATCGGGCGACCATGCTCATCGAGGATCGCGCGGTCGCCCACGAGGGCCGGCCGACCCTGGAGAAACGCGCCGACGCCGAGCCCACCGACGAGTAGTTGTTGCCGAACCGGCAAAGAAGTTTGCCGCCACAGCCGCAGGTGTGGATCGTGGTGTCCATGAGCGAGACACACAACCACGGCGGCACGGGCACCACGGTGGAGTTCTGGGAGAACTTCTATCAGGAGCGGGAACAGGTCTGGTCCGGCTCGCCGAACTTCCTGCTGGTCCGCGAGGTGGAGTCCGCGCCCGCGGGCACCGCGCTGGATCTGGGCTGCGCCGAGGGCGCCGACGCCATCTGGCTCGCCGAACGCGGCTGGCGGGTCACCGCGGTGGACGTCTCCGAGACCGCGCTCGGGCGCGCCAAGGCCCGCGCCGCCGAGCTGGGAATCACCGGCATCGAGTGGCAGCGCCACGACCTGGCCGACTCCTTCCCCGCCGGCCGATTCGATCTGGTGACCGCCCAGTACCTGCACTCACCCGTCGCCCAGGCCGACGAACGCGAGAAGATCCTGCGCCGCGCGGCCGAGGCGGTGGCCCCCGGCGGTCAGCTGCTCATCGTCGGCCACGCCGAGTGGCCGAGCTGGGTCGAGACGCCGCCCCACGACGTCCACTTCCCCAGCACCGCCGAGGTGCGCGCGGGTCTGGACCTCGACCCCGCCGAGTGGACGGTCGAGGCCGAGGGCCTCGCCGAGCGCGAACACGCCGGCCCGGAAGGACAACCCGGCACCCGCAAGGACAACGTGCTGCGCCTGCGCCGCCGCTGACCGTCAGCGGGGCGCGTCCAGTTTGTCGATGTCGGCGAGAACCTTTTCGTGCCAGTCGATCTCGGACTGGATGCGCATTCTGGCGTGGTCCACGATCAGGTCGTCCACGTGGCTCTGGTCGGGCCAGCGGCGATCCAGTTGGTGTTCGATGCGGGAGGCGCGGGCCCGCAGGGCGGCGATGCGATCGTCGAGGTAGCCGCGCAGCAGCTCACGGTCGAGGTCCGCGCTGACCGCCAGGGCGAGATCGACCACGTCCGGGCGGATCTCGACATCGGCGAAGGCCTCCTCCCGCAGCGCCCGCAGCTCGCGCAGGCCCTCGTCGGTGATCTCGTAGACGGTGCGGGCGGGCAGTCCGCCCTGCTGCTCGGTGCGCAGCGGGCGGATCAGGTTCTCGTCCTCCATGCGGTGCAGGGCGCCGTACAGCGAGCCGGGTTTCACCCGCGACCACAGTTCGGCGCGGTCCAGCCGCGCGTCGCGGCGCAGCTGATGGCCGTGCATCGGCCCCCTCTTGGCCAGCGCGGCCAGTACGAACAACCGAGTCTCGTTCACCCGCCTAGTCTGCCACGACTACTCGTATTTGAGTACTCTGCTGGGCATGGCTGTTCGACCAATCCTGATCGCGGGCGATCCGCGCCTGTCCACCCCGGCCACGCCGGTCACCACCTTCGACGACGAACTCGCGGCGTTCGTCGAGGATCTCTTCGAGACCAATACCGCCGCCAACGGCGCGGGCCTGGCCGCGAACCAGGTCGGCGACGCCAGGGCGGTGTTCGTCTACGACCTGGTGGACGACTCCGTGCGCCACCGCGGCTGCGTCGTCAACCCGGTCCTCGAGACCTCCGCGCTTCCCGAGACCATGCCCGACCCCGACGACGACCTCGAGGGCTGTCTGTCGGTGCCCGGCGAGTGGTTCCCGACCGGCCGCGCGCACTGGTCCCGCGTCACCGGCGTGGACGTGACGGGCCGGCCGGTCACGGTCGAGGCCACCGGCTACCTGGCGCGCTGCCTCCAGCACGAGACCGACCACCTCGCGGGACGCCTCTACCTGGAGCGGCTGATCGGGCGCAACCAGCGGGCCGCCCGCCGAATGATCAAGGACCACCAGTGGACTCGCCCCGGCCGATCCTGGCTGCCGGAGTAAGCCGACCGCCGATCAGCCCTCGCCGAACCTGAAGACGCGGTGGGCGTTGCCATCGACGTTCTCCCCCGGCATCTGATCGACCAACGCCGCCAACGGTATCCAAGCTCCCGAGCGCATCCGGGGGGTCGAGCCCGCGACTCGCCTCGGCCGAGAATCGCGAAAATTCGTGGGGTGATGGGCCTATCGAATGGGTACTTGGTGTTTACGCCGCATCGTCGGCGATCGGCACGAGCCAACCGACCCGGGTGTCCGCAGCGCAACGGCGCGGTGCGGGCACCCCCGTCGGCCACTCACAGCGGATCCCCAGCTCACTCGCAGCTCAGGCAGCGGTAGCGGCTTGACCATGGGGTCATGATCGGCGTACATCTCGCGGGAATGTGGATCGGAGTCGGGCAGCCGCGATCGAGCCGCGCGTGAACACGCGGGCGAAACTGGCGCGGCGGGTGGCCTCGGTTCCGCTGCGCATCGGGCTGGTGATCGCGTTGCTGCTGCTCACGGCCTCGGCGCTGCTCGCGTCCGGGGTCGCGGTGACCTCGGCGCTGAGTCAGTCGTTGACTCAACGGACCGACGAGCAGCTCTACGACGCCTCGCGCGGCTGGGCCCAGCCGCGACAGATGAAAGAGGTGCGCACGGACGACGGTGCGGTGCAGTGGGTTCCGGCCGACGCACCCGTCCCGATACCGCAGCCTCGCTCACCGGGCGACCAGCCGCGGCGATTCTTCGAACTGCACCGGAACGCGGGCGGACAGGTGTTCTTCGAGGCGCCCGGCGGCGGAAACGCCTCGGGCATACCGGATCTGAGCGGACAGACCGGCGCCGCCCCGACGACGGTCGGCTCCGCCGACGACTCGCCGGTGCACTGGCGGGTGCTGACCACCTCGAACCAGTTCGGCTCGACCACCATCGGACTGCCGCTGACCGACAATCAGGAGACGGTCTCGCGCCTGATCTTCTTCGAGATCGCCACGGGCGCTATCACTTTGGTTGCCCTAGGCGTGGTCGGCTACCTCGTGATCCAGCGCAGCCTGCGGCCGCTGCGCGAGGTGGAGGACACCGCGGCGGCCATCGCGGGCGGCGACCTGCACCGGCGGGTGCCGGTGCGCGGGGTGGACACCGAGGTCGACCGCCTGGCCAGGTCGTTGAACGAGATGCTCGCCCGCATCCAGTACGGCGTCGCGGCGACCGAGGCCTCCGAGGAGGCGGCCCGCCGCTCCGAGGCCACCATGCGCCGGTTCGTCGCCGACGCCAGCCACGAACTGCGCACCCCGCTGACCACCATTCGCGGCTTCGCCGAGCTGTATCGGCAGGGCGCGAGCACCGACGCCACCATGGTGGTCGGCCGCATCGAGTCCGAGGCCGAGCGCATGGGCCTACTCGTCGAGGACTTGCTGCTGCTCGCGCGACTCGACGAGAAGCGGCCGCTGGCGCGCGAACCCGTGGACCTGCTGGCACTGGCGGGCGACGCCGTGCACAACGCGCAGGCCGTGGCCGCCCGGCAGCGGCCCGCGGCCGAACGGCGCATCGGCGTGGTGGTGGAGCCTGGCGAGGGCACGCTGGACGTGATCGGCGACGAGCCGCGGCTGCGCCAGGTGCTCGCCAACCTGCTGGGCAACGCGCTCGCGCACACCCCGCCCGAGGCGGCGGTCGTGGTGCGGCTCACGCCTTTTCGCGAGGATGTCCGCGTCGATGTGATCGACTCCGGGCCGGGACTGTCGCCCGAGGCCGCCGCGCGCGTGTTCGAGCGCTTCTATCGCACGGACGGCTCCCGGACCCGGGCGAGCGGCGGCAGCGGGTTAGGCCTGTCTATCGTGCACGCGCTGGTGGCGGCGCATGGCGGGCGCGTCACAGTACACAGCGAGCCGGGCGAGGGAGCCGTATTCCGGGTCGTATTGCCGCGCGGGCAAGCCTGAGTGATTTACGTTGTGTGCCAGTTATTCTCGGGTCAGTCACGGGCGGACCGGAAGAGGTCGTCGAGCGGTCGGGCCACCGGCCCGGCCCCTTCTTCGACATACCATTCCCAGCGCATGAGCCGGCCGAGGATCGGTGCGGGCAGCCGCAGAATGACTTTCGCGATCGCGGCGTAACTGCCCGCCTGCTCGATCGTCGAACGGTGCGCCGCGACAGCGGCTTTGCGCTGGGCCGCGAAGGCGCGGACGTCGATGCGGTGGGTGATCTCGGCGTCCGCGCTGTACAGCGATCGGAGGTCGACGTCGTCGCGGCGGAAACCCATGCGCGCGAGTAGGCGCATGATCCGAGCGGCCCTGTCGCGCGGCATCGTCGCGTCGAGCACCCTGGGCACGCCGGCCAATTCCGCTGCGCGCGTGCCGACCTCGTGCACCCGCACGTGGTCGCGGTGCCCGTAGCCGCCGTTGCGGTCGTAGCTCAGCAGAACGTCGGCGCGCTCCTCGCGCAGGATCGCGGCGAGCCGCTCGGCGGCCTCGGCCACCTCGGCCCGCAGGAAACGGACGCGGTCCGGCGGATCCGCGTACAGCACGGCGCCGTGACCGCTGTCCGCGTACCCGAGATGCGCCACCCGGTCTACGCCGAGTGCGGCCGCGCTCGCCGCCAACTCGGTGAGCCGCACGGCTTTTCGGCCGTCGAGTGCGGCCATGTGCCCGTCGGTGGCCACCACGAGCACCGTCCGGTGCCCGGCCGCGGCCACGGCGGCCAATGTTCCGCCGGTCAGCAGGGTTTCATCATCCGGGTGCGCGTGAAAAGCCACGACGGTCGCCATCGGACCAGTCTGGCACGCGACTAGCCGACGGCCACGCGCTACATTCCGACGCACTCGATGATCGGCGCGGGATACTCGGCGGCATCGAGGGTTTCGCGCCATGGCGTGTGCACGGCGGCGCCGGGGAGATGAGCCAGCTCGGGCAGCCAGCGGCGCACGTACTCGCCGTCCGGGTCGTAACGCTTGGCCTGGCGCAGCGGGTTCAGCACGCGATTCGGCCTGGTGTCGGTGCCCGTGCCCGCCACCCACTGCCAGTTGAGCTGGTTGTTGGCCAGATCCGCGTCGACCAGCCAGCGCAGGAAGTGTTCGGCGCCGATCCGCCAGTCCACGCGCAGCGATTTGGTCAGGAAGCTGGCGGTAATAAGCCGGGCTCGGCCCGGCATCCAGCCCTCGGCGCGCAGTTGCCGCATGGCCGCGTCGACGACCGGGTATCCGGTGCGACCGTCCTGCCAGGCCGCGACGGCCTGGGGATCGTCGCGCCAGGCGATCGACCTCGGACGATAGTCCGACCACGCGGCCGAGGGCCGGGCGGCGAGCAGTTGGTGATGGAAGTCGCGCCACGCCAGCTGCCTGGCGAAGGCGTGGCCGCCGGGCGTGGACATGTCGACCCGGTGCACGACCTCCACCGGCGACACGCAGCCGAAGTGCAGATAGGGCGACAGTCGGGAGGTGGCATCGGCGGCGAGGTTGTCGTTGTCGTCTTCATAGCCGACGATCGGACCGGACAGCCAGTCCCGCAACAACTTTCGCCCGGTCGTCTCACCGCCGACGGCGAGCTGCGGCGAGGTCGGACCCGCGCAGATGTCCTCGGCCTCGGGCAGCGGATCGCTGGCCACCGGCGGCACGGTGAGCTCGCGCGGCTTGCCGAACGGCTTGCGCTGATGCGCCTCCGCCCACCGCCGGAAATACGGGGTGAACACGGCGAAGTGGTCGCGGCCGGTGGACGGGACCAGCACCTCGGGATCGGCGGCGGTGATCGAGGCGGCATGGGTGTGTAGCAGGCAGTCGCGCCGGGCCAGCCGCTCGCGCAGCGCCCGCTCGCGCCCGCGGCTGTACCCGCTCACGTCGGCGGCGATGTGCACGCTGCCGGCGTGCACCTCCGCCGCCACCCGGTCCACCTCCGCGACCACATTTCCGCGTCGCACGATCAGCTTGCCGCCCATCGCCCGCAACTCACCGTCGAGTTCGGCGAGCGCGGCGGCGAGGAAGCGCGCGCGATTCGGCGCGGCGAACCGACCGGCCGCGATGGCCTCGTCGACGACGAAAAGCGGTACCACCGCCGTCCCTTCGCGATGGGCCGCGGTGAGCACCGGGTTGTCGTGCACCCGCAGATCACGGGTGAACAGGGCGATGGTGACGGTCATCTACTCCCCTTCGCGGTGTGCGGTGACAACTCTCGGGATCTGCGGCGGCCGTGAGGGTGGCGCCACGGTGACATGGGCGGCTCAACGCTGGACACCGTCGACGCGACCCTCGCGGGCGCCGCAGAACTGGGGTCGAACGTGCGTACTCGGGTCAGAGCGTGCGAATTCGGTCAGAGCGTGCAGAGCGGGACGATGCCGTCCATCCCGCCGGTGACGGGCGAGGTCAGGTACAGGCACGGATCCTGGCCTGCCGCAACGATTCCCGCGCGCACCCGCGACCACGCGGCCTCGTCGAGCCGCGGCGCGCGGGACAGCACGAAGCCGGAGGTTCGCCCGGGGTCGGTGACGACCGCCCACGAGTAGTCCGGGTCGAGCGCCGTCACGATGTAGTTGGTCGGCCCGTCGATCCGGTCCTGGGTGGGCACGCCTGGAAAGCTGACGTGCAGTTGCGCGCCCGTCATCCGGTCGTTGACCGTCGCGGTGCCGTTGATCTCGTTGTGCGCGTTCGTCCAGGTGGTGCAGGTGTTGCGCACCGAGACGTTGCCCTGTGCGTCGAGCGCGTACTCCGCCTTGGTGTCGCGAGCGCAGACGAGATTGAAGTACTGCGGCACGGCGGCGAGCTGATTCCAGGTCCCGAGGTACCGGTTCAGATCGAGCGACGGGACCGGCGCCGGGGTCGCGTGTGCTCCGCCCAGCGCCACCATCGGAAGAACCGAGCCGGCCACCGCGGCCAGGAGACGAATCGGATACCGCTGTCTTCGTGATGTCACGCGAACTCCTTCGGAATCGACGACATCGGCCATGGTAGCCCATAACGATGCACAAGTGATGCAACGGCCGCATTTCGCCGCCCTGGTCGACGCCCGGCGGCCCGGGTGCGGCGAATCGGGCGCGGCGGAACGGGCACAATAGGGCGATGTCCGCCGGTTCCGCTCCCGCTTCCGACGCGGCCGGCTACACGGTCCGCGCGGTCGCCGAGCGCCTCGGCATCCCGACTGCGACGCTGCGCAGCTGGAATCGCCGCTACAACATCGGCCCGCCGCAGCATCGACCCGGCAAGCACCGGCTCTACACCGAGGCCGACATCGCGCTGCTCGGCCGGATGCTCACGCTCATCCAGGACGGCGCGAGCCCGGCCGGCGCGGCGGCCGCGGTGCGCGGACCCGCGCCCCGGCTCGGCGATCACTTCCCGCTGCTCGCCGCGGCGTTCACGCTCGAGACCCGCGCGGTGTCGGACTACCTCGAGGCGCACTTCCGCGCCTACGGCGTGGTGGACACGTGGGATCGCCTGTGCCGCCCCGCCTTCGCCGACATCGTCGCACGCCAGGACGCGGGCGAGGGCTGCATCGACGTGGAGCACCTGCTGTCCTGGTGCATCACCTCGGTGCTGCACCGCACCGATCCCCCGCCCGACGCGTCCACCGCGCGGCCGGTCGTGCTGGCCTGCACCAGCGGCGAAACGCACGCCCTCCCGCTCGAGGTGCTGCGCGCGGCGCTGGCCGAGCGCGGCGTCGACGCGCACATGCTCGGCCCGGACGTCCCGACCAGCGCACTGACCGACAGCCTCGCGCGGCACGATCAGCCGCCCGCGGTGGTGCTGTGGTCGCAGCAGGAATCGACCGCACTGAGCTCGGCGGTGCGCGCCTGTCTCGACGCGGGGGCGCGGGTGTTCGTCGGCGGGCCGGGCTGGGACTCGGTGATCCTGCCGGAGGCGACGGCACGCGTGGTGAGTCTGGTGGATGCCGTCGACCGCCTGAGTTGACCGGACGACACGAGCCAGAATCCACGATTCGACGTGTGCGAGCGATACGCGAAGGATGTTCGACCTCGGGCGACCACGTAACGATGCAAAATCGAGTCAACTAGGTTCAGGCATCCTGCTTGGCACAGGCTTCGCCCCACCACGCGAGCCGGCACGTCGATGGCACGATCGAGCGTGTCGGGAGGCGTGCTGTCGACTCGGGCGAGCCGCCGAGAACCGCAGCCGTCAACTCAACGCTTTTTCTACCCGGCGACGCAACCCTGTGCAGGCCACTGCGGTCGTCGATGTACACGCCCACGACGGCAACGGATCTGATCGAAATCGGTGTCGTCGTCGTTCACACCGGCCCGTGGGCGGTGCGGTGAGGTCGGCACGTGCCGTCGTCGGGCGCGTGCCGTCCTCATATCGGTGGTGTGTTGTCCTCGCTCGGTAGCAGCCGGGCTGTTGTCTGCTCGATGCGTTGTGCTGATTGGTCGATCAGCTGGTCGGAGCGTCCGATGAGCTCGCCGGAGACGTCGCATCGCCAACGGACCCGATCGACGGCGTCGACGCCGTGCCGCGCACTGGTGGGCAAGGTGCTGTCGCCATAGCGTGGGCTGACCAAGACGGCTCCTCTGCTGGCCCTAAGTATTACCTGCTCAGTGGTACTATCTGCGGATGGACGCGGCACCGCCGCCACATGGCCAGCCGATCGACGAAGTTCAGCCTTACGAGCCACTCAACACCGACCTCACGAGGCCGGTGATCGTGTTCGTCGAAGATGAGGCGGACCTCGTGACAATGGCCACTACCTACCTTCGCAGAGACGGTTTCCAGGTCGTGCCGGCTATGGACGCGCGGACGGCCGTCGCGACGCTGCGCGAGCACCCCGCCGACCTGATGGTCCTCGATCTCGGGTTGCCCGACGGCAACGGGCTGAACCTGCTGCGGGAGGTTCGCGCAGGCCGGCACCTGCCGGTGATCATCCTGACCGGGTGGAGCAGCGAGCGGGACCGGGTCGTCGGTCTGGAGCTGGGGGCCGACGACTACGTGGTCAAACCGTTCTCCCTACCGGAGTTGGCGGCGCGGATCAGGGCGGTGCTGCGCCGCAGCCGGGCGCCGAAGGCCGACGCGGTGATCCGGCACGGCGCCCTGGCGGTCGACACCGACTCGCACGAGGTCACCGCCAACGGCCAGCTGATCGAGCTCCCCCCCGCTGGAGTACAGGCTGCTGGTCCACCTCGCCACCGCGCCACGCCGGGTGTTCACCCCCGCCCAACTCCTGGGCGCGGCGTGGGGTTGGGGGAGCGAGCGCCAGGACCCGTCGGCGGTCGTCGAACACATCTACCGGCTGCGCCGCAAGCTCACCGGTGCCGGGGTGGACCGGCCGCGCATCGTCACCGTGCGCGGCGCCGGCTACCGGCTGGACCCATGACCGGCGTGTACGCGGGACTCGACTACCGCCGCCTGTTTCAGCACCTGCCGTCCCCGTACCTGCTGATGACAGCGGACTTCACGATCGTCACCGTCAACAATGCCTACGCGCGGGCCACGATGATCGACCCGGACGCCGTCGCTGGCCGACCGATGTTCGAGGTGTTCCCGGACAACCCCGACGACCCGAACGCCGACGGCGTCGGCAACCTGCGGCGGTCGCTGCAGACCGTGGTGGACACCGGCCGGCCGGACACGATGGCCCTGCAACGCTACGACATCCGCGCACCCGACGGCGGGTTCGTCGTGCGGTACTGGAGTCCTGTCAACAGCCCGATCCTCGACGACGCCGGACGAGTGATGCTCATCGTGCACCGGGTGCAGGACGTGACCGAGCTGATCAACCTGCGTGAGCAGGACCGGGAACGCACGGCGGCGCAGCTGCAGCAGATGGAGGCGGACCTCTACACCCGCGCCCGCGAGGTGCAGGAGGCCAACCAGCAGCTGCGCGAGGCCAACGCCGCGCTCGCGGCCGCCACCGAGGAACTGCGTGCCCAGCAGCGAGCCAAGGACCATTTCATCGCCACGTTGTCCCACGAACTGCGCAACCCGCTCGCGTCCGCGAGCGCCGCACTGGACGTGCTCGGCCTGGACATCGCCGGCCACCAGGCCCACCAGGTGCTGCAACGCCAGCTCACCGCGCTCAGCCGCCTCACCGACGACCTGCTCGACGCCGCCCGCGTCACCACCGGCAACCTCCACGCCACCCGCTATCCACTGGACCTGCGCGCGCTCGTGCACGCGGCCATGGACGACCTGCCAACACACCTCGCCCGGCCTGCGGTCACGCTCCCCGACGAGCCGGTGATGATCGACGGCGATCCCGTCCGCCTCGGACAGATGCTCACCAACTTGCTCGACAACGCGCGCAAGCACAGCGAGGACAACGCCGTGGTCACCGTGGAACTCGCCGTGCACAACGGCCGGGCCGTATTGCGGGTCCGCGACACGGGCCCCGGGTTCGACCCGGTGCTGGCCGACACCCTGTTCGACCCGTTCACGCGCGTCGACACCGGCACCCGCACGCCGAGCGGGCTCGGCCTCGGCCTCGCGATCGTCCGAGGCATCGTGGAGCTCCACCAGGGCGAGGTCCGCGCGCACAGCGCTGGACCGGGCACGGGGGCCACTTTCACCGTCCGCATCCCGCTGACCACCAAGGCCGTCCCGCCCACCGCGGACCGCCCGGTGCACCAGGCGCTACGGATGCTGCTCGTGGATGACAACACCGACTTGGCCGAGATGTACGCGATCATGCTGCGACGCCGGGGCGACACCGTCACCGTGGCCACCACCGCACACGACGCGCTCGCCATCGCCGAATCCACCCCGTTCGACGTCATCCTGTGCGACCTCGCGCTCGGCGAGGACATCGATGGTTACGAGATCGCCAGACGGCTGCGCCAGGACACACTGCACCGGCACACCCTGCTGGTGGCGGTCTCCGGCTTCAACCAGGACACCGACCTGCGACGCAGCCACGCCGCCGGGTTCGACGCCCATTTCGCCAAACCGCTCGATCTCGCCGACTTCGACGCCCTGCTGGCCCGGGATGGCGGCGGTACACGAGCCCTGCCGACAGAACCTCAGCCAAGGCGGTGACCCCATGACGAACCACGCCGCGGCAGGGCCGAGGGCCCTCGAGGTACAGGACGCCGTCCGCCGGGCTCACCAGCGCGTCATCGACGCGGAGACACGAGCCAGCCGCGCGGCGATCATCGACGCCTTCCGCCAGCGGCTGTGCACCGATCCCCGGCGCTCTGACCGACAGGGACTTCCTGGCACTCGCCGACCGCACCGTTCTGCACCGAGCCATCGTCCTGGCCACCTGCCGGCAGGCGAGGGCGGACGCGTGCGATCTCCAGGTCCACGATCCCAGGACCGGGGTGCTGCACTTGGCCCGGCACCTCGGCTTCACACCGGCCTTCCTCGACTACTTCGCGGCCGTCGACGCCGACGTGCCATCCGCGTGCGCCCTGGCACTCACCACCGGCCGCCAGGTCTTGGTGGACGAGGTCGCGTCCAGCCCTGTCTTCGACGGCCAGACCCGCGCGGTCATGCTCGCGTCCGGCTCCCGGGCGGTACAGACCTACCCGCTGTTCGACGACCACGGCGGCCTCCTCGGCATGCTGTCGATGCACTACCACCGTCCCGGCCTACGCGAGGACCACGAACCGCTGGCCAAAGCTGCCGCTACAGCCCTGGCCAGCCTCGACACGGTGGTCAAGCACGCTTCGCCGATTCCGTAGGCGAATCGTTCCAGTACCTACTCGCAACCGGTCGGCAGCGAGCCCCGCGACGCGGCTGTTGAACGCCGCCGACGGTGGGCATGCCGAGGTCGGTCTGGCGGGTGATCCGAGTGAGTCGCAGCGCCGAGTCAGCTCTGCGCACGACCGAGCAGATGGCGCAGCGCCGAGGCGAGATCCGTTGTGCGGAAACGATGTCCGGCCCGGTCCAGCGCGGCGGGCACGACACGCTGACTGGCGGCGGCGAGTTCGCGGGCGCCCTGCTCGCCGAGCAGCAGCGCCGGGCCGAACTCGGGCACCGGGAGCAGCGCGGGCCTGCGCAGCACGCCCGCCAGGATATTGGTGTATTCGATATTGCGAACCGGTTGCGGCGCAACGGCGTTCACCGGTCCGGTCAGGCCGGTGTCCCAGAGCGCGCGATAGTAGACGTCCACCAGATCGTCGATCCCGATCCAGGACAGCCACTGCTCCCCGTCTCCGATGCGGCCGCCGAGCCCGGTCGCGAACAGCGGGCGCAGCAGACGAAGGGTGCCGCCGCGTGGTGACTGCACGATGCCGGTGCGCACCTTGACGACCCGGACACCGCCCTCGGCCGCCGCATCGGCGGCTCCTTCCCACGCGTCCACCACGTCTGCCAGGAAACCTCCACCGCGCGAGGCGGTTTCGGGTAGTCGCTCGTCGCCGCGGTCGTAGCCGTAGTAGCCGATGGCGGACGCGCTGACGAAGGCAGGCACGCCCGCGCGGGCGGCCAGCGCGGCGAGGCGCTCGGTCGGCTCGATCCGGCTGTCGAGGACGGCCTGCTTGTGCTCGTCGGTGAAGCGTCCGGCGATCGAGGCGCCCGCCAGGTGCACCACCGCGTCCACGCCGTCGAACAGATCGGGTGCCGGGTCGTCCGGGTTCCATTGGCGCTCACCGGCTTTCGCGGCGTGCCGGACCAGGCGGAGAACGGTGTGGCCACCGGTCGTCAGGAACGCGGTGAGCGCGGAGCCGACCAGCCCGGACGCGCCGGTCACCGCGATCGTCTTGCCCGTGAAGCCCGCCTTCGCGGCGTCGGCGTGCGCGGCCAGGTCGTCGGCCAGCTGTCGATAGCGGTAGTCGAACATCGGGCGGAGCGCGAACGCGGGCACCGGCGTGCGCACCCGATCGAGCACCCTGGTGTGCGCCTCGTCGACGACCTCGAAGTCGTGCGTGTGCCGCCAGCGCAGCAGCAGTCCGGTGGGCAGCGAGGCGAGCCCGTCGACGCCGATCCGGTCGGCGAAGCGGCGCGGCGGGTCGTAGTGGGCCGGCTCGTGCCTGGCGACCCAGCGCAAGCCGCCGGGCAGCGCGAGCACCGCGGTGCCCTCGGCCAGCGAATCGGCCTCGGCCAGCACCGATGCGGGTTGCCACGGCGGCGCCAGCCGCGCGAAGGCGCCCGGCCGGGCATACCAGTCGAAGACCTCGGACCGTGGTGCCGCGACGACGCTCGAACACTCGATGCCCATGCGACGACTCTAACCAGACACGGCCTTATTGCAACGTTCATGCATCGTTGTTGCGGGAATCGTCGAGATCGGCCCAACTGGAACTTGTTCTACCATGGGAGCAGTCATCGTCGACATCGGAGGATCTGTCATGCCGCTGGAACCCTCGGCCGCCGAGCTGTTGACGGCCGTCCAGGCGTCACCCCGCGCGGTCGCCGTGCACGACAAATCCGCGTGGGTCGACCTGTTCGCCGCCGGCGCCGAGGTGAACGACCCGGTCGGCGCGCGTCCGCACATCGGCCGGGCCGCCATCGAGCGCTTCTACGACACCTTCATCGGTCCGAACGACATCGCCTTCCGGATCGAGCGCGACATCGTGGCGCCGCCGACGGTGGTGCGCGACCTGACCATCGAGACGACCATGTCGACCGGGGCCAGGGTCTCGGTCCCCATGCACCTGCGCTACCGGCTGGTCGAGGAGGACGGCGGCTGGAAGATCGCGCACCTCGCCGCGCACTGGGAACTCGCCCCGATGATCGTGCAACTCCTGCGCACCGGACCGAGCGGGTTCGGCGCCGCGCTGCGGCTCGGCCCGCAGTTGATCAGCAATCAGGGTGTGGACGGCGCGCTCGGCATGCTGCGTGCGCTGGGCGGGATCGGACGGACGGGCAAGCGCGTCGCGTCGCGGCTGTTCGCCGCGGCGGGCAGCACCGACCTGGTTCGCGTGCGCGGGCTGCTCGGCCACTACGCCGTCGTCGAATTCCCTGCGGGCACACCGGTTTCGGTGGAGGAGTTCACCAACCGGGCGCGAAACATGCGGTGGGGCAAACTGATCGCGGCCGGACGCACCGTGTCGGCGACGGTGCGTTTCGGCGACACCCGCGGGGTGGCGTTCGTCGAGTTCGCCGCCGGCGCGCCGAGCATCAGCAGCGTTCGGTTCTTTCTCACGGAGTGAGTTGAACAGGCTTGGCCGCCAACGGTTCCGGCGCGACCGGCCGCTGCTCGGTCCAGCCGGGCGGGCCGAAGACGTAGCCGAGGCGGCCGCGCCAGGTGGCCGCGCCGCGCACGTCGCGGACGAGTCCGGCCAGCTCGTGGTAGTTGACCTTCAGCGGGTTGTCGGTGCCGACGTTCTTGGTGAGTCCGTAGTGGATGGGCTCGGACTCGGCGGCGAAGCTGCCGAACATGCGGTCCCAGACGATGAATATGCCGCCGTAGTTCTTGTCGAGGTAAGGCTGATTGGAGCCGTGGTGGACGCGGTGGTGGGCCGGGGTGTTGAACAGGAACTCGATCGGGCGAGCCAGTGTGGTGACCCGCTGGGTGTGGATCGGGAACTGGTAGAGCAGGCCGATGCTCTGCAGCAGGAAGATCATCCATACCGGGAATCCGAGCAAAGCCGCTGGCACCCAAGCCATTCCGCGCAGCACATTGGCGACGGGATGCACCCACGGCAGGCGAATCGCGGTCGACAGGTTGAAGTACTCGCTGGAGTGATGGACGCTGTGCGCCGTCCACAGCAGGCGAACCCGGTGGTCGGCGCGGTGCGCCCAGTAGTAGCAGAAATCGGTGACCACCAGCCCGAGCACCCACACCCACCACGACCTCGCGGACAGGTGCAGCGGGGTGATCGCCGCCGCGGCCACCACCGCGGAGAACGGAATCAGGTACTGCGTCAGCGGTTTGGCGAGACGGCCGAGGGTGAAGGTCGCGATGTTCGACATGGTGTCGCGTCCCGACCCGCCGTTGGCCGGGCGGTCCGGGTCGCGCCGGTAGGCGATCCACTCCACGAGCATGAAGAACGCGAAGGCCGGGAGGGCATAGGTCAACAACTCCAGTCGGTTCACGAGAACTCGTCCGTCGTCGAGCACGACGCTACGGGCGCTGGCCTGCGCGAACATCGCGCCGCCGGGGGATTCGGCGTCCCCCGCGCGGGGGACGCGATCGGGGCCTCCGGCGGGCAGAGTCGACCGCGACGGCCGGGATCAGCGCGCGGCGGCCGGAGCGCCGATCTCGCCAGACCTGTGCCGAAGTCCGGCCGGATGGGACTCGACACAGGGCCTAGGATCGCCCGCGAGGGGCTCGCACGACCGGAAGGCGGTGGCGCACTGTTGGATCTGAGCAGGTCGCTGGCCCGCCAGTCGCTGGTGGTCGCGGTGGTCGCGGCGCTGATCGACGGCGTGCTGCTCGCGCTGTGCGGCGTGTTCGCCTTCGCGCCGTGGCATACCGTCGCGGTGCTGACCGGCATCGTCCTCAGCGACCTCGCCTTGGCCGCGCCGCCGCGCACCGCAGCCGTCGTCGCGGCGAGCCAGGTGGCGATTCGACTGGTCGCGGCCGTGCTGCTGCACCGGCACGGTTTCGAGGGGCAGTTCGCGGGCGTCGGCCTGTTGGTCGCCGGGTACCGCGCCGGCGCGTGGCTCACCGGCGCGAGGTCGGTGCTGACCATGCTCCTGCTGTGCGGCGGCGTCGCGTGCGCGAACGTGCTGGCCTACCACCGCGGCGGGCACGACTGGCGGCTGCTCGTCGCCTCGATGGCGGCCGCGGGCTGCGTGCCGTGGCTGGTCGGCCGGTACACCGCCGCGCGCGGCGCCTACATCGCCGACCTCGAGCAGCGGGAGCGGCAGCGCCGCCAGGAGCATCAGGTGGCGCTCGAACGCGCGGTGACCGAGGAGCGCGCGGCCATCGCGCGCGACCTCCACGACGTGATCTCCCATCATGTCAGCGCCATCGGCATCCACGCGGGCGCCGCCCGAATGGCCTTGGCGGGCAACGGGAACGGCGCGGCGACCCGGTCGCTGGCGGCGGTGGAGTCGAGCAGCAGGGCCGCGATGGTGGATCTGCGGCGCCAACTCGACCTGCTGCACGGCCGCGACGACGCGGGGCAGCGCCAGCCCGGCCTCGTCGACATCGACGGCCTGATCGAGCATGTGCGGGCCGCCGGGTTGACCGTCGAGGTCGCCGTGCGCGGCACGGTGGTCGAGTTGCCGGAGTCGTTGGACGTCACGGTGTATCGGATCGTGCAGGAGATGCTGACCAACGCGCTGCGCCACGGCGATGGAGACCACGCGCGGCTGGAGGTGGTGTACGAACCGGATCGGGTACTGATCCGGGCGACCAATCCCATTCCGCGGGCGCCCACGGCCGCCGAAACCGCCGTGCCGCGCGGGCTCGGCGGAATCCGCCGTCGCACCGAGCTTTTCGACGGCGAGCTCGACTACGGGCCCGACGCGGCCGGAACCTCTTGGCACACCGCGGTTTCCGTCCCGATCGGAGGAGCATGAACCGGCCGATCCGGGTGCTCGTCGCCGACGACCACAGCATGTTCCGCTCCGGCCTGCGCGCGGTCCTCGACAGCCAGGCCGACCTCGACTGCGTCGCCGAGGTCAGCGACGGCCGCGCGGCCATCGCCGAGACCGCCCGGCTGCGCCCGGATGTCGCGATCCTCGACGTGCGCATGCCCAAACTGAACGGGCTCGCCGCGACCGAGGCCATCGTCGCGGCGGGCGGCACCTACGTCCTGGTGCTCACCACCTACGACAGCGACGCCAACCTCTATCGCGCGCTGCACGCGGGGGCGAGCGGGTTCCTACTGAAGAGCCTGCCGCCGGAGGAACTCGTCGCCGCCGTCCGGATCGCGTTCCGCGGCGACGCGCTGATCGATCCGTCGATGACCCGCCGGCTGGCCGCCCGCTTCGCCACCACCCTCGCCCCGCCGCACACTCCGCCGGAGCTCGAGCACCTCACGGCCCGCGAGCTCGAAGTGCTGCTGCTGCTCGCCGACGCCCGCAGCAACGCCGAGATCGCCACGCTGCTCGGCGTCGGCGAGGAGACGGTGAAGACTCACGTCTCCCGCGTGCTGGCCAAACTCGGGGTGCGTGACCGCATCCACGCGGTGGTCTACGCCAATCAGCACGGGCTCGTCCCCCGCACACCGCCCGGAAACCGCCCGTCGACCAGGGCGTCTCGGCCGACACGACGAACCGACCGGGGTATGTCCGATTCCGGCTGAGTGGACGTACGGTCGACCAGACTGACTGGTCTACTTCGGTGGAACGGAGTGATATGCGGATGGATCGTCATAGAGTCGCTGCCACGGTCGTCGCCTGTTCTGTGCTGCTGTTTCCGGTGGCGGGCGTCGCAAGCGCGCAAGAACCCGCGGGCCAGGCACCCGGTGATCGTTCGGTCGAGCAGACCACGCAGCAGGCCCTGATGCGGCAGGCAAGGCTGCGGGCGGCGAGTGCGCGTGATCGCGCCGAGGCCGCGCTTCGCATGACGGCTCCGATGCCGCAGACCGGGCTCGCGACGCCGAAGGGCGAACTTGCGACACCGAGGCGCGAACTCCCAACGCCGAGGCGCGAACTCGCGACGCCGAAGGCCGAGTCCGCGTCGCCGAAGATCGAGCCCGCGTCGCCGAAGGGCGAGTTCGTGTGGCCGAAGACTGAACTCACGTCCCCGACCCCGGAACTCACGTCGCCGAACACCGAGGGAACGTCGCCGAATACCGAGGCCGCGCCGAAGTGCGGCGTCGGCACGCACGACACCCTGCACACCGGAATCGACAGCGCGATCAAGGCCGCCGAGGCCGCCTCATCCGTCGCGGGCTCCGCCCAGGCCGCCGCCGACGCCGCCCGCGGGGCCCTCGCCGCGGTCCTCGCCACCGAGGCCGCCACCAACGGCTTCCTCGACACCTTCGAGGCCGAACGCGCCGCCCGCGCGGCGGAGAAGGCCGCCGCCGCCCCCGACGACGTCGAACTGGCCGATGCCGCCGCGGCGGCGGAGAACCGCGCGATGCGGGCCACCATCCGACGAGCAGGCAAGGCCGTCCCGCTCATCGGCAAGACGAGGCGGGCCGGCGCCGAAACACCAACCCGCCCTTCACCTTCGGCTAGGAGCCAGCGCCCGGTTCGCTGACCGTCGTCGCCGGATCGATCACCCCGAACGCCTCGCCCTGCGGGCCCTGCAGCACGCCCATCCGGCCGAACGCGCTGTCGTGCACGCCCATCAGGACCGTCGCGCCCAGCTCGGTGGCCTTGGCGACGGCCGCGTCGGTGTTGTCGACCTGGAACCAGGTGAGCCAGAACGACGGGGCGTCGCCGGGCGTCTTGCTCGCGTCGTTGACGCCGCCGACCGGATCACCGTCCTGCGCGAGGCCGAAGGTGGAGTAGACGAAGTTCTGGCCATCGCCGATTTCGGTGTAGTGCCAACCGAATACGGCCGCGTAGAACTCCTGTGCCTGCTTGTACCGATCGGTGTGCAGCTCGTTCCAGCAGTACGCGCCGTCCTCGTTGTAGACACCGGCTCCTTTGTGCGCCTTGGCTTCCCATACGCCGAAGATCGCGCCGACCGGGTCCGCGGCGACGAACATGCGCCCGACGTCGAGCACGTCGAACGGCGGCATCATCACCGAACCGCCTGCTGCGGTGACCTTTTCGGCGATGTCGTCGGCACTGTCGGCGGCGAAGTAGGTGGTCCACACCGACGGCATGGCCGCGCCGCCCGGCTTGGGCCCGATTCCCGCGGCGGGCCTGCCGTGGCGTAGCGCCATCAGATAGCCGCCCGCGTCCGGCGGGCTATCCATGATCTCCCAGCCGAACAGCTCGGCATAGAACGCGCGAGCCCGCGCGGTGTCGTCGACCTGACTGTCGACCCAGCACGGTGTTCCCTGCGGCCAGCTTCCGTCGTGAGTGGGCATATCCGTGGCCTCCTTGACCTCGGTGCGCTGAAGTGCGGCCGGACGCGGCCGGCACCCGGCCCAGTCAACCACCGCGCCACCTCGGGAAACAGCGAAATCGCGGTACCCGTCGGGCTACAGTCCGGCAACAACGGACAAGCCTCACCAACCGGACACTCCCGGCGCATCTGTTGCCGGAGCATGCCGCGATCAGCAGGATGGCGGGATGATCACAACATCCGACGTCGGCCGCGACGGCCTTCGTCTGGACGAACTTCCGGTTCGCCCCATTCATCGCAAGCTGGTCGCGCTCGTCGGTGCGGGGCTGTTCTTCGATCTGTACGAGCTGTTCCTCGCCGGGACCATCACCGGGGTGCTGAAGCAACAGATGCACCTGTCCACGTTCCAGCTCAGCGGCATCCTGGCGTCGGCGTTCGCCGGGCAGTTCCTCGGCGCACTGGTGATCGGCAGGCTGTCGGACGTGTTCGGCAGGCGGCGCATGTTCATGGTCAATATCGCGCTGTACTCGGGTTTCACGCTGCTGGGCGCGTTCAGCCCGAATATCGCCTTTCTGATGGCGACGCGGTTCCTGGCCGGTCTGGGGATCGGCGCCGAGATGACCGTGTCCGACACCTATCTGTCGGAAGTCGTTCCGCCGCAGGTGCGCGGGCGGATGATCGCCATCGCGTACACGATCGGGTTCTGCGCGGTGCCGACCGTCGGGTTCCTCGCCAAATGGCTGGTTCCCTTGCGGCCCTTGGGTTTCGAGGGCTGGCGCTGGCTGTTCGTGATCGGCGGGCTCGGCGCGGCCGTGGTGGTGTTCGCGCGGCGGGGCATGCCGGAGTCGCCGCATTGGCTGGCCCGGCAGCGGGGCAAGGCCGAGGGCCTGCCGTTCAGCGCGATCGTCCGGCGGCCGTATCGGGGTCGGACTTCGCTGTTCTCGGCGGTGATGATTCTTCAGGTGTTCGGCTACTACGGTTTCGGCACGTTGGCCGTACTCGTGTTGGACCGCAAGGGATTCGAGGTCGTCACCTCGCTGAGCTACCTGGCCGTCACCTATCTCGGCTATCCGCTGGGGTCGCTGCTGGCGATCCCGGTGATGGAACGGTTCGAGCGCAAATATCTGGTCATGGCGACCGCGACGTTGATGGCGGTGTTCGGCCTGACGTTCGGCTTCGCCACCAGCGTGCCGCTGATTCTGTTGTCGGGCGGGCTGTTCACGCTGGCCAGCAATGTCTTCTCCGACGCGATACACGCCTACCTGCCCGAGTCGTTCCCGACCGCCGTGCGCGGCACCGCGTCCGGCGCGACCTACTCGCTGTCCAAGGTCAGCACCGCGCTCCTGCCGTTCCTGCTGCTTCCGCTGCTCGATCGGCCGAACGGGCCGGGGCTGGTGTTCTCGGTGATCACCGTCGCGCTGCTCACCATGGTCACGCTCGTCGCGATCTGGGGACCGATCACCGGCAGGCGGGCCTTGGCAGAGGTGTGACTACAGCGCGAGGGTGGGCGCGGCGTGTGACCAGCGGTGGTCGTCGAGTTCGGCGACGATGAAGCGGGCCAGGTCGATCGTCGGGACTTTCCAACCGCCACTGGGATTTTCGCCGTCCTGGACTCGGCAGTTCCCCGTCGGCGGATCGTCGGTCAGGCGGGCGGGGCGAACGAAGGTCCAATCCGTAACGGACTCGCGCACAAGGGATTCCATCAATCGCATGTCGCCGTAGAGCTCGTTCATCAGGGTCCGGGCGACCATGCGGTACCACAGCGGGTGATTGGGGTCGTCGCGGCGCACACCGCTGGAGGTGATGGCGATCAGGCGGTGCACGCCGGTGGCGCGCATGGCCGAGACCATGGCGCGCGCGGCGTCGGAGTACAGGCCCTCCGCGTGCCGGCCCGCCGGGCCGATCGCGCTCACCACCACGTCGTGACCGGCGATGGCGGCGCGCACGCTGTCGGGATCGCGCACGTCGGCGCGGACCACCGTCAGTCGCGGGTCGTGCGGTGCGAGTTTCGCCGGAGTGCGCACCGCGGCGGTGACGTCGTGGCCGGCGTTCATGGCCTCCGTGACGATGACGCGGCCCGCGCGGCCCGCCGCTCCGAAGGCGATCACCTTGGTCATGGTCGACCACCCTTCCGATCGTTCGCTTCTCTTGGCGATCACCGATCGGGACGATCACTGATCGTTACGAACGATGCTCGCTGCGAGCGGTGTTTGTCAAGCTAGAATTCGCGCATGCCTCGCCCCAACCCCCGCACCAGCCCGGCCAAAGCTCCGCTGAGCCTCGACGCGATCGTGGCCGCGGCGCTCGACCTGGTGGACGAATCGGGCTGTGCGGCGGTCAGCATGCGCCGGGTCGCGCAGGCCCTCGATACGGGCTCGGCGTCGCTCTACGTCTACGTGCACGACCGCCGCGAACTGATGCTGCTGACCCACGACCTCGCCGTCGCCGCCGTCGAGTTGCCGACCGAGACGGACGGCGACTGGCGCGCCCGCCTCGAGCTACTCGCCGAACGGGTCGTCGCCGCCCTGGCCGCCCACCGTGACCTCGCCTCCATCGGGTTCACCGAGGCTCCCACGGGCCCTAACATCCTGCGGCTCATCGAGGAGATGCTGCGCCTGCTCCGCCTCGGCGGAATCCCCGACGACGCCTGCGCCTGGGCCGTCGACCTCCTCGGCCAATACATCGCCTCCGCCGCCTTGGAGTCCGCGGCACGAGCCGACAGCGCCGGCGAGACCGTGGACGACACCGCTTCTCGGCTCGACGCCGTCTACCGCGCGCTGCCCGCCGAGGACTACCCCACAATTCGGGAGCTCGCCCCCCTGCTCACCGGCGGCGGCGAGGCACGGGCGGCGTGGAAGCTGCGCGTCATCATCGACGGCCTGCTTGCGGGCGCTACACGGGGGTGAACCCCGCGCCGACACCGCCGCCCGCGTCGATCGCGCGCAGAATGTCGGTGATCTGGTGGTTGTAAGCGGGCGAGTGGATGGGATTGGCCGCCGTCGTGCACTCGATGTTCATGTCGATCCCACCGAAGCCGACGACGCGGCCGTTGTTCATGCCCACCAGCCGGTCGCCCTCGGTCACGGGGCCGCCCGAGTCGCCCGGCCGCGAACAGGTCTGGTTCAGGACGCGGTCGCCGAGGCTTCCCCACACGACGCCGCAGTCGAATCCGGTGGAGCGTCCGTTCTCGCACACCACCCCGCCGGGGCCGGGATAGGCGCCGAGCCCGGCGATCGTGGTGTCGCCGACCTGACGCACCGCCGCCACCTTCGCCGGGTCGAACTCGATCACCGCGTAGTCCAGGTCTTTGTTCACCGCCGCCACCCGGCCGAGCACACCCGCGCCCCGATCCCGTTCCGCCGCAACCGATTCGCCGGGCCCGGCGCAATGCCCCGCGGTCAGGCCGACCAGGCGCCCCGCCTCGTCATGTCCGATCGTGGTCAGCGTGCACACGTCGTGGTCGTTGAGCACGATCCCCGATCCCCCGCCCAGCACCACCCCCGAGTCCGCGTGCGCGGGGCCGGCGAATACGGACACCGCGACTGCCGCGGCGGTCAACACGGTCATCGGAATCGCGATCATCAAGTCTCCTCGGTGGGGTGAAGAACCTGGGGAACACCTGCGGCGAGCATCGACAGCAAATCCAGAGTGAACGTACTACCAAGATCATCTTCCCGCCGGGAGAATCGGGATATGGCCAGTCGGTGCCGAGTGGCTCTCGGCTGAACCCCGCACCGCCACTAACGTCGCCTCCGTGACCGAAATTCGCGAAATAGGCGCGGACCAAACCAAATTGGCGGCGGCGACCCTGCTGGAGCTGCGCCCCCGCTGGGGCACGTCCGACGCCCTCACACATTTCGTCGATACCGAGCTACGCCCGCGCGGTTACCGGCTGGCTGGCGTATTCCTGCCCGACGACGACTCGGCCGTCTCGGTGCTCGGATTCCGCGAGGCCTGGCACACCGCCTGGGGCCACCACCTGTACGTGGACGACCTCATCACCGCCGCCACCGCCCGCGGCCACGGCCACGCCGACCTCCTCATGTCCTGGGCCAAACAGGAGGCCCGCCGCCTGAACTGCGAAGCAATCCACCTCGACTCCGGAGTAGGCCCCGACCGCGCCCCCGCCCACCGCCTCTACATGCGCAACCACCTATCCATCACCGCCCACCACTTCACAGTGCAAGCGGACAGCTACTGACCCGCCCGTTTGTGGCGAGGCTCTTGTAGCCCAGTGCACCTGGAGCACACGGCGGAGAGGGATCAGATCAGGCAGCAGGTGAGCCATCACCCTGCGTTCAACGGTTTACCCGACCGGTGTTCCAAGCGAAACCGGTCTCGTCGCCTGACCGCGGTCTGGTACACCAGTTTCGCGCCCACCGCTGTCGACGTTCCCGGTCACGAGAGATCCAGTCCCGGCCCTCGGTAGCCACGGCTTCCAACACGAGCAGGGCACTGTCGAATCCTCCGGACGGCATGAAAGGCACGTCCTCCTCCAGATCGCCGACGTCGCCGGGCTGTTCATCGCCTATCGCTCGGCCGTTCTCGCGGACTTCGGCGATACATACACCGTTGAGCAGGACCAGCCGAAAGACCCGGCCGGCGCGGTAGCCCACCGATACGCTGCCGTCGGTTCGGAACGTGCGGACACCTTTCTCCATGACCGAGGCCGATGCCACGGCGTCGTAGGTGCACATCTGATGTTGCTGATTGCGCACATCGCCTGTGGTGAGATCCAAATGGGTTCGTGTGGTACGCATTCCGAACTTTGTCAGCAGGAAGATGTAGACGACATACGCCGCGTATCGCGGCGGCCCGCCGGTGATCCTGCTCCTCCGGGCGAAGGGGGCCCGTTCGGTCAGCACCACGTAGGTCACCAAGTCACGCTCACGCAGATTCGCGCGTCGGAGCGCGTCGTTCTTGAGATGGGCTTTATCAAAAGCCAACCATCGCTCCATCTCCACATCGCTGGGCCGGTCGGCGAGTTCCCCGCACCATCGGTGATGCTCGGCGCACTCGTCACCGAACACCACCTCGGCATCCTGAGCGAGCAGGCGCCGCACCCGAGACACCGAGACGAGCCGGGCGATGCCGCTGATACCCCACCAGCCGACGACAGCGAGCACGAACGCGCCGTACTCGCCGACCAGCAGCAGCGCGCTAACCACGGCCACCCACACCAGCACGCCGACGGCCCGCAGATTCGTCGCCCGCTGCGCTTCGTCCGACCGCACCGCCGGGTAGCCGATTCCTTGGCCGACACGAAAAACATGCCACCGGATCAGCCATTGCAGCTCGAAAGGGTGGCAGTCGTAATCACCGTACTGCTCTTGCAGCCTGCGCTTGAGTCGTGCGCGATAGCCTTCGGTGTTCTCCCACAGGCCACCGGGATCCCCCTCCCGGAAACACTGGTCGACAAGTCTGTCGAATCGTCCTTCCTGCTGGTATGGCTGCGGCTGGAGATGCGCCCACACGCTGTGCGCATGCCTTGTGTGGGTCCGCCAGACCGTCGTGCAACACACCGCCGCGTAGCCGCCGACCACGATGAGTGCCGCGCCGACCACGCCGCCAACTGTGATCTCGCCGGTCAACATGATCAGGACCGCCGAAACGATTGCTGCCGAACCGAATACGGCATCGCGCCAGTCGGCGGCGGTGGCCGGAGCCGGAGCAGTCACCCATCTGCCAGGCGGGCGAGGGTCGGCTTCGAAGAACTTCCACGCCCGTCCGATGCGGTCACCGCTCATTCGTTGCGTGGCGACCTGGTGTTTGCGCTCGGCGGTGAGCCATTCCTGCTCCGCGCCGCTGACGATCCGGCTCAGGTGTGTGGCGATCTCGTCCTGTCGATCCACGCTCAGCTCGCCGTACATCTTCAGCGCGTTCGCGAGTTCGTTGTCGACGGTGCCCTCGTTGGACTCCACGTAGGCGTAACGCAGCAGCTCGTTGACGACGTCGAGGGAGTCCACCCACTCGTCCCTGGGCTCCGCCGCGACCGCGCTCGTGGCGTGATGGATCTCGTCCGTCAGCTCACCGGTGATTTCGGTGAACGAACGGTCGCTGAGCATCGAAAGCACGTAGAAGTAGGCACGTTCGGTGGTGATGTGGCCGTTGTGGCGCAGGGTGCGCAGGATTGCCTCGGCCTGCCGGGGATTGCCGCCGTCTAGGTGGGCTCTGGCCACCGCATGCATACGATCCGGCGAGTCGTCGGGCGAAGAGTGGTAGATGGTCTCGTTGTGCTCGATGAACTGAGCACCGATCTGCTGACCCACATTCGCGTAGCCGCTCGCGTCGAGATGGTTGTGAATCGGCATGCCGGCCATTGCCGAGTCTGGAATCATTTTCTGCCCCCGTTGATTTGCACACCGATCTGCTTGTCGACCGTGGCATGGTCACGGGCGGTGATCGTGTTGTAAATCGGTGGCAGGGAAGACGTCGGCCAAGGACTCTGCGCTGTTGAGTCGGGTTGCGGTTCGAGAGAGACCGCCAGCGCCACCGCGAACGCGGCCGCGTTGCGCGCGGCCATGAGCTGGCTACCGGCCCGGTCCCTACTCGCCTTTGCGCCGTCGGCATGGTCGCTGATGCCACGAACGACCACGGCAGGAACTTGATCGGCGAGCGCCGCCGCATGTGCAAATCCCGAACCCTCCATCTCCGCGGCGACCGCGTCGTTGAACGACATACGGATTCGGCGCGCTAGCTCCGAAGTGGTGGAGTCGAGCACGACGTCGCCCACAGCGATCGGCGCGAAAGCCACCTTCGGTTCGGCCGCGCGCGCGTGCTTCGATAGCCAGTCGTACCAGCCATCTTTTCGGCATAGCCGCCGGGCCCGCTGGTCGAGCCGGTGGGACAGCTCCCAAGACCGCGGCCGCACCAGAAACTCGTCGCCTTCACTGCGCCCACCCTGATAGGAATGGACCTTGGTCGCCACGACCACATCACCGATTCCCAGCTCACTTCGCAGACCACCGGCGACGCCGACGAACATCATGACCGAAGGTGAGAATTCAGCCCTGGCACGTTCGGTCAGCGCCGCCGCAGTGGTAGTGCCCGCCCCCGTGACCCCCACCGCGACCCGGTGCCCCGGGTGCCCCACGACCGCGCCGACATCGAACAACGTGCCCTTCGCGTGCTCGTGCACGGTGGTGTCGACCAGATGCTCGAGCACGGCATCCTGCTCGACGTTCAGGGCGGTCAGAATCACGATCATTACTTCTCCCCAACGCGATCGGAATGGAGCGTCACCCGCGACCTCCACTGACCGACGCTATCCGCCGAAACCCTTTTACGTCAATAGGACGTAAACTTGAGGACGGAGAGGAGATACGTTGTGATCGAACGCAACTGGCGAGCTACCGAAGTCGCCGTCGCAGTAGACCTTGCAGTACTGACCGTGCGGGATGACAGCTTGCAGATCCTGATGGTGGAACGGGGTACCGACCCGTGGCGAGGGGCGGCGGCCTTGCCCGGCGGGTTCCTCGACGACAACCGAGAAGATCTGGACGCAGCAGCCGAACGTGAGCTAGCCGAGGAGACCGGCCTGGAACTCGACCGCGCCCACCTCGAACAGCTCCGCACCTACGGCGCACCGAACCGAGACCCGCGGAGGCGCGTCGTGACGGTCTGCTACCTCGCCTTCATCCCCGACCTTCCTCCTCCGGTCGCAGGCGGTGACGCGCGAGCGGCCGCGTGGACGCCGGTCGCCTCACTCCTGAGCCCCGACACCGAGCTGGCGTTTGACCACAAACGAATCGTTGCCGACGCCGTCGAGCGCACCCGAAGCAAACTCGAATACACCACCCTCGCCACCCGCTTCTGCCCCCCTGAGTTCACCATCACAGAGCTACGCAGGGTGTACGAGATCGTCTGGGGCCAAACTCTCGACCAACGAAACTTCCACCGCAAGATCACCGCCGCCAAGGGCGCACTCATCCCCACCGGCCAACAAACCACCCGCAACGGAGGCCGCCCCGCCACCCTTTACCGGCCTGGCCCCGAATCCGTTCTGCACCCAGCGATCCCGCGCAAGGGCAACCCATCCAGTGGAAACGGAGGCAATCCGAGATCTAGATCTGCCGTGCCTTCTGTCGAGAAGTAGCCCATCCTCGGTCGTCGCGGTCGCGCTGGGCGCATCCCCGCGCATGTGAGGCAGACGCTCGCGGAGACAACACCAAAGTCTCTAGGCAAGGGCGCATCCCCGCGCACGCGGGGGCGGACGTCGAGCAAATCGACTCACGTACAACTATGCCGGGTGCATCCCCGCGCGCGGGGCGGACCGACGCCGCACGCCGAGCCCTGCAATCGGGATTGGGCGCATCCCCGCGCGCGCGGGGCGGACACCGTCCCGGAGCCGATGGCGGTGTAGGTGCCGGGAGCATCCCCGCGCGCGGGGCGGACATGGTCACAATGGTTTTCGTCGTCGCCGAGATGGGCGCATCCCCGCGCGCGGGGCGGACTGGGACTTGCTGGGGTCCGGCACCCCGGAAGAGGGCGCATCCCCGCGCGTGCGGGGATGCGCCCTCCACGAACCCGACCACGTCGTCGGATTCGTCGTCCGGCCCGCGCGTGCGGGAATGCGCCCCGGCAAGCGTGAAGAAGGACGGCCCGTCTCGGGTCGGCCCCGCGCGTGCGGGGATGCGCCCTTCAACCCCCCGGTGAAGCGATGCCAGCCTCCGTCCGCCCCGCGCGTGCGGGGATGCGCCCCCGTCCACATCAGCCCTGCCCACGCTGTCACGTCCGCCCTGCGCGTGCAGGGATACGTTTGGCAGCGGCGTCGGCACGGCGCGGACCTTCAGTCCGCCGCACGTGCCGGGCATGCACTAGCAGGGTCCGATGCCTTCGAATATCGGAGTCCGCCCGTGCGTGGGCGTGTCGGTTCGTCGTGTCGATTTTCCGTGCGCACGGCCATACCCGGGCGTTCAGCGCAGTGACATAGAAAACCGGCCCGGAACTGTGGGTTCCGGGCCGGTTTCGTTGTAGCGGGGACAGGATTTGAACCTGCGACCTCTGGGTTATGAGCCCAGCGAGCTACCGAGCTGCTCCACCCCGCGTCGGTGAATACAACATTACACACGGGTTAGCTTTCTCGCCAAATCGCCTGGTGAGGAGGGTTTTGCGTGCTTGGCGCGCCGGGTTTGCGGTCGGCTTCCGGCCTGCGAATCGTAGGGCGGGCAGTGGGCGACAGCGTTCAACCGGTAGATGACGTTCGTTCCGTCCGCCGGAGCCAGCGAGTCTGGAGTTCGGAGTGGCCGATGAGCGGGCAAATCAGGCAAACGCGACCCTGAGCAAGTGTTTAAACGTGATCTGGATCACTATATCGTAGTGATCTCGAGCACATAACGTTGCTATAACAGACCGTCCGGGACGCGTGTCGGCAGCATTTCCTACCTGCGAAAAGAGGCATATTCGGGTTATTCGCATCATGAAATGCGAGTGTTATCAAGACGTGATCTGCCGAGATTTCTTCGTTACCGTGCGTTTACGGCCCGGATCATCCGTGAAGGGCTCGAACTCGAACCGTTCGAATACCGGCGACCCTGCCCCGCGGTTCGAGGATCCCCGACGACCTGGGGGCAGGGACCGGCGGCGTCTCGCCGAGTTGGTAGGCGCAGGGAGGGAAATGCACTTATGACTGAGAACCGGAAGTTCAACGCTCGCGCCCTCGGCTTCGCGGCCGTCACCGGCGCACTTGTTGCCGTCCCGTTCGCATTCTCCACCGCGACCGCATCGGCCGCGCCGGCCCACGACTGGGACGGCGTCGCGCAGTGCGAGAGCGGCGGCAACTGGGGCATCGCCACCGGCAACGGCTACTACGGCGGCCTGCAGTTCTCGCAGAGCACCTGGGCCGCGAACGGTGGCCAGGGCTCCGCCAACAACGCAAGCAAGGAAGAGCAGATCCGCGTCGCGGAGAATGTGCTCGCCACCCAGGGCCAAGGCGCGTGGCCGGTCTGCGGCCAGTACCTGCGTCCGGGCACCTCCGAGCCGGAGCCCGAGCCCGTGCAGGAGCCGGAGCAGGCTCCCGAGGTCACCGCTCCCGCCCTCCCCGACAGCCCCAAGACTCTGGTCGAGCAGGCCAAGTCCGTCGGCGGCGACCTGGCCAAGCAGTACGGCCTGGAGACGCAGTTCCAGCAGATCCTGGAGCAGAACGGCTCGCTGCTCGAGGCGATCGCCGGCCACTGATCGACCTGCGATACCGAACGGCGCCGCTGTCCCCCACTGGATAGCGGCGCCGTTTCGTTCGCGCGCACATACCACTTCGGTGTCGGAACGGTTTTACCAACAATTGCCTGACACCTACGCCGGAGAATAGCGAATACCCTTCGCCGTAAAGAAATACGCCGCCATCCGAAGATGGCGGCGTATTCCGTTTGCTACCCGACGCTACTAACGCCCCGCGTCCTGATACGCCTTGACCGCCGCATCCAGCTCATCGAGCGCTCGACCGAAGTCCTGGAAGTTGCCCGTGCGCATGGCATTACGCACGGCGTCGATCTTCTTGTTCAGCTCCGCGGCCGCGGCGTCCTTGGCCGCGGACGAACCGGACGGCGGCGGGGTGCCGGTGTTCGGCGGCGGGGTGGTGCCTGCGTTCGGCGGCGGAGTGCCCTGATCGACGGGCGGGGGCACGCTGCCCGGACGCGGTCGCGTACCCGAGTCGCCACCGAAAGGCGTTGCCAGCGCGCCACTTCCGGGTAGCACCTGGTTCAGCGCCTCGGCCAGGGTGGAGGCGTAGCCGACCTTCACGCTGCCCGCGTCGTCCCGATAACTGACCAGCACGCGCAGTAGCTGCGGGAAGGTCGCGGTGTTGGCCCCGGTATTGCGTTCGTTGTAAAACGGCTCCACATAAAGGATCCCGCCGTCGGCGATGGGCAGCGTCAGCAGGTTGCCGTATTTGATCTTGTTAGAGTTGGACAGCAGGGTCTTCTCCCGGGAGACCTCGGGCGCCGTCGTCATCCGGTTCTGGGTCTGCTGCGGGCCCAGTGTCTGCGTGTCGGTCGGCAATCGCAGAATCGTGAATTTGCCGTAGTCCTCGGGGTCCGACCGCACCGAGATGTACGCCGAGAGGAACTGGCGGTTGTAGCCGACCATCGCGCTGGTCAGATTGAAGATCGGCTTCTTGCCGCCCTTCGGGTCACCGAGCAGCACGTAGTACGGCGGCTGGTTGGCGGGCGCTCCACCGTCGATGGTCGGGTCGGCCGCGACCGACCAGAAGGCGTTGTTGGTGAAGAACTCTCGCGGATCGTCGACGTGGTACTTGGTCAACATCTCGCGCTGCACCTTGAACAGGTCTTCCGGATAACGGAAGTGCGCCCGCAGCTCGGGGGTGATCTCGCTCTCCGGCTTCACCGCACCGGGGAACACGCCGCGCCAGGCCTTGAGCACCGGATCCTTGGAGTCCACCTCGTACAGCGTCACGGTGCCGTCGTAAGCGTCCACGGTGGCCTTCACCGAGTTGCGGATGTAGCTGACCTGCTTGCGCGGGAGCAGCCGGCCGGTCTTCTTGTCGATGCTGTCCTCGACGCCCTCGAGCGAGGTCTTCTGCGCGTACGGGTAGTTGTCGAGGGTGGTGTAGGCGTCGACGATCCACTGGATCCGGCCGTTGACGACCGCCGGGTAGGCGTTGCCGTCGGTGGTCAGCCAGGGGGCCACCTTCTGCACCCGCTCGCGCGGCGCGCGGTTGAAGATGATCTTCGAGTTGTCGCTGATGGCCGAGGAGAACAGGATGTTGCGCTCGGCGTACTTGGCGGCGAAGGCGAGCCGGTTGAACCAGTTGCCGATCGGCACGCCGCCCTTGCCGTTGTAGGTGAACTGCGCTGTGTCGGAGTCGTATTCGCGGGCGCGCTGGCCGTCCTTCGCGCCGACGATCGCGTAGTCCGGGCTGGCCTGCGAGATCACCTCGCCGAAGTAGATGCGCGGCTGGTCGACCTTGATCCGCTGCTTGTCCGGCGGCGTGAACAGGTCGCTGACCATGAAGATCGGGTAGCCGCTGTCGCTGCTGCCGCCGGTGGCGTTCGGGTCGTCGGACTGCGGCTTGTTGACGCGGTTGGCCGGCGCGGCGACGAAGCCGTTGCCGTGGGTGTAGACGGTGTGCTGGTTGATCCAGTCCTTCTGGTTACCGCTCAACGCGGCGGGCGAGAGTTCGCGCGCGGCGACGATGTAGTCCTGCACGTCGCCGTCGAGGTTGTACCGGTCGATGTCCAGCGACTCCGGGAACCCGTAGAAGTTCTTGAGCTGCCGCAGCTGAGTGAAGGTGGGCGAGAGGATATTCGGGTCGAGCAGGCGGGCATTGCCGATCGTCGCCGCGTCGACCGGGACCTCGAGCGGGCTCTTCTTGCTCTCGCCCTTGTAGTCCTGGTACGTGATCTTGTCGTCGGTGATGCCGAACGCCTGCCTGGTGGCGGCGATATTGCGCTGGATGTACTCGCTCTCCTTGTCCGCCGCGTTCGGGCGCACCGAGAACTGCTCGACGACCAGCGGCCACACCGCGCCGACCAGCACCGAGGACAGCACGAGCAGCGCAGCCGCCATGGCGGGCACCCGCAGATCGCGCAGCACGATGCCGGCGAAGAAGGCGAGCGCGCAGATCACCGCGATGGACAGCAGGATGAGCTTGGCGGGCAATACCGCGTTGATATCGGTGAAGGAGCCGCCGGTGAAGGTGGGCTCCTTACGGCTGCTCATCAACAGCTCGTAGCGATCGAACCAGTACGCGATCGCCTTGAGCAGCACGAAAAGCCCGGCGAGCACGGCCAATTGGATGCGCGCCGCGCGGGTGAGCGTGCCCTCCCGCCCGCTGAGCCGCAGGCCGCCGAAGACATAGTGGGTGACCAGGCTGGCGAAGAAGGCGATGACCACCGCGACGAACAGCCAGTTCAGGATCATCCGGTAGAACGGCAGCTCGAAGGCGTAGAAGCCGACGTCGAGATGGAACTGCGGGTCCTGCTCGCCGAACGGGCTGCTGTTCGCGAACAGCTGCACGGTGACCCAATTCGACTGTGCCACCAGGCCGGACAGCAGACCGAGCAGCACGGGGATGCCGACACCGAACAGCCGCAGCCTGCTCATCACCGTGGTGCGGTAGCGCGCGATCGGATCGTTGGGCCCGGCCACCGGCACGAACACCGGCCGCGATCGATAGGCGAGCAGCAACGCGAGCCAGACGACGACGCCGACGAAGAGCGCGACGACGGCGAACAGCAGGATCCGCGTCCACAGCACGGTGAGATACACCCTGCGGAAACCGACCTCGCCGAACCACAACCAGTTGGTATAGGTGTCGGTGAGTCGAGGACCGAGCAGCAGCAGCGCCGCGAGGGCGATGGCCGCCAGCAGCAGTACGCGGCTGCGTCGGGAAAGCGAAGGTAAGCCGGTGGGGGGCCGCATGCCCACGATGCCACTCTCCAAGGTCCGGCGGCCCTCGATCCGATACATCCGGGCGAGACGCCGCAGTCCGATGTTGCGGGTGGTCCTTTCGGACCCGTCGGCCCCACTCTACGGAATCGGACACCGATGACATGCTCAGCCTATTGTTCGACGCTCACAAACTTGTGCGCGAACGGTGAAGCAGCGGGTTTGTGGATTGTCAGCGTGCATCGTTTGATTGGATGTCCCCGTGACCCCCGCAGATCTGCACGCCGAACTCGTCCTCGCCCGATCCGTCCGCGAGGTCGCCGAATTCGTCGACGCCGAGGGGTGGGGCAGACCGCCGCAGATGTTCGCGCTGGTGCCGACCGCCGAGCTGGTCGCGGCCCAGCCGGAGCTGGCCGACGAGGTCGACGAGGCGGCCGAGCTCACTCCCGTTGCGCAGGAAGTGTTTCCGGACGACATCACCGGCGGGTCGGTCGCGCTGGACGAGTTCCTCGCGACCACCAGCTGGCCGCCTGCTGTGCAGGGCTGCGTGCTGGTGCAGGAGATCGTGGTGTTGCCGCCGGACGCCGAGTCCACGCTGGACGAGGCGCTGGTGCCGCTGCTGGCCGATCACGAGGCGGCCGACGCCGCCGCGCGCGCCGCGGCCGAGGCCCACCCGGAGCGGCGCGAGGCTCGCCTGTTCGCGGCGGTGCTGCGCGAGGGCGCGTCGCTGTGCCTGCTGCAGTTGCGGCCCGGCGATGACGAGGATGACTTCGGCGATCTCGACCTGCGCACCTACCCGAACCTCGCGCCCAACCTGATCGACGCGCTGCACGCGACGCTGGAGTGGTCCGGGCTCGACGACTGAGCGCCAGGCCGTACGCAGACCGAGGCGCAACGGCCTAGCCGCAGCCCACGGTCTGCTTGCCCGCGGTGAAGTCGTTCAGCGATTGCACCGCGCCCGTGAGGTTTTCGACCTTGATCAGGCGCAGCCCGTCGGGAGTGCGCTGCTTGGCCTCGTTGCAGTTGGCGGCGGGGACCAGGAAGGTCTCCGCGCCCGCGTCGCGCGCGGCCATCATCTTGTACTGGATGCCGCCGATCGGGCCGACCTTGCCGTCCTGATCGATGGTGCCGGTGCCCGCGACGAACTTGCCGCCGTCCAGCTCGCCGGGGGTGAGCTTGTCGATCAGCGCGAGGCTGAACATCAGCCCGGCCGAGGGGCCGCCGATATCGGCGAGGTTGAAGTCGACCTGCAGGGGAGGGCGCGCGCCCTCCCCCGGCGTCACGCCGAGGTAGCCCTTGTCCTTGTCGTCCGGCCGCGTGCCGAGGGTCACCCGCACGGTCTCCTCGGCGTTGTCGCGGCGCACGCGCATGCTCAGTTCGGCGCCCGGTCGCTGCGACGACACGGCCGTGACCACGTCCTTGGGCGCGGTGATCGGGGCGTCGTTGATGCTGATGATCTCGTCGCCGGGCTTCAGCACGTCCTTGGCCGGGCCGTCCTCGGCCACCTTGCGCAGCAGCACGACGGTCGGCATGTTCAGGTAGTGCAGCGCCGCGACCTCGGCATTGCCCTCGGAATCCTTGAAGTCCTGCTGATTGGACTTGTCGATCTCGTCGCGCGACACGCCGGGCGGGTAGACCTCGGCGCGGGGCACGAGGCCGTGCTTGCCGCTGACCCAGAAGCCGAACGCCTCGAAGATGCTCAACCCGTCGCGCACCGACACGGTGGTCATGTTGAGATGGCCGGAGGTGGGGTCCACCTCGGTGCCGCGGACGTCCACCACCTCTTTGCCGTCGACCTTGCCGAGGGTGTTGAAGGTGGGGCCCGGGCCGAGTGCGACGAACGGCACAGTGAGCACGGTGCCGAGCGCGCCGAGCACCAGCACCGGGATCAGAGCGGCCACCAGGGTCAGGATCCGACGATTCACCTGGACCACAGTAGTGATGGCCGCCGCGACGGGGCGGCCGAGGCGGACATTCGGCGCTCGCGCGCGTCGGGCGGTTTCGCGCCGCGCGAACATCAACTGCCTGCATTACACGCGTAACGTGAAGCCTATGAGTGACGTCCCCTTCGGATTTTCGAACCGCGACGACGACGACCGCAAGCGCGGTGACGAGCCGGGCGGTCCCGAGTCGAACAACCCGTTCGGAGTGGGTGGACCAGGCGGCGGTTTCGATCCGTCGCAGCTCGGTCAGATGCTGACCTCGCTCGGTCAGATGCTCAGCGGCATGGGTCAGGGCATGGGACAGCCGGGCTCGGCGCAGGCAGGCCCGGTCAACTACGACGTCGCCAAGCGGCTGGCTCGTCAGCAGCTCGGCGCGAGCGTGACCCCGGTGTCGGCGAGCACGGCCAAGGCCGTCGCCGACGCCGCGCACCTCGCCGAGCTGTGGCTCGACGGCGCGACCACGCTGCCCGCGGGCGCGAGCAAGACCGTCGCGTGGACCGCCAACGACTGGATCGAGGAGACCCTGTCCACCTGGCAGCGGCTCTGCGATCCGGTGGCCCAGCAGATCTCGGGCATGTGGACCGCGTCGCTGCCCGAGGAGGCCAAGGAGTTCGCGGCGCCGATGGTCGGCATGCTCGGCCAGATGGGCGGGCTCGCCTTCGGTTCGCAGCTCGGTCAGGCGCTGGGTCAGCTGGCCAAGGAGGTGCTGACCTCCACCGACATCGGCCTGCCGCTCGGCCCGTCCGGCACCGCCGCCCTGCTGCCCGCGGCGATCGCCGACTTCAGCGCGGGCCTCGAGCAGCCGGAGAGCGAGATCATGGTGTTCCTCGCCGCGCGCGAGGCGGCCCATCAGCGGCTGTTCGGTCACGTGCCGTGGCTGCGTCAGCAGGTGCTCGCCGCGGTCGAGGACTACGCGCGCGGCATCCGCATGGACTTCTCCGCGCTCGAGGAGGCCGCGCAGGGCATCGACCCGATGGCGCTGACCGATCCGGGCAAGCTCGAGGAGATCCTGTCGCAGGGCGCGTTCGAGCCGCAGACCACGCCGGAGCAGAAGCAGGCGCTGGAACGGCTGGAGACGCTGCTCGCGCTGATCGAGGGCTGGGTCGAGGTCGTCGTGACCGACGCCGTCGGCGACCGGCTGCCCGGCGCGGGCGCGCTGGCC
>NZ_BAGH01000312.1 GCF_000308715.1 Nocardia tenerifensis NBRC 101015
CGGCCCCACGGCCCCACGGCCCCACGGCCCCACGGCCCCACGGCCCCACGGCCCCACGGCCCCACGGACGCACGGACGCACGGACGCACGGACGCACGGACGCACGGACGCACGGACGCACGGACGCACGGACGCACGGACGCACGGACGATGGTCATGCAGGTCGCCGACGAGTTCGCTGGCTACCCGCTGATCTCGGACCAAGCCCCTCCGGGTACGTTGCGCCGCTGGACACCGCTGATGACGCGCCGACGGATCACGCATTCCGGCCCTGGTGAATCTCGCCGTCGGCATCGCTCCGCCAAAGCGCTGGCTTTGTCTCGCCGCGAAGCGGAACCTCGAGGCAGATCGCGCGGATGCGGGCTGCCGCTTCATGACAGCCACGCCGCCGCACCCCACCCCCACGACGAATCACACCGCTACGACAGACCGAGCCGCAGCCAAAGCCCCTGCCCACCAATGCAATTGGTCGAGCATCGCCCGCGCCGCCGCAGCGGGCTCCTCCGGCTCCCGAAGCTTCCCCTCGGCGTCGAAGAGCAGGTAGTAGCGGGGAAACGAGACATAGTTGCGGACGGTGTGCGCGTTCAGCTCGCCGAAGATCTGCCGAAGGTGCTCGATGGCGAGCAGGCCGCCGCTCGCGCCGCTGTAGCCGACGAATCCGATCGCCTTGGCGTCCCACTGGGTGAAGTGCCAGTCGATGGCGGCCTTCAGCGCGGCGGGGATGCTGCGGTTGTAGTCGGGCGTGACGATCACGAACGCGTCGGCCGCGGCAAGCCGCTCGGTGAGGTCGATCATCCCGTCCGGCCGCGGCGGATTCGGATCCATCGCCGGGGAGACGGCGGGCAGTTCCAGCGGCAGGTGCGCCTGCGCCAGGTCGATGAGGTCCACCTCGAACGCGCCGTGCGCCCTGGCGTGTTCGGTGAACCATTCGGCCACCACGGGGCCGAAGCGTCCCTCCCGGACGCTGCCGATGATGACCGCGAGCTTCAATGCCGACATGGCTTTCCTTCCAACGGTTTTCGGCGACCGGCTCGGCCGCCGACTTCCAATCTGCTGGCCGCCGCGGCGACCAGGAAGACCGCCGTGAGAGTGGTAGTGGCAGGGACACCCTCCGGCCGCCGCCTCTTGTTAGGTTCGAGGAGTGAGTGACAACGAGCTCGGCCTGTTCCTGCGCACTCGGCGCGAGGCGATCAGCCCGGCCCAGGTCGGCCTGGCCACCGGCCCGCGCCGCCGCACGCCCGGCCTGCGCCGATCGGAACTCGCCACGTTGGCCGGCGTAAGCGTCGAATACATCACCCGGCTGGAACAGGGCCGTGATCGCAGGCCCTCACCGCAGGTACTCTCCGCGCTCGCCGACGCGCTCCGCCTCGCGGCGAGCGAGCGAGTCCACCTGCATCGCCTCACCAAATCCGCCGACGCCGGCTTCAACTGCATGGGCGGCGCGCAGCCCCAGCGCGAGGTGCGTCCGACGGTCCGCGCCATCCTCGACCGTCTGGAACCCGCGCCCGCGGTGGTCGTGAACAGACTCACCGAGGTGCTCGCCCACACCGACGGCTTCCACCGCCTGATGGCACCGCTCGGCCTGTTCGATACGACGCCCCCGAATCTGGCCCGCTTCGTCTTCACGGATGCACGCGCCCGCACCGCATACCCGGACTGGGACCACTTCGCCGACCAGATGGTCGCCACCCTCAAGCACGGCCCGTTCCGCAACGACCCGCACATTGCCCTGCTCGCCGACGAACTCACCGTCACCGTCGGCCCGGAGTTCACCGATCGGGTCGAGACCGTCCCGAGCCTGCCCGCCGTGACCGGCGTCACCCGCCTCACCCACCCCGAAGCGGGCGAGCTGCGCCTGGCCTACGAGATCCTCGACCTCTCCGCCGACGACAACCAGCACGTGATCGTCCACCTACCCGCCGACGAATCGACCGCCCGCGCCCTCGACACGCTCACGGGCCGCCGCCCGGGAGCCCTCCGCGCCGTCTAGGCCGCCATCGGTCGAGCTTCGCCCGGATGCATCGCCGGATCGTCGCCCAGCAAAGCGGAGGCCGAGTCGATAACGGGTTTGTGCCGGCGACGACGCCAACGCGACCAGGCCCAAAGATGCCGGACCCGGCCATAGCTCCGCTCGCGGCCCTACCTCACGTGATCACCGATCCCCGAACACAACCCATTCGAGCCCCACTGCCGCTCACACACCATCGACTTACCAGTAGGCTTGACCATCGTGCATCCTGACGTTTCCGCTGATCTCGCCGAACTCGACGCCACCCTCAAGACGGTCGAATCGGTCCTCGACATCGAGGAGCTACGCCGTCGTATCGACGAGCTCGAGCACCAAGCCGCAGATCCCGATCTGTGGAACGACCAGGACCACGCCCAGCAGGTCACCAGCGAGCTCTCACACGCGCAAGGCGAACTGCGCCGCGTCGAGGAGTTGCGCCAGCGGCTCGACGACCTGCCGGTGCTGTACGAACTGGCCGAGGGCGAAGAGGGCGAGTCGAGGACGTCCGCGCTGGCCGACGCCGACGCCGAACGCGCCGCGCTGCACGCCGACGTGGAGGCCCTCGAGGTCCGCACGCTGCTCTCCGGCGAGTACGACAAGCGCGACGCGCTGGTCAACATCCGCTCCGGCGCCGGTGGCGTGGACGCCGCCGACTGGGCCGAGATGCTGATGCGCATGTACATCCGCTGGGCCGACCGGCACAAGTACTCCGTCGAGGTCTACGACACCTCCTACGCCGAAGAGGCGGGCATCAAGAGCGCCACCTTCGCGGTGAAGTCGCCGTACGCGTACGGCACCTTGTCGGTGGAGATGGGCACGCACCGCCTGGTGCGGATCAGCCCGTTCGACAACCAGGGCCGCCGTCAGACCTCGTTCGCCGAGGTCGAGGTGTTGCCGGTGGTCGAGACCACCGACCACATCGAGATCCCCGAGGGCGATGTCCGCGTCGACGTGTACCGGTCCTCGGGCCCCGGCGGTCAGAGCGTCAACACCACCGACTCGGCGGTGCGCCTGACGCACATTCCGACCGGCATCGTCGTCACCTGTCAGAACGAGAAGTCGCAGCTGCAGAACAAGATCTCGGCCATGCGCGTGCTGCAGGCCAAGCTGCTCGAGCGCAAGCGGCAGGAGGAGCGCGCCGAGATGGACGCGCTCAAGACGAACGAGGGCGCGTCCTGGGGTAACCAGATGCGCTCCTACGTGCTGCACCCGTATCAGATGGTCAAGGATCTGCGGACGAACTACGAGGTCAACAACCCGTCGGCGGTGCTCGACGGCGACATCGACGGCTTCATCGAGTCGGGAATCCGCTGGCGTATGAGAGAGCAGGCCAACTAGGTCGTTGCGGCTCACGCAACAGGCGCCGGACGCGGGCGCTCACGCGGAATGGTAGGACGTACGGCGGTAACCTGTCTGGCGTGCGTCCAGTTGGGAGTTCAGTCGAGGTGTTGACCATGTCACTCGCAACGACCTCGGAAACCACGAACTGGCTACGTTCCAACGGCCTCGAGATCGTGCTGTTGATCCTCGGCGCGGTGCTGTTCAGCCGGTTCGCCACCTTCGTCAGAGATCGGATCACCCGCAAGATCGACGCCGAGTTCCGCGGCGGCGACGCGCTGGTGCGCTCGGAGGCGGCCAAGCATCGGCACGCGCTGGCGCAGGTCGTCACCTGGGTCGTGCTGACCATCGCCTACGTGCTGATCGGCATGGAGGTGCTGCAGCGGCTCGGCTTCGCGGTCACGGGGCTGGTCGCCCCGGCCGCGGTGCTCGGCGCCGCGCTCGGTTTCGGCGCGCAGCGCATCGTGCAGGACATTCTCGCGGGGTTCTTCCTGATCACCGAACGGCAGTACGGCTTTGGTGACGTAGTTCGCATCGCTGTGACTGGAGCGGCGGAGATGGCGGAGGGTACCGTCGAGGACGTCACGTTGCGGATCACCACACTGCGCAACTCCGACGGTGAAGTGATCACCGTGCCCAACGGCCAGATCGTGAAAGTCACGAATCTGTCGAAGGATTGGGCACGCGCCGCGATCGACGTTCCGGTGTCCGCGAGCGCGGACATCACCAGGGTCAACGAGATCCTGCACGAGGTCGGTACAAGGGCGTACGACGACGCTCGTCTCAAACCACTGCTGCTCGACGAGCCCACCGTGATGGGCGTCGAGGATTTGACCGTCGACCAGATGAACATCCGAATGGTTGCCCGCACCTTGCCGGGCAAACAATTCGAAGTCGGACGCGAACTGCGGGTACGAGTAGCCGCGGCGTTGCGCCGGGAGGGAATCAGTGAGACCACGTAGAACCATTTCGTTGTTGAAGGAATCGGTGCGACCCACCACGCTGCTGCGGGAGTCGCGACCGCGTCGATCCACCGCGATCCTGATCGCGACCTGGCTCGCCACCTTCGTGCTCTACCTGTTCGTCAAGCCGGATCAACCGTATGTGGCCGGCTCCGAGCCGATCCCGAACACCGTTCCCGCAGCGGTGAATCCGGCTCCCGCGCCACGCTGAGCTCGGCGGACTCGCGAGGTGCCGGGCGATCGGCGGCGCGGTGAGCGCCGGGTCGCTGGTTACACTGGCTCCCCGTGATCACCATGCGGAACGTCACCAAGTCGTACAAGACCTCGACGCGACCCGCGCTGGACAACATCACCGTCGATGTGGGCAAGGGCGAGTTCGTCTTCATCATCGGACCGTCCGGCTCGGGCAAGTCCACCTTCATGCGGCTGTTGCTGAAGGAGGAGAGCCCTACCGCGGGACAGATCCAGGTCGCCGACTTCCGGGTGGATCGCCTGCCCGGCCGTAAGGTGCCGAAGCTGCGCCAGCGGATGGGGTGCGTGTTCCAGGATTTCCGGCTGTTACAGCAGAAGTCGGTGCACGACAATGTGGCGTTCGCGCTGGAGGTGATCGGCAAGCGCCGCCAGTTCATCGAGCGCACCGTCCCGGAGGTGCTCGACATGGTCGGTCTCGCCGGTAAAGCCGATCGACTACCGTCCGAGCTCTCCGGCGGTGAACAGCAGCGCGTCGCGATCGCCCGCGCCTTCGTGAACCGGCCGCTGGTGCTGCTCGCCGACGAGCCGACCGGCAATCTCGACCCCGACACCAGCGGCGACATCATGACGCTGCTCGAGCGGATCAACCGCATCGGCACCACGGTGCTGATGGCCACCCACGACAACCACATCGTCGACGCGATGCGCAGGCGGGTGATCGAACTCGACCGCGGCCGGTTGGTGCGCGACGAGGCGACGGGTGTGTACGGGGTGGATCGCTGATGCGCGCGAGCTTCCTGTTCAGCGAGGTCTTCGCCGGTCTGCGGCGCAATGTCACGATGACCATCGCGATGATCCTGACCGTCGCGGTCTCGCTCACCATGCTGGGCGGCGGCCTGCTCGCGGTGCGGATCGCCGACAAGACCGAGCAGTACTTCCTGGATCGGCTCGAGGTGCGGCTGTACCTCACCGAGGACGTCTCCGCCAACGATCCGGACTGTTCACACGATCCGTGCAAGTCGCTGATGGCGGATCTGAAGGCGACCAGGGACGTCGAGTCGGTCCAGTTCCTCAGCCGCGACGACGCCGTGCGCGAGGCCAAGGAGAAGACGTTCAAGGACCAGCCGGAGCTGGCCAAGTACGTCAGCGAGACGCCACTGCCCGCGTCGCTGCGGGTGAAGATGAAGAACGCGGAGCTGTATCCGCAGATCTACGAAAAGTTCTATCAGCGTCCGGGCGTCGGCATGGTGCGCAACGACAAGGACATCGTGGACCGGCTGGTCAGCCTGTTCGACGGCCTGCGCAACGCGGCGTTCGGCCTCGCGGTGCTGCAAGCCCTGGCCGCGTTGCTGTTGATCGCGAACATGGTGCAGATCGCCGCGTTCACCCGGCGCACCGAGGTCGGCATCATGCGGCTGGTCGGCGCGACCCGGTGGTACACGCAGTTGCCGTTCCTGTTGGAGGCGGTGGTCGCCGCGCTGGCCGGTTCGCTGGTCGCGGTGGTGGGGCTGCTGGTCGCGCGGCCGCTGGTGATCGACCGAGCGCTGGGAGATCTGTTCGCCAGCAAGGTCTTTCCGCGGATCACCGGCGACGACATCGCGATGGTCGCGTTGGTGATCGCGCCGGTCGGCATCGTGTTCGCGGCGCTGACCGCGTACGGGACGTTGCGGTACTACGTGCGCGAATAGCCCCGGCCTCCCCGGACACTTTCCGCGCCGCACGGCGGCGATTCGGCTCGGCAGCGCCGAAAGTGTCCGGCTGGACCGGGGTTCGATCAGTGCGTGGCCGGCATCCCATCCCTGATCGCGGCGCGCTCCTCGGTGAGCAGCGCGCGCTGCCGCTCGAGTTCGGCGATCTTGTTGTCCAGCTCGCTGTAGCGGCTCTCGATGATCCGGAGGGTCGCGTCGCAGGACTCGATGGTCTTGGTGACTTTCCCGATGGCGCAGGGCAGCAGGCCGCGGATGTCCTCGGTCGACAGGCCGGCGGCCAGCAGATAGCGGATGTGCTGGACCTGTTCCGGTGCGTCGTCGGCGTACGAGCGGTAGCCGAGCGCGTCCCGCTGCGGGCGCAGCAGACCCTGCTCCTCGTAGTACCTGAGCAGGCGGGTGCTCACGGCGGTCCGGCGCGCCAACTCTCCGATCAACATATGAACTCGCTAACGCTCTGCTTGCCTTCACATTGATGTCAATTCCTAACTTGGCTGACATGACAGCAATTCCCCTGCAGACCACAGTCACCGGCTCCGGGCCCGGCCTCGTCCTCGCGCACGGCGCGGGCGGCACCATCGAGACCAACTTCGGCGCGCTCATCCCGGCCCTCGCCGCGACGCACACCGTGGTGGCCTCCGACTATCCGGGCAGCGATATCCAACTCGATCTGGACGGCCTGGCCGACGCGCTCGTCGCGGCCGCGGTCGAGAGCGGGGTCGAGAGGTTCACGATCGTCGGATACTCCCTCGGCAGCGCGGTCGCGGTGCGCGCCGCGGTGCGGCACCCGGACCGGGTCGGCGGCCTGGTCCTCGCCGCGGGATTCGCCAAGGCGGACAATCGCGCTCGGCTCGCCGTGCAGATCTGGCAGGACCTGCTCGACCGAGGTGACACGGCGACGTTCTCCCGCTTCGCCCTGGGCAACGCGTTCAGTGCCGGCTTCCTCAACAGCCTGCCCGCCGAACAGGTCGACGAGTTCGTCCGCGTCGGCGCCACCACCATTCCGGGCGGCACGCTGCAGCAGGCCAGCCTGGTCGAGACCCTCGACACCACAGGCGATCTGGGCCGGATCGCCGTGCCGACCCTGGTCGTCAACGCCGCAGCGGACCTGCTGATCGACCCCGCGAACTCGCGTTACCTGGCCAGGTCCATTCCCGGCGCGGAGTACACCGAGATCGCGGCGGGTCACGTCCTGATGGCCGAACAGCCCGACCAGTGGCGCAAAACCGTCGAGGACTTCCTGGCTCGGCATCGGCTCTGAGCGGCTACGCCCGTCAACCCAGATGCTTGACCCGCGGCCACAACTCCGACCAGGGCGCGCGGGGCTTCCGGCAGACGAACAGGGGCGCGCCCTGCTCGTCGTTGTCGATGCCGCGGCCGTTGTCGATGTGGCCGGCGGGTTGGACGTCGGCGCAGACGCGGACGAGGTGGTCGCGGTCGATGCCGACCGTGAGCACCTCGGTCGCGGCGTCGCTCGGCGGACCCCACCACCAGTACGAATTGTGGCCGGAGTGGGGTGTGGGGAGGTTGTAGGGCGCGCCGAACCGTTCGATGGCGCCGGCCTCGCCGTAGTTGGCGGTGAGGATGGCGACGTCGCCGCCGAGTCCGGCGCGGGCCTCCCCCACCCGACGGGCGAACTCCGGCCAGCCGATCGTCTCGCCCGCGTCGTAGTTGATCGCGAGGACCGGGGAGTCCTTCAGCACCGAGAGGGGCAGGACGGGAAGGAACAGCACCGCGGAGACGAGCGCGTTCACCGCGACCACGAAACTCACCACCGCCCACCGGGCGCGCTTTCGACCCAGCCACGCCGCCAACGGGACAGCGGCCGCCGCGAGCAGGATTGGATACATCCCGCCCAGGTAGTAAGCCTTGCCGCCGGTGACCAGGAACAGCACGAAGAGCAGGCCGTAGGCGGCGGCGAAGGCGCGATAGCGCGGGTCTCGCGCCAGCCGCCACAATCCGAACGCCCACAGCGGCACCAGCAGCGGGCCCATCAGCCCGAACTGCAAGAGCACGAACATGATCGGCGAATCCGACGTCCCGGACGACCCACCCGCGATCGCCCGGCTCATCTCCCACTGCGGCCATCCGTTGCGGCCCTGCCACACCAGATACGGCAGCCAGATCAGTGCCGCGAGGCCGACGGCGAGCGGAAAGTACTTGGTGGCGAACACCTTCCGTGGACCGATCGCGAGCAGTGACACGGTCAGCGCGACCACCGGAAAGATCAACAGCAGCTTGTTCTGCAACCCGACCCCGACGACAAGGCCGATCACAAGCCACCAACGCGCTCCGCCGAGGCCCGGACGTGCCTGATCGGCTTGTCCATTGATCAGTTTCAGCACGATCAGCGACACCACCGACCACGCGGCCAGATCGAACACCGCCGTGCTCAGCAGGTGCCCCGCACCCATCGTCAGCGCCGCGCTCGCGACCGCCGCGGCCGCCACCGCCCGCGCCGCCCGGCCGCCGCCGAACTCCCGCGCCATCAGTCCGGCGCACACCACGACCAGGGTCGCCGCCAGTACCGCGGGCAGCCGGAGCAGCAATAACGAATCGGGATCGATAGAGGCCATTATCCTGGCGACCAACGGGGTCAGCGGCGGCTGATCCGGGTACCCCCAGGAGAGGTGGCGACCGGCCGCCAAGAAGTACAACTCGTCGCGGTGATACCCGTAGCGCGGGGCACCTGCTAGCAGGACAGCTGCGAACAGGACCGCGACTATGGGCACCCGCCCAGCCTGGCACACATCAGGGGCGTATGCTGCACCTCGACGCGGTTCTTACTCTGGAGTAAGATAGTCTTACTCAGGAGTAAGATAGCCGGGACAAGACCTCACCCCACCCACCCGAGAAAACAGGTGATGATGAGCACTCGAGACAGCGCAACGAAGCGAAGTCCAGACACGTCCGCAGTCGGCCTCAACCACCCCAAGCGGGACTGGATGGGCGCGGCCATGCGGGTGATGACGACCATTACCGGGTCGGAACTCGCCGAGAAGTACAACCTGCGCAAGCCGATCGAGCGAGTCACCTACGAAGGCACCAAGACCGGCTTCCGCACGCTCGGCGCCGCCACCCGGGCCTTCGCCAAGGTCACCGGCAACGGCCAGCCGAAGCGGCTCGCGCCCAACGAGGCGAAGAACAAGGACTTCTTCGACCTCACCCCGACCGACGAGCAGCAGATGATCGTCGAGACGGTGCGCGAGTTCGCCGCCGAGATCCTGCGCCCGGCCGCCTACGACGCCGATGCCGCCGCCAAGGCCCCGCGTGATCTGCTCGAGCGCGCCGCCGAGCTGGGCATCACCCTGATCAACGTCCCCGAGGAGCTGGAGGGCGCGGCGTCCGAGCGCGGCGCGGTCACCAATTCCCTTGTCGCCGAGGCCCTCGCGCACGGCGACATGGGCCTCGCGCTGCCGATCCTCGCGCCCAGCGGCGTCGCGGTCGCGCTGTCGCAGTGGGGCACCGACGCCCAGCAGAAGACCTACCTGCCCGCCTTCACCGGCGAGAACGTGCCGCAGGCCTCCGTGGTGATCAGCGAGCCGCGCGCGCTGTTCGATCCGTTCGCGTTGCAGACCAAGGCCGTTCGCTCGCCCAGCGGTTACCGGATCTCCGGCGTGAAGAGCCTGGTGCCCGCGGCCGCGGATGCCGAGCTGTTCGTGATCGCCGCCGAACTCGACGGTCGCCCGTCGCTGTTCATCGTCCCGTCGGACACCCCCGGCCTGGTGGTCGAGGCCGACCCGAGCATGGGTCTGCGCGCCGCCGGTCTCGGCCGGTTGCTGCTCGACAATGTCGCGGTGGGCACCGACGCGATCCTGGGTGACGGCGACGCCAAGCAGCGCGCCGAGGAGTACGCCGACGCGGTCCGACTGGCCCGGCTCGGGTGGGCCTCGCTCGCCGCCGGCACCGGTCAGGCCGTGCTGGACTACGTGATTCCGTACGTGAACGAGCGCGAGGCGTTCGGCGAGCCGATCTCGCACCGCCAGGCGGTCGCCTTCATGGTCGCCAATATCGCGATCGAGCTCGACGGCCTGCGGCTGGTCACGCTGCGCGGCGCCTCGCGCGCGGAGCAGGGCCTGTCGTTCGCCAGGGAGGCGTCGCTGGCCAGGAAGCTGGCCACGGACAAGGGGATGCAGATCGGCCTGGACGGCGTGCAGCTGCTCGGTGGCCACGGCTTCACCAAGGAACACCCGGTCGAGCGCTGGTACCGCGATCTGCGGGGCATCGGCGTCGCCGAAGGTGTCGTGCTCATCTAACCGGCCCGCACTCTTTCTCTTTCAGGAGACATCCCCATGATCAATCTCGAACTCCCCAAGAAGCTGCGGGCCAGCGCGAACCAGGCCCACCAGGTCGCGACCGAGATCTTCCGGCCGATCTCGCGCAAATACGACCTCGCCGAGCACGAGTACCCGGTCGAGCTGGACACCATGGCCGCCATGGTGGAGGGCCTCGCCGACTCCGGCACCCAGAAGATCGGCGGCGCCGCCGGCGGCCGCGAGGACGACAGCGAGTCCGACGCGCACGCCACCGAGCTGCTCGGAAACTCCAACGGCGGCAATATGTCCGCGCTGCTGAACGCCCTGGAGACCTCCTGGGGTGACGTCGGCCTGATGCTCTCGATCCCCTACCAGGGCCTGGGCAACGCGGCCATCGCGGCCGTCGCCACCGACGAGCAGCTCAAGCGCTTCGGCAAGGTGTGGGCCTCGATGGCGATCACCGAGCCGTCGTTCGGCTCCGACTCCGCCGCCGTCACCACCACCGCCGTGCTCGACGGCGACGAGTGGGTGCTCAACGGCGAGAAGATCTTCGTGACCGCCGGCCAGCGCTCCACCCACATCGTGGTGTGGGCCTCGGTCGACCGGAGCCTCGGCCGCGCGGCGATCAAGTCGTTCGTCGTGCCGCGCGACGCCCCCGGCCTCTCGGTGGCCCGGCTCGAGCACAAGCTCGGCATCAAGGCCTCCGACACCGCCGTACTGCTGCTGCAGGACTGCCGGATTCCGAAGGACAACATCCTCGGCAGCCCGGAGGTCAACGTGGAGAAGGGTTTTGCCGGGGTCATGCAGACCTTCGACAACACCCGCCCGCTCGTCGCCGCCATGGCGGTCGGCGTCGCCCGCGCCGCGCTCGAGGAGCTGCGCGCCATCCTGACCGACGCCGGCGTCGAGATCTCCTACGACATCCCGCCGAACAACCAGCACGCCGCGGCCGCCGAATTCCTGCGCATGGAGGCCGATTACGAGGCCGCCTACCTGCTGTCGCTGCGCGCCGCGTGGATGGCCGACAACAAGAAGCCGAACTCGCTCGAGGCCTCGATGTCCAAGGCCAAGGCGGGGCGCACCGGCACCGACGTCTCCCTCAAGGCGGTCGAGCTGGCCGGGGCCATCGGCTACTCGCAGCGCACCCTGCTGGAGAAGTGGGGCCGCGACTCCAAGATCCTCGACATCTTCGAGGGCACCCAGCAGATCCAGCAGCTCATCGTGGCTCGCCGGATCCTCGGCAAGACCAGTGCCGAGCTGAAGTAAGCTGGCAGACAACGGAAATCCGGCGCGAGTCCAGTTCATGACTCGCGCCGGATTTCTGTTTGCACTGGCTTCCTAGTTCTCAGGCCGTGTACCGGCCGGTGCTCGTTGGCCGGATCACGTGGTGGCGATCAGAAAGTCCTCGCCGGTCGACGGGCGTAGGCCGTCGGGCCGGTCGGCGAAGTAGCGATCGGCGAGCTCGGTGCCCGAAACATGATGGGGGCCTTGGAACCCGGACTCATGAGCCACCGCGAGCATTTCCTGCGGGGTGTAGAAGCTGATGAACGGTGTTCCCGACGCGCGCGCCCCCTTCGCCGACATCTCCAAGCCCGCGCGGTCCTCGGCGGGGAGGAGTTCGGGCGGCAGCAGGAATGTCATCGCGAGCGTCGAACCCGGGGCGAGACCGGACAGTTGACGCAGGGTGGCCGCGTTGGTCGCGTTGGTGAGATACATGGATACGCCGGTGGAGGCGACGACCGCGGGGAGCGCGGGGTCGAAGCCCGCCGACAGCAGCCGTTCCCACCAGGACTCGTTCGCTTCGAAGTCGACCGGGACCAGGTGCAACCAGTCCGGGATGCCGAAGCCGAGCTCGATGAGCCGTTGCCGTTTCCACGCCTGGGTTTCGGGCTGTTCGATCTCGAAAATGCTTAAGCGAGAAGCAATTTCCGGTCTGCGCTGAGCGAAGGTGTCCAAACCCGCACCGAGTAGCACGTATTGGGTGGCACCTCGGTCGGCCTGTTCGGCGACCAGGTCCTCGACGAAACGCGCACGGGCCACCATCGCCGCCCGAAAGCCCTTGGTGCCAACGGGATCCATATCGGGACGGTGGGGCCAGCCGTCGTCGGGGGCGACGAGGCGCAGGCCGATCTCGTCCTCGAGCACGTGCGGGGGCGAGTCGACCCGGACGTGCATCGCTCGCCACAGCGCGACGCGCACCGCGGTGTTGTCCGGCGCTGCCGTCTTCGCCATGCCCGCGCTCATGACCGCTGGTCGGCCGGGGCCTGAATGCTCCAGAGCCGTCCGTCCGGGTCGCGGACCGTCATCTCCCTTGTGCCGTAGTGGGTTTCGACGAGCGGGGTGACCACCTCGACGGCGGAGTCGGCCGCAAGGGCGTCGGTGTCGGTCGCCTTCAGCACGAGTTGCATGCCGGGCACCTTGGTCTCGGGGACCTCGGCGATGAACACGTAGGGGCCGTCGCCGTTGCGCAGCTGACCGGAGTTGTGGTCGGTGGCGAACTCGAGTTCGTAACCGAGCGCCTGGAAGAACTTCGCCGCCCGGCCCCAGTTGTGCGTCTCCAGGAACACGGCCTCAATGCCATTGGTAGTCATCAGGATTCCTTGTCTGTCGAGTTCCGTCGTTGCCCGTCGGCGTCGTCGAGGTAGGCCCGCAGCGCCGCGGCGACCAAGGCCGACAGCGAGAGGCCCGACTCGATGGAGTGGTGCTTGACCCGCTTGATCAGCCCGATCGGCAGGTACACGTTGAACTGCTTGATCTCCTCATCGCCCACGCTAGAATGCTAGCATCCTAGATCACTAGCTGCCACCGTTTCTTTCGCAAGGAGGTTTCCACGGCGGCCGCCGCGAACTACCCGCCCGAGGGCGCAGCGTTGGTATGATGGCGTCGTCACGCGAGTGATGCCGAGTGGTGGGACCGCCGCTGTCACGACGGCCCCACCGGATGGGTTACTTAGCCAGCCAGACTCGGCGGACCAAGATGAGCGCCCCGGCGATCACGGCAGCAGTGGTGAAAGTGATGCCGTAGTCGACCGGGGCCTTGCTCTTTCTCCGGCGATGTTTCGCCATTCCCCATCACCTCCTTCCCCCTAAGTTGAATCTTGTTCGGGCGCAGCCCGAATGACCCGGGACGGGAAGGTATGACTGACCTCCTTCTGCCGCATCGACGGCTTGCCTAGAATGGTTCGCCTTCCCGTTTCGGATGCCTGGACCGCTGATTGAGATCTGGTGCGCTCGAACGCTGCTCAGGGGATTGCTGCGGCTGGGTATCGCGGGTGAAGTCACGACCGGAACGAGGCTGTGGTTGAGCGAGTATCAGGCATGGGCAGGTGTTGACGTCGGTAAGGCGGCACATCATGTGTGCGTTGTCGACGCGACCGGAAAGACAGTGTGGAGCAAACGGATCAGCAACGATCAAAAGGCGATCGAAGCAGCGATTGCCGCGGTCGCAGGCCTGGCCCCGTCGGTTCGATGGGCAGTGGACCTGGTCAGCGAGTTGTCGTCGCTGTTGCTTGCCGTATTGGCGGTCCGCGACCAGCAGGTCGTGTATGCAACCGGTTCGATGGTCCATGCCCTGAGCGGCGCGTTCAGCGGCGAGGGTAAGACCGACGCCCGTGATGCTCGAGTCATTGCCGAGCTGAACCGGCTGCGCAACGACCTCAAACCGATCCGGATGCGTGACGAACTGATCGCCGAGCTAACCCAGCTCACCGCGTATCGTGCTGATCTGCAAGACGATTGGGTGCGTGGGGTAAACCGGTTACGCGCGCTGCTGACCGGCATCTTCCCGACGTTGGAAGCAGCTTTCGATTACTCCAACCGATCGCCGTTGATCCTGATAGCCCACATGTGCACCCCAGCTGAGCTCCGCGCAGCCGGGATGGGCGGCATCGCCGCCGTCTTGACCGAGCACAAGGTTCGCCGCCCCTTGGTCGAAGCGATGTCGCGCAAGACATACCACCTGGCCTGCGACCAAACCATCCCCGCACCAGGCGAAGCCGGGATCGCCGATCTGATCAAACGCCATGCCCGACGACTGCTCGATCTAGACCGCGAGATCACCAGCACCGAGAAGGCCATCGCCGCGAAGTTCCGGACCCACCCACAGGCTGGCATCATCGAGTCGATGCCCGGAATAGGACCAGGCCTAGGCGCCGAACTGCTGGTCAACGTCCACGGCGACTTCTCGACCTTCACCAGCGCCGGCAAACTCGCCTCCTTCGCCGGCCTGGTCCCGGTCCCCCGCGACTCCGGCCGCATCAGCGGCAACCTTCGCAGACCCCGCCGATACAACCGCAAAGTCCGCCGAGTCTTCTACCTCGCCGCCATGACCAGCATCAAGAAGAATGGCCCCGCACGGACGTTCTACCTGCGAAAACGCGACGAGCATCTCATCCACACACAAGCAACACTCGCCCTAGCCCGCCGCCTGGTCGACGTCCTATGGGCCATGCTCCGCGACAACACCCCATACCGACCACCACAGGCCACCACCCCAGCAGCCGCTGCCGCTTGACCCAGCTATTGACACGCTCATTGAGATTCTGGGCGCGATGTCTGGACCGTGTCCATCGCCCCTCGGAAGGAGTGAGGCAACAATACGCCTGACTGCCAACAACTTTCAGCCACACTCGAAAAGGTGTGCGAATACAGATGTTTCACTTCGGGCGACGGGTCAGCGCTCGAGTCGGAGTCCGGGAGGCACGCGTGCTGAGATGCGATTGGCGGTAAAAGGACATGTTCGGGCGGACGCTGGACCGGATGCGGGGATCGCTGGCAACGTAACGGGCTGCGTTTCTTGTCCGACAGATTCAGCGGACGAATTTCTCTCGAGCTGTACCAGCGACTTCGAGGAGCAACTGGATATGGAACGACTGAGTGTGACGCGTCGCCTCGCTACCGTCTTTGCCGCCACCGCGGTCGTAGCGAGTGTTTTTGCCGGTAGTGCGGGGGCCGAGCCGGCGACCGTGGATTGGGCGGGGGCCGCGCGGCAGCTGCGCGCCGCGGCCGCGGGCAATCCGGCGGCCGAGCAGGCGGTGGACCGGCTGGTGGCCTCCGGACAGGTGAACAAGGCGGGCCAGGTGGCGTTGCCCGCCCAGCCGTTCCAGATTCCGGCGCAGTCGGATATCGGCCGGGGCGACGGGCCGGGCGTGTACGGGTCCGGCATCGCGCTCGGGCTCGATGGGTTCCGGTTCGGGTTCTTCGGCGGCCCTGGCACAATCGCCCCCAATCAGTCTGGCGCGAAGCTGGAAGTTTTGTGGATCAACCTGTCCAACGGGCGCAGCGGCACCGAGGTGCTCTACGAGCACCAGGATGTGCCCGTGGACACCACGATTCGCACGCGCCCCCTCGACACCGGCGGCGGCCTCATCGTCGCCGCGGTGTACGGCACCCTGTGGCACCGCTGGTCGGTTCCGGTGAGCGACGCGAACCCCGACGGGTTCCAGTACCAGCGCGGCACCATCTCGGTCCCCTCGTTCGGCGCCGTCTACAACTGATCGAGTCGCTCGGCCCCGCGGCATCCGTCGCGGGGCCTCGAGCGCACGAATAACTGTCGCGATACCCATCGGCGCGCGCCGCGGCGAACATTTGATACGCGAGGCTCCGGACGTCCCAGTGTGACTATCGACACGCCGCTGCTACGGTGGTGACCTCAGTTACGAAATCGCGAGGTCGCGTACCGACGCGAGTTTGCTGGTGGAGGTGTTCGACTTGAAGTTGGCGTACGCGCTCGAGAAGGTCAAAGCGCTCGGAGTGCTCCGGTCCCGCGGGGTCTCCGATCCGCGCAAGCCGGTGGAAACCCTTCGGACACTGAAGGAATCGCGGATCTTCGGCCCGCAGGCCACGCTGATCCGGCACAACGCCCGCCTCGACCCCGGCTCCCCCGGCCTGGCCGACGAGCGCGGCGAGCTGACCTACGGCCAGATCGACAAGCAGTCGACCGCGGTCGCGCGGGGTCTGCAGGCGGCGGGGATCACCGAGGGCACCGTCGTCGGCGTGCTCGCCCGTGATCACCGCGGCCTCATCCTGGCCATGGTCGCCGCGAGCAAGCTCGGCGTCCGGGTCGCGCTGATGAACACCGGGTTCGCCAAGCCGCAGTTCGCCGAGGTCTGCAAGCGCGAGAAGGTCAAGGCGATGCTGCACGACAGCGAGTTCCTCGGCCTGCTCGACGCGCTGCCCGCCGACCTGCCGCGCTTCCTCACCTGGGTCGATGAGAACACCGAATTGCCCGAGGGCGCAAAGACTTTCGACGATCTGATCGCCGAGAACACCAGCGACGAGCTGCCGAAGCCGGGCCGGCCTGGCGGCTTCGTCATCCTCACCAGCGGCACCACCGGCCTGCCGAAGGGCGCGACGCGCGACAACGTCTCGCCGCTGGGCACCGCGCAGTTCCTCGATCGCGTCCCGTTCCCGTACCGGGGCGCCCAGGTGATCGTGTCGCCGATCTTCCACAGCACCGGGTTCGGCAGCTGGCTCGTCGGCATGGCCATGGGCAACAAGATCGTCATGCGCAGGCGCTTCGACGCGGAGGCGACGCTGCAGATGATCGCCGACCACAAGGCGGAGCTGCTGGTCGCGGTGCCGACGATGCTGCACCGCATGACCGAACTCGACCCGGAGATCCGCGGCAAGTACGACCTGTCCTCGCTGAAGGTCATCCTGCTCGCCGGTTCGGCGCTGTCGCCGGAGCTCACCATCAAGGCCACGCAGGCGTTCGGCCCGGTCCTGTACAACCTGTACGGCTCCACCGAGTGCTCGGTGGCCTCCGTCGCCAACCCGGAGGAGCTCGCGCTGGCCCCCGGCACGGTCGGCCGCCCGCCGATCACCTGCGAGGTGCGGCTCTACGACGACAACGACAAGCAGGTCACGGCGACCAACACCACCGCGCGCATCTTCATCCGCAGCGGCACGCCGTTCGAGGGCTACACCGACGGCCGGCACAAGCAGATCATCGACGGCTTCATGTCCAGCGGCGACGTGGGCCACTTCGACGAGCACGGCCTGCTGATGGTCGACGGCCGCGACGACGACATGATCGTCTCGGGCGGCGAGAACGTCTTCCCGCAGGAGGTGGAGAACCTGCTGCTGGAGCGCCCGGACATCTTCGACGCGGCGGTCGTCGGGGTGAACGACGCCGAGTTCGGCAAGCGGTTGCGCGCGTTCGTCGTGCCGGAGCCGGGTCACACGCCCGACGGCGAGGAGATCAAGGCCTACGTCAAGAACAACCTGGCGCGCTACAAGGTGCCGCGCGAGGTGATCTTCCTCGACGACCTGCCGCGCAACCCGACCGGCAAGCTGCTGCGCCGGGTGCTGGTGGAGTACGAGGTCACGCCCTGATCCGGGCGGGGCGACCCCGAGTGGTTACCCATCGGTAGCCCATGTTGAGATACCTGACACACCGGGTTACAGACGCTTGCTATTGTTACCGGCAGCACTGGATCCCGAAGTCGCGGTCCGCACCACCCGCACGGCTCGCATCGGGTGGGACCGCCGGAAGGTTGTTGTCGAATGGTTGTCTCCTTCCCCGCGTTGAGCGGCACCGCCCGTAAAGCGGGCGATCTCGCTCTGGGCGTCAATGTCATGGTCAAGCGGCGGCTGTTCAATCCGCTGCGCCTCGATCACGCCGTGCGGTCCGCGTTCAACGTGGTCAAGTTCGGACCGTTCGCCGGCGTCGCCATGCACGCCGCTCAGACGAGGCCCGAGGCGGGCGCCATCGTCGACGAGGCGGGCGAGCTGACCTTCGGCCAGTTGAACGAGCAGTCGAACGCGCTGGCCCGCGGCCTCGAGGCGCACGGCATCCGGCCCGGCGACGTGGTCGCCGTGCTGGCCCGTGACCACCGCGGCATGGTGCTGAGCCTGCTCGCGACCGGCAAGCTCGGCGTGCGCACGGTACTGATGAACACCGGCTTCGCCAAGCCGCAGTTCGCCGACGTGGCCGCGCGCGAGAAGGTGAAGGCGGTGCTGCACGACAGCGAGTTCATCGACCTGATGAGCGCCATCCCCGCCGAGATCCCGCGCATCCTCACCTGGGTCGACGCCAAGGACAATGTCGATCCGTCGGCGGCGACCATCGAGTCGCTGTCGGCGGGCCGGTCCACCGCGCCGCTGCCCGCGCCGGCGAAGTCGGGCGGGATGGTCATCCTGACCAGCGGCACCACCGGAACGCCCAAGGGCGCGCCGCGCGACAAGGTGAGCCCGTTCGCCTCGGCCCAGTTCGTGGACCGGGTGCCGATGCCGCACAACGGCACCATGATCATGGCGGCGCCGATCTTCCACGGCACCGGGCTTTCCCAGTTCACCATCGGCGTCGCGCTCGGCAATCGGGTCGTGTTCCAGCAGCGCCGCTTCGACCCGGAGCAGACGCTCGCGAATATCGTGAAGTACCGGGCGGATTCGCTGGTGGTCGTGCCGACCATGCTGCAGCGCATCCTCGATCTCGATTCGGAGGTGCTCGCCAAGTACGACCCGAGCACGCTGAAGGTGATCTTCGCGGCGGGCTCGGCCATCGCGCCCGACGTGGTCACCCGCACCCTCGACTACTTCGGCGACACCCTCTACAACCTGTACGGCTCCACCGAGTGCGCGGTCATGACGGTCGCCACCCCCGAGGACCTGCGCAAGGCGCCGACCACCGCCGGCCGGGCGCCGGTCGGCATCCGGATCGTGCTGCTCGACGAGGACCGCAAGCCGATCACGCGGCCGAACGTCACCGGAACCATCTTCGTGGACAACGGTTTCGCCTTCACCGGCTACACCGACGGCCGCACCAAGGAGATCGTGGACGGCATGATGTCCAGCGGCGACGTCGGGCACTTCGACGCCGACGGCCTGCTCTACATCGATGGCCGCGACGACGACATGATCGTCTCCGGCGGCGAGAACGTCTTCCCGCTCGAGGTGGAGAACCTGATCGCCGGACGCGAGGACATTTTCGAGGCCGCCGTGGTCGGGGTCGACGATCGCGAGTTCGGCAAGCGGTTGCGCGCGTTCGTCGTGCCCGGCCCGGACTCCAAGCGCGACCCGCAGGAGATCAAGGACTTCGTCAAGGCGAACCTGGCCCGCTACAAGGTGCCGCGCGAGGTGATCTTCCTCGACGAGCTCCCCCGCAACGCCACCGGCAAGCTGCTGCGCAAGCCGCTGATCGAGATGGAGATCGAGGCGAGCTGACCCACCCGCTGTCCCCAGTTGCCGGCGGGGTGGGGGCACGCAATTGGTCGGCTACTATCAGCGCGTGAGGTACGAGGTCGGCCGGGTCGGCGCGCAGCGCCGCGACGCCGTCGCGCGGGTGCGCGGCGGGTCGGCCGGCGCGATCTCGGGAACGATTTCCGTTGCGGCACACGGCTGGGCGTCCGGCGGCATGTCGCCGGACGGGACCACGCTCGCGCTGCTGGTCGCCGCCGCCGCGGTGATCGGCGCGCTGGTAGCCGGGCTCGCGCCGCTGCGGGACACGTCTGTCGGACTGATCGGCGCGCTCGTCGCCGGGCAGCTGCTCGGGCATCTGACCATGGGTTTCAGCTCGGGCCACCTGCATCACGGCGATGCCCAGCTGACCCCGGCCATGCTCGCCGCGCACCTGGTGGCGGCCGTCGCCGCCGCGGGCGTGATCCGCGGCGCGGAGGCCGCGTACCGGGCCGGCACCGCGGTGCTCTTCCGGGTGCTGCGAGCGAGTCGGCCGCTCCCACTGCCCGATTCGACGCCGCGGCACACCGACCACCGCGACCGCGTCATTCTTCGAGTCTTCGCCGCGGAGTCGCTGCGCACGCGGGGCCCGCCGCTCACCGTCTGCGGCTGATCGCCCAGCTCTTACACATCGAACGCGTGTCGCGTTAGACGCTTCCAGTACGTCAGCGAACATTCGGCAAGCCGTCGTGCGCGCGAGTCGGCGTTTCCGCCTCTCGCCGGCCGAGCGGGACTGCCAGAGCGGACATCCAGATGGGTGCGGCTTTCGACTTGCCCGCGCTGTTCCGCACGAGCGGACAGTGCGGTCGTTGCGCGCCGACCGGCTCGGGACAAGCCGGTCGGCGAATCCGCAGTCGCTATGGCGGCCGCCGTGCCGTGCGCCTCGCGTGCTGTCGGTTTCGCGTGCTTCGGCACGGCCTGCGCCTCGCGTCGACTTGCCACCGCCCGGCATCGCCCTGCCTTGCCGCGCGGCACGCGAACGTGCCCATGGCACCAGCGCAATCGGCGTCAGCGCTCGACATGTCTTGCCGCCCAAGGGCTCCCGCGCAGCGATCCGCCGTACCCCGTGCACAAGCCCAGACCACACGCCGGAGAACCCCTCGGGTTCCCGCTCCGCAGAAACGAATCGATCGTGAGCACAACAGAAACCATCACCCCCGACGCCGAATCACCCCCGCCGTCAACCGAATCCGCCGAGCGACAAGGACTTCCGCCGAACAAGCCGAAGGCACGAAACGGCCTGTACGCGTTGGCGATGCGACTGCACTTCTACGCGGGCATCTTCGTCGCGCCGTTCATCCTCGTCGCCGCCGTCACCGGCGCCCTCTACGCCATCTCCCCCACCCTGGAGTCGATCGTCTCGCGCGACCTGCTCACGGTCGAGGCGGCCGGCACACCAAAACCCTTGTCCGAGCAGGTAAGCGCCGCCGTCGCGACCCAGCCGGAACTCACCCTCGCCGCCGTCGCGCCCGCCGCCGGGGCCGAGGACACGACCCGCGTGCTCTTCACCGATCCGACACTGGGCGAGTCCGAGCGCCGGGCGGTCTTCGTCGATCCGTACACGGCCCAGCCGGTCGGCGACTCCGTCGTCTACGGCAGCTCCGGCGCGCTGCCCCTGCGCACCTGGATCGATCGACTGCACCGCGACCTGCACCTCGGCGAGCCGGGCCGCCTCTACAGCGAGCTGGCCGCCTCCTGGTTGTGGGTCATCGCGCTGGCGGGTCTCGTCGTGTGGATCCGCCGGGTGCGCGGCAGGCGGAGCCGGAACTCGGCGCGCTGGCTGTTCGCGCCGGACCGTTCGCAGCAGCACCGCGGCCGGACGATGAACTGGCACGGCTCGGTCGGCATGTGGGTGCTGCCGATCGTCCTGCTGCTGTCCGCCACCGGCATGACCTGGTCGACCTACGCCGGCGCGAACATCACCGAACTGCGTCAGCAACTGAGCTGGACAACGCCGTCGGTCACCACCGCGCTGCCGGGAAGTGCTGCGCCGAAACAGGATTCGAGCGGCGACCACGCCGAACACCACGGCGGCCACGCCGCAATGCCGACCACTATCACGCCGGCCACGCGCATCGAACAGGTCGATCGCGTCTACGCGACCGCCCGCGCCAACGGCGTGACCCAGGCCGTCGAGATCACCATTCCGGCCGCGGCGGATCAGTCGTTCGCGGTGAAGGAGCGGCGGATGCCGGGCACCTACACGGTCGACGCGGTCGCGGTCGACGGCGCCACCGGGGCGGTCACCGACCGGCTCGCGTACGCCGACTGGCCGCTGATGGCCAAGCTGACCAACTGGGGCATCCAGTTCCACATGGGTCTGCTGTTCGGGCTGCTCAATCAGTTGCTACTGCTCGCCGTCGCGATCGGCCTGATCACCGTGCTGCTGCGCGGCTACCTCCTGTGGTGGCGCAGGCGACCGACCAAGAAGACCGGCCCCGCGCTCGGCCGCGCGCCGCGCCGGGGTGCGCTGCGCCGGAGCTCACCGTGGCTCGCCGTGCCGGTAGTGGCCGCGGCGCTGGTGGTGGGCTGGTTCGTCCCGCTGGTCGGGCTGAGCCTGCTCGGCTTCCTGGCCGTCGATGTGCTGGTCGGGCTCACCGCGAAGAGACGGGCGGCGTAGCGGGGGTTCCTCCCCGGATGAGGCGGTCCGGCACACCGTGTGGCCGGGCCGTCTCGACCGGAGAGGAACCGCCGGGCACCCCGAGTGCGCTTGTGCGGTCGCGCGACTCGGGATGCGGCGAGCCGAGTGTCGAGTGTCGGCGCATGGCATCTACCTCCATTTCCATCGTGCGGTCAGTGGGTGGCTAGCTGTAGAGCCTGGCGATGAACGCCCGCAGATTGCCGAGCATCCGCTCGACCTTCTGCTCGGGATTCAGGTTCTCCCGATACCGATTGCCCAGCGCGGGCGTCTTCTTGCCGCGCGTGTACAGCGGACAGGCGAGGTCGGTGCACATGTACGTGCCGACCGTGTTGCCTTTGCGGCCGGACGGGCCCGCCTTCGCCGCCGTCACCAGGGACACGCCGGTGCCGGTGTGCGTGGTCAGGCAGATCGAGCACATCTGGGCCCGGCCCGAGCCGCCGGTCTCGTAGCGCAGCGCGACGCCGATCAGCTCGCCGTCGTCCTGCGGGACGACCAGGTAGCACCGGCCCGGCAGCGACGGATCGCTCCAGCCGAGGAAGTCGAGATCGTCCCACGGACGCTCGTCGAGCTCTCGCGGCATGGGTAGTCGCTTGGCCTCGGTCTTCGAACAGTTGATGAACGACGACCTGATGTCGCGCTCAGTCACTGGTTTCATGGCGTTTCACTCCATTCCTTTTCTCTTGCGAACGAAACCGAAGTGACGTTACGGGCAGGCCGGGCCGCGGACAAACATATTTCGGCCGGAAAGACCTGCTGGTCAGCCCGGCGTGAACAGGTTCACCTAGCGTGCGGACCCCCGGTGTTTGTCCGGTACCCCGCCGGGTACGCCGCCGGTGTCCAGAGTCGCCGACCCGCTCGGCACGCTGCCGCCGCGTCAATGGCGATACGCGGCCTCGGAGAGTTCATCGACAACCGAAAGTCCTGAGATCGGCGCCCGACGGCGAATCGTCCCGCCGGGACGCCCGACCCGAAAGGTAGTCAAGTCATGGCCTCAATGCAGACAGGCGCGACAACCAGCGCATGGTCACCGGTCCGGATCGCCGCACTCGCGGTCGGCCTGGTCTTCCTGATCGTCGGCGTGCTCGGCTTCATACCCGGTATCACCGACAACTACGACTCCATGACCTTCGCCGGACACCATTCCGACGCTCACCTGTTCGGCGTGTTCAACGTATCGATCCTGCACAACATCGTGCACCTGCTGTTCGGCGTGGCCGGTCTGCTCGCCGCGCGGGCGGGCGCCGCGGCCCGCAGCTACCTGCTGATCGGCGGCGTCATCTATCTGGCGCTGTGGGTGTACGGCGTGGTCGTCGACGAGGCGAGCGAGGCGAACTTCGTGCCGCTCAACAATGCCGACAACTGGCTGCACCTCGGCCTCGGGCTCGGCATGGTCGTCCTCGGCGCCCTGCTGCCCCGCCTGACCGCGCCGCGGCAGCACCCCACCGGGTACGCGCACCGATAGACGCTGCGCCGCAACCGAATACGAGGCCCCGCCCGGCGTCCGGGCGGGGCTTCGCCGCTGTCACGGGGTTTCGGACGGCTCGTCCGGGAGGTCCGCCGCCGGAGACTTCTCGGGCAGGGCGATGGGGCGCAGCAGGACCCAGGCGATGAAGAGCACGGACACGACTCCCATCCCCGCCCCCGCCCACAGGTTGATGTTCACGCCGCCGGTCTTGGCCTCGTCGGCGGCGGAATTGCTGACCAGCCCGGTGATGATCAAAACGACGGCGTAGCAGCCGAGTAGGGCGCCGACGATGGTGCGGATGTCGAAAAGCATTGCGGCTCCTTATCCGACGATGATGTTGAGGGCGATGACGAGCACCAGCGCGATGCCGGCGAGCAGCACCGGACGCTGATACCAGGGCAGCGAGCCCTGCTCCGGATCGGTGCGCACGTCCTTCGGCGTCTCCGAGTAGACCAGGCCGACGAGCTCGGCGACCGGCTTCGGCTTGGTCACCTGGGTGACCAGGACGCTGACCACGATGTCGACCACGAACGCCACGCCCGCGGCCACGAAACTCGAGCCCTGCCCGGACAGATGGAACACCTTCGTCTGATGCAGGATGAAAATGACTACGGCGGAACCGGTTCCGAACACCAGGCCCATCCAGCCCGCGGTGGGCGTCATCCGTTTCCAGAACATGCCGAGGATGAACGTCGCGAACAGCGGGGCGTTGAAGAAGCTGAACAGGGTCTGCAGGTAGTCCATCATGTTGCTGAAGCTCGACGCGATGAACGCCGTGAAGATCGCCGTCACGGTCGCGCCGACGGTCGCGAGCCTGCCGACGGTCAGGTAGTACCCGTCCTGCCGGTCCTTGCGCACGTACTGCTGCCACAGGTCGTAGCTGAACACCGTGTTGAACGCGGAGATATTGGCCGCCATGCCCGCCATGAATGCGGCGAGCAGACCCGCGATGCCGACGCCGAGCAGGCCGTTGGGCAGCACGTCCTTCATCAGGTAGAGCAGCGCCTGGTTGTAGGTGGTGTCCCCGGTGAAGTCCGGATCGGCCACCTTCGCCGCCTTGTACTCGCTCATCTGCGGCACGAGCACCGCGCTGATCATGCCGGGAATGACCACGATCAGCGGGATGAACATCTTCGGATAGGCGC
>NZ_BAGH01000311.1 GCF_000308715.1 Nocardia tenerifensis NBRC 101015
GATGGCCGAACGTGTCGTTGACGGCCTTGAACCGGTCGATGTCCACCGTCGCCACATAGGCGGATTCGCGGCGGCAGTGCCCGATGTGCGCGGACAGGTGTGCGTCGAGGCCGCGGCGGTTCAGCAGCCCGGTCAGCGGGTCGGAGAGCGCGTCGGCCCGCAGCAGCCAGTGGCAGAACTGCACGAACGGCAGCATGACGCCGACCACGACGACCATGACGAGAACGACCGCGAGACCCAGCGCCAGGTCCTCGCGTTCGTGCCCGCCGCCCCGGGAGGCATCCGCCATCGCGCCGCGGAACATCAGGAATGCCAGCACCACGCTGGTCGAGATCGTCCACCCGATATGCAGCGCCAGCACGCGCGGACCGTGGAACACGGTGATATACGCGCCCATCGCCGTCAGCAGCACGACGCCCAATACCCCGATCACGCGATCGTGGACCAGCAAATCATTGGCGGTGGTATCGAGATCGAACACCACTATCCAGGCGAGCGACTCGACCTCGCGCGGCCACGGCAGAAACCACCAGCGCACCGTCCACAGTCCGGCGACGGCGGCCTCGACCCCGCCCTGCACCTGCCCGACCCACCCGGCCACGTCGCCCTGGGCGATCGAGGCGAGCACCGCGATCAGCAGCATGACCAGGCCGCCTGCCCCGAGCATGAACTTGAAACGACCGAGCGCACCGTGTGATTCGAACGTCTCGACCAGGGCGCGGTAATCGACCGGGTCCCGCCACCATGTTCGAAACATCGATCGGTTGTCGGTCAATGAATACCGCCTTCGGTCGACAATGGACCCGGGCATTCATCCCGGTTACCCCTTGGTCATCCAGCTTGGCGTGCAAATCGACAGTAAATCCGGTGTCCGGGCAGCGCAATGTGAGATCGGCCCGCTATCCATTTCACCGTGCGGCGCTTATTCTAACCGGCCGCCGCGCTACTTCTTCCGCGCGCGGTAGGCCGCGACGGCATTGCGATTTCCGCACGCCGTGCTGCAGTAGCGACGAGATCGGTTGCGCGACAGGTCGAGCACGAGGCCCTCGCACGTGCTGTCCGCGCAGATGGACAGCCGGCTCAGCTCGTCGGCGCGGATGAGGTCGATCAGCGCCATCGCCGTCTCGACGGCGATCCGGACCGGGAACGGGGCCTCCGGCGGCACCGCGTGGATGTGGTAGTCGACGTCGTCGTGGCGCACGAGCTGCGGCACCGCCCGATGCCGCGCCAGGGTCTGGTTCACCAGCTCGGTCGCGGTGTCGCGATCGCTGGTCAGCATGCGGCGCAGCGGCGCGCGCAGGGCACGGACCGCCGCGAGCTCGGCGGCGTCGCGCGCGTGCGCGCCGGTATAGCCGTGCTTGTCGAAAAACGCTGCGAGCTGGTCGATCTCGGTCAGCGTGTCCGGCTCCTCCGCCGAGTTCACCAGCTCCACCGCGGCCACCAGCGAGTCCTCGGTGTCATGAGCGAAAATCATGTTGACATATTACATCGCCGGTCATAGCGTCATGGTTCATGGCTACGATGACTCATGACACAACCGCTCGAGGCCGACTGCGAAGCGGACTGATCCTCGCGGTGCTGTCCGCGTCGTCGTTCGGGCTCTCCGGCTCGCTGGCCCGCGGCCTGATGAACGCGGGCTGGAGCGCCGCGTCGGTCGTGGCGATCCGCGTGCTGCTGGCCGCGGCGGTGCTCGTGCCGATCGCGGTGCGGCAGCTGCGCGGCGACTGGAACCTGTTGCGCCGCAACGCCTCACTGATCACCGCGTACGGCCTGATCGCGGTCGCGGGCACCCAGCTGGCCTACTTCAACGCCGTCGCGCACATGGCGGTCGGCGTCGCGCTGCTCATCGAGTACACCGCGCCGATCGCCGTGGTCGGCTGGCTGTGGCTGCGGTACCGCGAGCGTCCCGGCGTCGCGACGGTCCTCGGCGCGGTACTGGGCCTCGCCGGCCTGGTCCTGGTCATCGACCTGCGCTCGGGCCTGACCGCCAGCTGGGTCGGCCTCGTGTGGGCCCTCGCGGCCATGATCGGGGCGGCGGGCTACTTCGTCCTGTCCGCCCACGGCGACGGCACGCTGCCGGGCACCGTCCTGGCCGCGGGCGGACTCCTCGTCGGCGGGCTAGCCCTGCTGGCCGCGGGCGCGGTCGGCATCGTTCCGCTGCACGCGACGACGAATACGGTTGTCTTCGAGCACTTCTCGGTTCCCTGGTGGCCGCCGGTCCTGGCCTTGGGCATCGTGACCGCCGCGATCGCCTATGTCTCCGGCATCGCCGCCACCCGGCTGCTCGGTTCGCGGCTGGCGTCCTTCGTCGCCCTCTTCGAGGTCCTCGCGGCGCTGGCCTTCGCGTGGGCGCTGCTCGGCGAGGCGCCGCGCGTCATCCAATTGCTCGGCGGCGCATTCATTCTCGCGGGCGTCGTCGTGGTCCGGCGGGGCGAGTTCGATCCCTCGGCCGAGGCGGCTGTCGCCGAGCCCGCCGCTGTCGCCGAGTCCGGCACCGAGCGTTGAGCATTCAGCGGGAATTCAGTCGGACCCGCGCCGCCAGTGCCCGGTGGTCCGCGCCGGGCAGGCCGACCGTCTCGACCTCGGCCGCCCGGCCACCGGCGACCAGGATGTGGTCGATGCCGACCACGGGCGGCCACGGCTTGTCGGTCGGGTAGGTGACCAGGTGTCCGGCGCCCGCCTGCTCGGCGGCGTCGCCGAAGCGCCCGGACAGCATCGCGCGGTACTGCGCGTGGTCGTAGGTCGCGTTGAAGTCGCCGCCGACGAGGGCCGGCCGATCCGCGGACGCGCGCTCGAGAATCGCTCGCAGCCTGGACAATTCGTCGGCCCAGACGCCCGTGCCGTACACCGGCGGCACCGGATGGAAGGCGAAGACCGAGACCGGTCCGACGCCGGGAATGGTCGCGGTGGCCGAGAGTTGGTTCAGCACATAGCCGTCGTACTCGACGGTGTCCGTCAGAGGATAGGTGCTCCATATTCCGGTCCCGCTCGCGGTCCGGCCGGGGGACAGATACCGGTGCGGCAGTAGCTCATTCAGCCCCGCCCTGCCGAGCGCGTCGACCGCGGCGGGTGTCAGTTCGTTCACGGTGAGCACCGCGATGCGCCGGGCTCGTACCTCGTCGACCAGCGCACGCGGATCCGCGCCGTCGAACAGCAGGTTGGCCTGCATCACGCGCACCTCCGGCCCGCTCTCGTCGCCCGAGCCGCCGACATACAGCGGAACCTGGGTCCAGATGGCCGCGGCGACGACAACGACGGCGACGGCGGCACCGCGCCACCGCCGGGTCGCGGCGAACGCCGCCGCACCGAGCAGCGAACCCGCCATCAGGTACGGCGCACCCGAGGCCGCCAACACCAGCGGCCGGAACCCCGACCGGCTGAAATGCAACCCGACCCCTACCGCGCCCGCCACCGTGACGAGCCACGCGAGCACGTGCACACCCTCCCGGACCACCCTAGATCTCACATCGGACAGCCAAACACGGGCGCTACGCCGGGCGCACCCGCGGGTCTGGTCGCGCGGCCGCCGCGAGTCCGTCGACGGAGGTTCGCGGGACGGCGGCCATGGCGAGCAGGCCGATGCCCGCGACCGCCGCGAAAAGGTAGAAGCCCCAAGGATTCGCCGAGCCGACCACGATCAGCCACCCGGTGATCGTCGGCCCGAAAATCGCACCCAGACGACCGACACCCGAAGCGAATCCCAGTGCGGTGGCGCGGATTTCGGCCGGGTAAGCCTGAGTCACATAGGCGTAGATCAACACCTGCGCCGAGAAAACGAAGATCCCGGTCACCAGCACCAGCACATCCAGCAACACCGTGCTCGAAACCTTGACACTCAACACCGCCAAAAACACCGCCGCCGCACCGAACCACACCAGCACCGTCGGCTTGATCCCCCGCCGATCCGCCAACGCCCCCGCCGTCAGCAACCCGACCACCGCACCGATATTCAACATCAACAACACCGTCAACGACGTCGACATGTTGTACCCCGCATCACGCATCAACTTCGGCAACCACGTATTCAACCCATAAACCAGCAACAACCCCATGAACGAACCCACCCAAACCCCCAGCGTCGCACGCACATACACCGGCCGCAGCAACACCGTCGGCCGCACCCGTGTCGGCGCGTCCTTGGCCGCCAGATAAGCCGCGGACTCCGGCAGCTTCGCCCACACCACCGGCAGCAGCACGAGTCCCGCCGCACCACCGGCGTAGAACAGCGGCTCCCAGTTCGGCACGAGCCGAAGCGCGAGCAGCGCCGCGCACACCGCACCCACGTGATAACCCGTCATGGTGACCGTGCTGGCGAAGGCCCTCCGCGCCGGCGGCATGTGCTCGGCCATCATGGTCAGCGCGGTCGGCATGCACGCGCCGAGCCCGACGCCCGCGACCAGGCGGAACGCGGCGAACACGCTCACCGACCCGGCCAGCGGCACGGCGGCGGTGAACAGCGAGAACACCACGATCGAGCCCACCAGCACCCACCGGCGACCGTACCGATCGGCTACCGGACCCGAGCCGGTCGCGCCGATGGCCACTCCCACCAGCGACATGGTCGCGGCGAAAGTCGCACCGGCGGCGGTGAATCCGACGTGCTTCTGATCGATGAGGGTGGGAATGACGGCGCCGAGCACGACGAGGTCGTAGCCCTCCAGCAGTACGGTCAGCCAGCAGAGCACCGCGGGCCACGACAGCAACTTGTTCATGACGGAGTCCGATTCCGAGCCGGTTGTGACCGCCATCACGCTACCCTGAATCGGTCGCCGACGGCCCCAATGTAAGAGCGCTGGCCGCAACGGAATTGAACTCGGCTCGAGGTACGTCGTGCCGCCGCACCACAGTTCGCTACCGCGTCACCACTTCACCCACCGCCGCAACGACTTTCACTCATGCATGCCGTAC
>NZ_BAGH01000310.1 GCF_000308715.1 Nocardia tenerifensis NBRC 101015
TGCGCGGCGGCGACCGTCCGGCGCCGCTGCGGCCCGCGCCCGGCGAGCGGGTGTGCGTGGTGGTGTGCGGCGCGAATACCGACCTGTCCGATCTGGCGAGATAGCCCCCCGCCCTCGGCGGATCGCCCCTGCGAGCCTCGGCGAACACCCGCGCGCGGAGCTAGTGCCTCGTCGAGAAACGTGCCGAAATTCCTGGACGAGGCACTAGGCTCATACCGACTTCGATTCCGACGAAAAAGCACTTCCATGGCGCTCGCATCCCACATGGTTCCCCTCGGCACACCCGCACCGGACTTCGCACTGCCGGACCTGGATCGGCGGACGCACTCGCGCGCGGACTTCGCGGACGGTCCGGGCCTGCTGGTCGTCTTCGCCTCGAACCACTGCCCCTACGTCAAGCACCTCGAAACGGCGCTGGGCGAACTGGTCGACACGCTGTCCGTGCCGACGGTGGCGATCTGCGCCAACGACATCGTCGGCTACCCCGACGACGCCCCGAACCGACTGCGCGATCAGGCCATTCGCGCGGGTTGGACGTTCCCCTACCTCGTCGACGAGTCCCAGGAGGTCAGCCGCGCCTTCCAGGCGGCCTGCACCCCGGACTTTTTCCTCTATGACGCGTCCCTGACGCTCGCCTACCGCGGCGCCTTCGACGAATCCACGCCCGGCAATGGAAAACCGGTGACGGGCAACGACTTACGAGCAGCCATCGAGTCCGTCCTGGACGGCGAGCCGGTGCCGGAGCCGCACCGGCCGAGCATGGGCTGCTCGATAAAGTGGCGCGCGGACTGAAAACCGTCCGCGCCGAACAGGACTCGACCGTCCGACGAAAGGGGAGGGACGTTGGCAACCATCGTTCTCGTACACGGCATCGCGCAGGAACAGGCCGCCGCCGACTGCTTGGAGGCGCAGTGGCTGCCGGGGCTCGCAGGCGGGGTACGCAACCACGGCGACAACGAGCTCGCGGATCGCCTGTGGCGCAACGGCTTACCCGGTGACATCTCGACCAGGATGGCGTTCTACGGCAACCAGTTCCTCGCGAAGGGCGCCCAGGGCGGCGGGCCGGGCGACCTCGACGACGAGCAGCTCGCGCTGATGGAGCAGCTCGCCGAGCAGTGGCTGGCCACCGCCGCCGAGCACGCGAGCGATCACCGCGACCGGGCGACCGCGCAGCGGCTGATCGCGGTGCCGCCGCCGGACGCCAAGCCGCAGGGCGCTAAGGCCGCGCTGCGGCCCGCCCTCAACGCGCTGGTCCGGCTGCGCTGGTTCGCGCCGTTCGGCGTCGGGCTGGCCGAGAAGTTCGTCGTGCGGGCCCTGTCGCAGGTCACCCGCTACTTCACCGACGCCGACATCAGGGAGTACGCCCAGCAGCAGGTGCTCTCCCACGTCGGGCCGGACACCAGGCTCATCGTCGCGCACTCCCTCGGCTCGGTGGTCGCCTACGAGGCGCTGCACCGCGTGGACCAGGAGGTGACGCTGGTGACCATGGGCTCGCCGCTCGGGCTGCGCACCGTCATCTACGACCGGCTCCGACCGCAGCCGTCCACCGTCCCCAAATCCGTCACCAGCTGGCACAACCTCGTCGACCGAGACGACCTCGTCGCCGCGCACCTCGACCTCGCCCCCTACTTCCCGCCGTATCCCGGCGCCGCCGTCACCCCCGTCACCGAGGAGCCGCTCGACAACGGCGCCAGCCCACACGACTCGACCCACTACCTGACGAAGGCGGTCACCGGCGGCATCGTCGCCAAAGCCCTCGCCGGTTAACGGTTCTCGACGGCCCGCGCGGGCGCGGCCCCGCGCGTCCGTTCCCGCCATGCCAGCCACACCGCCAATGTCGCACCCGCGACGGTGAGCACCGCGCCGGCCAACGGAATAGACCGCAGGCCCGATCCGTCGCCGATCACTTCACCGCCCAGTCGGCCCGCGCACGCCGCGGCCAGCTGGAACCCGGACGCGTTGACCGCGACGGCCAGCGTCGGCGCGACGGCGGCCGCCGCGACCACCCGCGTCTGCATCCCGGGAATGATCGCGAATGCCAACGCTCCGATCACGAAAGTCAGTACCGCAGCGCCTGTTCGGTCGCCGCCGATCAACCAGAACAGCAGTAGCGCGCAGGCCAGCGCCGCGAGCAGGCCGGCCACCGACGGCAGCAACGCCCGATCGGCCAGCCGGCCGCCCACCTGGTTGCCGATGATGGCACCGACCCCGTAGACCAGCAACAGCACCGGAACTGTACTCGTGGCGAAGCCACTGATATCGGTGAGCAAAGGCGCTATGAACGTGAACACGGTCACCACGCCGATATTGCCCAACGCGGTGAGCGCGATCGCCCACCACACCTCCCGATCACCGAAGACGCGCAGCTCACCGAGTACCGACCCGTCGACGGCGCCCGGTTGCTCCGGCATGAACCGGATCACCAGCGGTAGCGCGATCGCCGCGGACAGCGCGACGGCCACGAAAGTGGCTCGCCAGCCCAGGCTTTGGCCGATCACCGCGCCGATCGGCGTGCCGAGAACGATCCCCAGATTCATGCCGAGCGCCACCCGCGCCACCGCGGCGGCCTCCCGCCCGGCCTCGGCGGTGGCGACCGCGGTGGCGATCGCCACCGCGAAGAACGTGGCGACCACGAGTCCCGCGGCGGCGCGCATCGCCAGCAGCACAGGGTAGTTCGGGGCGATCGCGGAGCCCAGATTCGCGAGCACCGCGAACACGACCAGCCCGGCGACGAGCGGCTTACGCGCCACCCGCGCCGTCAACACGGTGACCACCGGGCCGCCGACGATCATGCCGACCGCGTACGCAGTCACCAGCGTTCCCGCCGTGGAGACCGAAACAGACAGTCCCTCAGCGACTTCCGGGAGTATTCCGGCGATCACGAACTCCCCCGTCGTGAGGCTGAAGACCACCGACATCAACGAATAGACAGCAGGCCGCATCACAGCATCCTCATGTAGTTCTAACTCAAATGATACAAACTAGAACTATCACAGTTCGAACCAAGACCGCTAGACTCGGAGAAATGACGCGCCAGCCCCCGCCGATCGTGGACACCGAACTCGACCGCGACGTCTGCAAACTGGTGCACCGGTTCACTCACCGGCTCGACGTGCACGTCCGGCGCGTCGCCGAGCAACTGGACCTCACGCCGTCACAGGTCATCGCCCTGCGCGAGCTGTCGGAGCCGATCACGGCGCGGGAGCTGGCCACCCGCATGTCCTGCGAGCCGTCCAACGCCACGTTCGTCCTGGATCGGCTCGAACAACAGAAGCTGATCCGCCGCCAGCCGCACCCGACCGACCGCCGCGCCAAGCAGATCGAGCTCACCGCGGCCGGCGAGCGCCGCCGAGCCGCGGCGGTCGAACTGCTGGGCTCCGACTCGCCACTCGCCTCGCTCACCGCCACCCAACAGCGAGCCTTGCGCGACCTGCTCCACGCGATGACGGCCGACACCCCCGAACAAAACTCTTGATATAGACATACGTACGCACGTATTGTTTGTCTTATGACCGTGGCCGCCCCCACCACCGAAGAGACCGACCCGTTCTGCCTACCCCCGCTGGAGGCCGCGGCGCTACTGTACGACGCGCCGTGGCGGCGCTTCGCCGTGATCGGCGACAGCCTGTCGGCCGGCACCGGCGATCCCAGCCCCGGCTACACGACCCTCGGCTGGGCCGATCGGGTCGCCGACGTGCTGCGCCGCGTGCGCCCCGATCTCGCGTATCTGAATACCGCCGAGGACGGTGCCACCACACCGGAAACCCTACGGCGGCAAGCGGATCGGATGCTCGACTTCGCCCCCGACCTCCTGCACCTACCGTCGGGCGCCAACGACATCGTCCGCCGCACACCGGATTTCGGCGAGATCGAGCAGAACCTGCGCGCCATGTACCGCTTGGCGGCGGGCACCGGTGCCCGCCTGACCGTCTTCACCCTCGGCAAAGCCTATGTCGTGCCGGTCTTTCCGGACTGGCGCGACCGAGTCCGTCGCGTCAACGACCTCACCCGCGCCCTGGCCGCGGAGTTCGACGCCACGGTGATCGACATGTGGGACCACCCGATCAACGAGCGCCCGAACCTGTTGAGCGCGGACGGAATTCACTTCGCCGCCGCGGGCCAGGCGGTCATGGCCGCCGAGGTCGTCAAGCGGCTCGCGCACCTGCTCGACTCGGCGCGGACCGCCCATGACGGCCCGCGCCGAATGGCTTAATCGTCCGCCTTGAGGCTGACCTTCGCCGTCTCGTAGTCACCGGTCGGCGCCGCCTCGTCCTTGGTGTAGACGAGGTGCAGCACACCGGTGGTGAACGTCTCCGAGGACAGCAGCCGCAGCGGCAGCGTCGCGTCGCGATCCTCGAACAGCCGCTCTCCCTTGCCCACCACGATCGGGTGCACCAGCAGGTGCAGCTCGTCCAGCAGCCCCGCCTCGAGCAGCTGGCGCACGATGGACACCGAGCCGCTCATGGCGATGTCCCCGCCGGGCTCGTTCTTCAGCGCGGTCACCGCCTCGAGCAGATCGCCCTTCAGCACCTCGGAGTTGCGCCAGATGAATTCGAGATTCTGGCGCGAGACGACGAGCTTGCGGGCGTCGCCGAGCGCCTTGGCCATGCCCGCGTCGTCGCCGCCCGCGGCCTCGCGCTCCGGCCAGGCGCCCGCGAAGCTGTCGTAGGTGACGCGGCCGAGCAGCAGCGTGTCGGCGGTGCCCAGCTGCGCGGTGACCGCGGCGCCCATCTGGTCGTTGAAGTACGGGAAGTGCCAGTCCTGCGGGTCGGCCACGACGCCGTCGACCGAGACGAACAAGCCCGCGGTGATTTTCCTCATCGTCTGTGCTCCTGGATCAGTTGTGCCTGTGTTGCCTGATCTGACGGAGCGGCGATCGGAAACTCATCGGTGCGCGGTCAGACCCGTTCGGCCTCGAGCACCCAGACCGGCAGCAGCATGCAGCCCTCCGCGTCGGTTTCGGGCCGAACCCCGCTGCGTGCCATCACTTCCAGGAACTCCGGCGTCGGTTTGATGGCGGTGAGTTTGTCCGCGCGCAACTCGGTCAGGCGCCAGTCCGGAGCGCCGAAGGAGTCGCGCAGCTCCTGCTCGGTGATCGGGTGCGGCGCCCACGACTCGCTGTTCTCGACCTCGGAGAAGCAGAACTGGATCAGCCGCCCGCCCGGCCGCAGCACCCGGCGCAGCGCCGCCACGTGCGCCGCGCGCTGCTCGCGGTCGAGGCAGTGCGCGAGGGCACTGCTGACGACGGTGTCGAACCGGCCGTCGTACCCGTCGAGCACGGTGGCGTCGGCGACCGCGAAGTCCACCGTCACGCCGCGCTCGGCCGCCTGCGCGCGGGCCTTCTCGATCGCCGTCGGCGCGAAATCCAGTCCGGTCACCCGGTAGCCGAGCTCGGCCAGGTAGATCGCGGTATCGCCACGGCCGCAACCGATGTCGAGCACGTCGCCGGTGATCCGGCCCGCCTGCTCGAACTCGACGAGCAACGGCTGCGGTCTGCCGATCTCCCACGGCAGCCGGTCCATCACCAGCCCCTCGACGAGCGTGCCGTCCTTGTAAGCGTTCTCGAAATCGATGGATGTCGGGTCGACCCTGGGTGTTGCGTCACTGTCGGTCATCGCGGAACCTGTCCCTCGCCTAGATGGTGGATAGGGAAATCGACGGGTGAATTCTAACCAGAAACGGAGTAAGTGTCTCCGTTTTGACGTGACATGCTTTTCGGCGCGGATCAGCGCACCACGGCGGACCCGTGGAAGGCGGCGCGGTAGCTGTGCGGACTGGTGCCGACGACGCGCTTGAAACGGTCGCGGAACGCGGTGGGTGAGCCGAAGCCGACCTGCCCGGCGATCCGGTCCACGGGATGGGCGGTCGATTCGAGCAGATACTGGGCTTGCCGAATCCTGGCCCGCAGCAACCACTGCAGCGGCGTGGTGCCGGTCTGCTCGCGGAAGCGCCGGTTGAGCGTGCGGGTGCTCATCCCGGCGTGCGCGGCGATCTGCTCGAGGGTCAGGTCCTTCGCGAAATTGTCTTGCAGCCAACGAGTTACGGGTTCCAACACCGAGCCGCGCGGCGTGGGCGGCTGGTCCTGCACGATGAACTGCGCCTGTCCCCCTTCGCGTTCCAGCGGGACGACGGACAGTCTGGCCGCGTCGGCCGCGACGGCCGAGCCGTGGTCGCGGCGAATCATGTGCAGGCACAGGTCGATTCCCGCCGCGGCGCCGGCCGAGGTGAGCAGTTGGCCGTTGTCGACGTAGAGCACGTCCGGGTCCACCTCGACAGCGGGGTGCTGGGCCGCGAACTCGGCGGCGGCCGCCCAGTGCGTCGTCGCGCGGTGCCCGTCCAGCAGGCCGGTGGCGGCGAGCACGAACGCGCCGACACAGATCGAGGCGATGCGCGTTCCCCGGTCGGCCGCCTGCCGCAGCGCGTCGAGGACCTCCTCCGGCACCGGCCGGGCGAGATCGGAAAGGCCGGGCACGATGATTGTGTCCGCGTCGGCCAAGCCCGAGAGGTCGAACGGCGGACGCAGCGTGAAGGCGCCGGCATCCACCGTCTCCGCGACACCGCAGACGCGCACCCGGTAGGCGCGGCGGCCGTCGGGCAACCGCACGCCGCCGAACACGTCGACGGGGGTGGTGAGATCGGAGGGGATGACCTTGTCCAGCGCGAGCACAGCCACGACATGCATGGCACGAGGATAGGTCGCCAACGGTTTCGAGCCAATGACTATGACCTGCACCACTAAATAAACCCGCAGGTCAAGCAGATGGCGAGAATCGACCGAACTGTGGCAGTTTCGCCTATTCCTGGCCTGCGGGACGGCCGCTAGCCTCGCCGCTGTGACGAAGTTTCTGCTGTCGGTCCACGTGCTGGCCGTAATCCTCGCCGTCGGGCCGGTGACGATCGCGGCGAGCATGTTCCCGCCGACCACCCGACGGGCCCTCGCCGAGATCGACAGCGAGCCCAAGGTGCTGAGCACGCTGCATCGCATCTGCCGGGTCTATGCCTACCTCGGCATCCTCGTGCCCGTCTTCGGGGCGTGCACCGCGCTGAGCCTGGGCGTGCTCACCGACACCTGGCTGCTGATCTCGATCGGCCTGACCGCGGCGGCGGCCGGCGTGCTGGCCCTGCTCATCCTGCCCGGCCAGCACAAGATCCTCGCCGACCTGCCCGCCGCCACCCCGACCCTGATTCGCCGACTCGGCACGGACACAGGCATTTTCAACGTGCTGTGGGTCATCGTCACCGTGCTGATGATCGTCCGCCCCGGCTCGACCACCGGGGCCTGACGTTCACTCCGGCGCGGCCATGTGCCGGATGGACTCGCCGCCCTTGGCGTGGTGCAGCCTGCCGAACTTGCTGTCGAGCAGGTGCGCCATGCTCTCGGCGGCGCCGCGATAGGCCTCCTCGACCGTCGCGGCGCGATGGGTGACCGCGACCGGATGCTGGCCCGCGGGCCGCGCCTCCAGCACGCACTGCTTGTCCTCCGGGCCGCCCTTCTCACCGTTCTGGTCGGTGAGGTGCGCCTCGACGCGCGTCAGCTGATTGCTGAAACGTGCTAGCACCGAAGCGATCTCGGTCTCCGCCCGCTCGCTCAGGCCCTCGCCGCCGTGGATGCCGCTTCCGGTATTGATCTGGATCTGCACAGCTTTCTCCATTCCGTTAGGTAGCAAACTCCACGAAACCGACACTACCTGCGCGGCCCGTGTGGGCGTTGTCATAGCGCGGCGGCCCGGTCCCCGTCGGGACCGGGCCGGGCGGCGATATTCAGGCGCGCCGGCCGCGATTGCGGACCACGATGGTGACCGCGATCAACGGCACGATCACCGACACCATCAGCACCGGCGACAGCCACGCCATAGTGGGAATCGGCAGCTGGTAGGCGAGCACGATCCGGACCGCGGCCTCGCCGACCAGCCCCGCGCCCCACAGCACTGTCAGCGTGCCGAACATCCTGCGCTTGGCCGGATCGGTCCGGTAGGCGGTCTCCAAGGCGGCGAGCTTGGCCGGGCCGCTCGCGGCCAACGCCTTGCGCGCCGCGAAGTAGGTCAACGGCTTGCCGATCGCGACGCTGATCAAGAACGCCAGGCCGATCAGCAGGGTCGCCGCGGAGTCCTTGACGATCATCAGGCGCGCATCGCCGGTGAACACCGAGGCGGCGAGGCCGAAGGCGAAGCCGCCCAACACAATCGCGGACATGACCTCGAGCCGCCGCAACCGGATCGCCTGCACGATCAGCATCGCGGCGCAGAGCGCGGTGCCGGCGAGCAGCCCGGCGAAGTCGCTGTACCCCAGCGCGTGCAACGCGAAGTACGCGCCCATCGGGACGGCGATATCGCGGGCGATCGGCGCCAGCCAGCCGAACTTGCTCGCGGCCGATTCGGCGGACTGTTCGACCCTGTCGGTGTCGGTTGCGGTGATGGTCATCGGGGTGCTCCTCGTCGGCGTATTCAGCGGTGCGCTACGAGAATCGACGCTACGGACGGCGGCGAGCGAGCAGATCTGTCAACCATCACGACCGCGGCATGACACATGTCATGCCCGGCCCGCTACGCGCGGGTCGATCCCACACCCGCTACGCGGGTCAATCCCACAGCGCGGCGACGACGGCCTGATAGTCGCACGGCTCGAGCGTCGGCCGGCCGGTCGCGAGCAGCCATCGCTCGACCGCGCGGTCGCCGTCGGTGCGATAGGTGCGTTCCTCGCCGCGCGCGATCTCGATGACGCCGCCCCGCACGCGCAGGGTCTCCTCGTCCGACAGCTGAGCGACGAAACCCCGGTAGCCCCCGTCGTTTTCGGCCTCGCCCGCGCTCGATCGGGGCGCCGCCGCGATCAGCCCGTGTAGCTGCGCCTCGTCCCCCGACGCCAGCTGCCACCGCGGATTGGGCCGGTCGGAATGCAGGTCGAGTTCGACCTTGATCATGCACGTTCCCCTGACGATGTCGCGCCGCCGACGACGGCACCGGCGAGCCCGAGCGGAGTCCTCGACAACACTGATCTCCTCACGGGCGCCTCGAATGGGGAGATGGTAGCCCCGCTCCGCCGCCGCCACCACTCGGCGAAACAAATTCTGACCAGGCATTCCGGCGATAGTGATCAATCACTGAAAACATTGCGGCCGAGGCCCATGCCGGCGCGGAAATCGCCGAGGGGGGTCCGGCGAATGTATACGCTCGAATGAGGATGCCCGAGGACCACGAACGCACCGAGGACCGACGATGACCGATTCCGACCCCACCGCCCCGATCACCGTCTATTGGCGCTGGGGCTGCCCCTTCTGCCTGCGGCTCGGCGCTCGCCTGCGCATAGCGCGAATCCCGTTCCGGCGGGTGGACATCCGCGATCCGGAGGCCGCGGCACGGGTGCGGGCGATCACCGGCGGGGACGAGGTCACTCCGACCGTCCTCGCGAACGGACACGAATTGGTGAATCCGAGCATCGAGGAGATCCGCGCCGCGCTGGCCGATACGGCGCGATAGAAACTCGCCCCGCACCGTTCGCTGAAAGCCTGACCGGTAATGCGGACGCGGTCCGTGAAACAGCTTGTCGCAGTGCCGGTTATACCGGCACAACTCGACGCACGCTGCGACAGGGCAGCGTGCGTCGAGTCTGGATCATTATTTGTCCGCGAGCGCCTTTTCGAGCTGGCTCTTGTTCATCTTCGAGCGCCCCTCGATGCCGCGCCGGCGGGCCTCGTTATAGAGCTGATCGCGGGTCCGGCCCTTCGGGCCGCTACGCCCGGAACGCTGGCCGCCCCGGCTCTGCGGGGACTTGTCCTTGACGGAGGAACGGCTGGCCGTCTTGGACTCCCCGGACTGTGCCCGATTCTTGTTCACGGTGCGGGCCGCGATCTCCTTGGCCCGCTTCGTGCTGGCGCCCTGGTTCTTCTCGGAGTCCTTGATGTGTTCGTACTGCCGTTCGCGTTTGTCGCTCCACTGTTTCGGCATGTCAACACCTCCTGGGCATCGAGTACCCAGGCAGCAGCGAGCAAACCTACGCCGACGCGGAACTCAGCGGCGACGCAGGCGGGTCCGGGGGATCTTGCCGTCGGCCGGCGCGGGTTCCTTGCGCTCGCTGGCGAGGGCGAGCATGGCCAGGCCGGTGTCGCGAATGAGCATGTCCAGGTCGTCCACCAGGCCGGTGATGGTGGCGCGCAGCCGCGGCTGGACGGTGTCGTCGATCTCGTCGAGCACGCGGTGCAGCTGCAGGCCCACGTCGAACAGATGGCGGACCAAGCGGTCGCTCGCGTCCGCGAATTCCGCGTTGCCGTCGAGCTTTTGCCCTGGTGGGTCGGCCGGCCTATGCGGGAGGCGCACACGTGTAGGGCTGCCCGTATAGCCGAGTTGCGTTGAATATGGCATGGCTCCTCCTCGATAGTGACCAGGCTCATCGCCACGCCCGAGCCGCGCGACTGGACTCGAAGCGATGCCTAATTTTACGAGGATTCGAGCAATTTTAGCCATCGTCGTCCACACCCCGAAACGATGTGCGGGCGGGGTGGAAGAATGGAGGTATGCCCGCCTACCGCGAGAGCGAGACGCGCGAGCTGTCGGTAGAGGATTCCTTGGACCTGCTCCACCGTGTCCGATTCGGCCGCATCGCGTTCTCCCGGCATGCATTACCCACGATCCGCCCCGTCCGGCACACGGTCGTCGATGGCTGCATCGTGATCCCCGCGGACCAGGCCATGATTCGCACCCTGCACAGACAGGTCGTGGCCTACGAGGTCGACACCATCGATCATCACACCAATCTCGGCCGCTGCGTGATCATCACCGGCGTCGCCGACACCGTGATGGACGAGCAGGAACTCGACCACTATCGGCTGTACCTGAGCCCGGAGATCGCGCAGGACAACCAGCTGATCGTCATCGATCCCGACATCATCACCGGCATCGAGTACGTCAGCTTCAACGGGGCCTGAACAACGCTGCGCGCGGACCTGTCCGCCGTCGGTGAACATCGTCCGGATCTGCCCCGCCGGGTGGAAGACTCGTCGGCATGGCAGCGGAAGAGGATGGCGTCGTAGTCGATCTCGATGCGCATCGTCGCGGCGAGACCCGCCGGGGCAGGCTCGCCCCGGTACAGCCGGATCGGGACCGAGCCGAGGCGGTCTCGCCGCTGCTGCGCGCCGTCTACGGCGAGGTGCTGCGCGACGAACGACAGGATCAGGACCGGACGCTGGCCGACGTCGCCACGGCGGTCGGCATGTCCAAGCAGTACCTGTCCGAGATCGAGCGGGGACGCAAGGAGGCGTCCTCGGAAATGCTGCACTCGATCTGCGACGCGCTGGGAATGCCGGTCGAGTCGCTGCTCTTCCGCGGCGCCCGGAGACTGGGCGCGCTGCGGCAGCTCGGCCGCCGCCCGGTCTCCGGGGCGCGCGTCGAGCTGCTCGCGGCCTAAGCCTCAGCGGTCGCGGGTGAAAATCAGCTCGTCGGCCAGTCCGTACTCGACGGCCTCCCGCGCGGTGAACACCCGATCGCGCGCGGTGTCCCTGCGCAGCTGCGCGACGCTCTGACCGGTGTGTTTACTCAGGATCTCCTCGGTCTGCGAGCGGATCCGCATCACTTCGGCGGCCTGCAGCGCCAGGTCGGAGATGGTGCCCTGGCCCTGCGCCGACGGCTGATGCAGCAGCACGCGAGAGTGGTTGAGGACGTAGCGCCGCCCCGGCGTGCCCGCCGCCAGCAGCACCGCCGCGGCCGACACCGCCTGACCCATGGCGTAGGTCTCGACCGGCGTCCGCAGGAACTGCAGGGTGTCGTAGATCGCCAGCATCGCCGTGTTCGACCCGCCCGGCGAGTTGATGTACAGGCTGATCTCGCGATCCGGCGACTCCGACTCCAGGTGCAGCAGTTGCGCCATCACGACATTCGCGACGCCGTCGTCGATCTCGGTGCCCAGGAAGATGATTCGGTCGTTGAGCAACCGGCTGAACACATCGAAGGAGCGCTCGCCGTTCGGGGTGCGTTCGATGACATGGGGAATCGTGTACTGGGACATCACAACCCCGCTCGGTGGGCGTTGGTGAACGGCGCGATCTGGGCGAAGGTGGCGGCGATCTGGTCCACGATCCCGTAGTCGCGCGCCTGCTCCGGGGTGAACCAGCGATCACGGTCGCTGTCGGTGCGGATCTCCTCGAGCGAATGCCCGGTCTCGGCGGCCAGAATCTGCTCCGACTGCAACTTCATGTACTCCAGGTTCTCGGCCTGGATCGCGATGTCCATGGCGGTGCCGCCGATGCCGGCCGAGGGCTGGTGCATCATGATCCTGCTGTGCGCCAAGCTGATTCGCTTGCCCTTGGTGCCCGAGGCGAGCAACACCTGACCCATGCTCGCGGCGAAGCCGACGGCCACGGTCACCACGTCGTTCGGGATCAGCTTCATCGTGTCGTAGATGGCGAGGCCGGCGAGGACCGACCCGCCCGGCGAGTTGATGTACAGGACGATGTCGCGCTTGTCGTCCTCCCCCGCGAGCAACACCAGTTCGGTGCAGGCCCGCTCGGCCATCGCGTCGTCGACCTCACCGGTCAGTTGGATGGTCCGATGGCGGAACAGTCGATCGGCTAGTTGTCCCCGGTAGTCCAGGTGCGATGTTTCGATCATGCCTCAGTCCTATCCCCCGGAGGCGCCCCGATGACGCTGTGTCTGCCGACAGCAGACGCGCCCTGGCGGACGTGCGGAACGTCGATTCGATCTCGTAGAGTGCGCGAATGGTGGATGAGGTCGAGGTGCGGGCGGCGCGGGCGGAAGACGCCGCGACCATCGCGCGAATCTGGTATGCGGGCTGGTGCGATGCGCATCTGGGGAACGTCCCGGACGAGCTGATCGCCGGCCGTCCGCGCGAATCCTTCGATAGGCGTGCGGCAGAACGGGTTTCGGATACCACCGTGGCCACGGTGGGCGGCGTCGTGGCCGGGTTCGTGATGGTGCTCGGCGACGAGGTGAACCAGGTCTACGTCTCCGGCGACCACCGGGGCTCCGGCCTCGCCGCGCGCCTACTGGCCGCCGCGGAGGATCGCCTGCGCGCCGACGGCCACCACGAGACGTGGCTGGTCGTGGTGCCGGGCAACGCGCGCGCCCGCAAGTTCTACGAGAACCACGGCTGGATCGATGACGGCCCCCACATGCACACCATCACCGGCACGGCGGGGCCCGTCGACGTGCCGACGCACCGCTACGTCAAACGCCTCGATTGACCGCGGCGTCCTGATCGCGTGACACGGCGTCCCGGCGCGCCGGATCCCCGGTGGCGATCATGCTGCCCAGCAGCGCCAGCCCGCGCTCGGACGCCGAGCCGGGCTCGGCGTGGTAGGCGACCAGCAGCTGCCCCGGCGCGCCGTTCACGGAGAAGGTCTCATAGGCCAGGGTCAGCTCGCCGACCAGCGGGTTGCGGAAGCGTTTGGTGCCCGCCGTCTTCTCCTTGATGTCGTGGCGGGCCCACAGGCGGCGGAACTCCTCGCTCTTCAACGACAGCTCGCCGACGAGCTCGGTCAGGCGGGGGTCGTCGAGGTCGCCCGCGGTGGCGCGCAGGCTCGCGACCGTGTCCGCGGCGTGGATCGCCCAGTCCGGGTAGATGTTTCGCGCCTCCGGATCGAGAAACATCATGCGCACCTGGTTGTTACCTGGTACCGAGATCGAGTTCAGCGCGGCCGCAAGCGGATTCGCGGCGAGGACGTCCATGTGCCTGCCGAGCACCACGGCCGGGGTGTTCGGCCACGCTTGCAGCAGGGACAGCAGGCCGGGGCTCACCCGTTCGGGCCGCTGCGGCGCGCGCCTGCGCCGCACCACCGGGCGGGCCAGCTCCCGCAGGTGCGCCGCGCCCTGCTCGTCGAGCGCGAACACCCGGGCCAACGCGGCGATCACCTGCTCGGACGGGTGCTTGTCCCGCCCTTGCTCCAGCCGCACATAGTAGTCGGCGCTCACGCCCGCGAGCAGAGCGACTTCTTCGCGGCGCAGCCCCGCCACGCGACGCTGGCCACCCCCGGACATCCCGAAATCCTCCGGGCGTACCAGTTCCCGTCGCGCCCGGAGGAATGCGCCCAGTCGGTTATCGGAGTCCATGCTTCGAGACTAAGCCAGCGCCTCCGCGGCTGGGTGGCCCTCCCACTACCAGGAAGTCCGCCCCCTGGCACGAGCCTGTGACCAGCGCGAACGTTGTAGCCATGACAAACAACCTCACCGGCCGCATCGCGGTCGTCACCGGAGCATCCAGTGGAATCGGCGCCGCCACCGCACGGCGGCTCGCGGCCGAAGGCGCGAAGGTCGCGCTGCTGGGGCGGCGCAAGGACCGGCTAGAGGAACTGGCCGCCGAGATCGGCGCCCAGGCACTCGCCGTCGAGGCCGACGTCGCCGTGCGGCAGTCGGTGCTGGACGCCGCGGCCACCGTGCGGGCCGCGTTCGGACCCGTCGACCTCGTCGTCGCCAACGCGGGCGTCATGCTGGCCGCCCCGTTCGAGTCGGCGCAGGCCGACGAGTGGGATCGGATGGTCGGCACCAACGTCAACGGATTGCTCTACACCGGAAGGGCTTTCATCGACGACCTGCTCGCCGCGGCGGGCAAGGGCGAGCGCGCCGACCTGGTCAACGTGGGCTCGATCGGCGGGCACATGGTGTTCCCCAACTACTCCGTCTACACCGCGACCAAGGCGGCCGTCGCCCACCTGACCCGCAACATGCGGGCCGAGTTCGGGCCGCGCGGCGTGCGCGTGAAGAACATCGAACCCGGTTTGGTCAGCACCGAACTCGGCGACGGCATGGCCGACCAGGACCAGAAGGCCGGTCTCGCCGAGTGGCGCGCCGGGCTGGAAACCCTTGTCGCCGGGGACATCGCCGACGCGATCGCCTACGCGGTGGCCGCGCCGCATCGGATGAACGTCGCGGAGATGATCGTCGTACCGACCCAGCAGGGCTGAGCCGCACTCGAAAAACGAAGGCCCGCCGTCGCATTCGCGTCGGCGGGCCTTCCTGGATATGTCGTTACTTCTCGATCCCCTCGAAGTCGAACAGCCCGTTCCAGGCGAGTTCGGCCTTCTTCACCTTGTCCGAACGGCCCGCGGCGGCCGAGTAGTCGAACATCGGGATGTCGGCCATGTCCTTGAACAGCAGCGCCTGTGCCTTCGCGACGAGCTTGTAGGACTCTTCCTGCGTCGGCGCGGCCAGCGCGTCGTTGAGCAGCTTGTCGAACTCCGGATTGTTGTAGTTGACGTTGTTGGTCTCGGAGAAGCTGTAGTACTGCGCGGTGAGGAACTGCAGCATCGTCGGGTAGTCACCCTGCCAGCCGTAGCGGAACGCCTTGCCGATCGTCTTGGCGTTGATCAGGTCCCGGATGTTCTTGAAGGTCGGATACGGCGTACCGACGGCGTCGATGCCGAGGGTGTTCTTGATGCTGTTCGCGGTGGCCTCGATCCAGCCCTGATGGCCGCCGTCGGAGTTGTAGGCGATCTCGTAGCGGCCCGACCACGGCGAGATCGCGTCGGCCTGCGCCCACAGCTTCTTCGCCTCGGTCGGGTTGTACTTCAGCACCTCGGCGCCGGGCAGGTTGCCGTCGAACCCGGGCAGCGTGGCCGCGGTGAAGTCGCGCGCCGGGACGCGGGTGCCGTGGAAGATGTTCTGCGAGATCTGTTCCCGGTTGATCGCCATCGAGAGCGCCTTGCGGCGCAGCACACCTTCCTCGCCACCGAAGTGCGGGACGCTGGTCTGGATGCCGATAGCCGCCTTGTACGCGATCGGCTTGGTGATGGCTCGATCACCGAGGTCCTGCTTGTAGGTGGCCAACGCGCCGTCCGGGATCACGTCGAGGGTGTCCAGGTTGCCCGCCTGCAGATCCGCGTAGGCGGTGTCGAAGGTTTGGTACATCACGAAGCGCAGGCCCTTGTTCTTGGCCGGGCGCCCGCCCTTGTAGTCGGGGTTGGGCACCAGGTCGATCTGCACGTTGTGCTGCCAGGCGGTGTCGCTGGCGAACTTGTACGGACCGTTGCCGATCGGATGCTCGCCGAAGGCCTTCATATCCTTGTAGGCGACCTCGGGCAGCGGGTAGAACGGCGTGAAGCCGAGCTCGGTCTCGAAGTCGATGGACGGCTGCTCCAGCTCGACGGTGAAAGTGCGGTCGTCGATCACCTTCAGACCCGACATCGTCTGTACCGTCGGCTTCTCCGCCGACACGTCCTTGAAACCCTTGATCGGGCTGAAGACGTAGCTCTGCAGCTGGGCGTTGGTCGAGAGCGCGCTGTAGTTCCACGCGTCGACGTAGGACTTCGCCGTCACCGCCGTGCCGTCGGTGAACTTCCAGTCCGGCTTCAACTTGATCGTGTAGTTCTTGCGGTCGGTCGTCTCGATCTTGTCCGCGACCTCGTTGTGCGCCACGCCGTTGGCGTCGTAGTACTTCAGCCCGGCCCATAGCCGGTCGACCACGCGTCCGCCCATGTTCTCGTTGGTGTTGGCGGGCACCAACGGATTCTGCGGCTCGCCGGCATTGGTGGTGACGACGCCCGAACCGGCGTCATCGTCCGACGAACATGCGGCCAACCCCAGGCTTGTGGCCAGTAACGCGGCCGCGAGCAGCGCACCAGGTCTTGTGAATCTCACGCGTTCTCCCGATTTCGAACAGATCATCGGAACCCACCGGGGCGCGAACGACCTCACCGCACCCCGATCCGATCACCATGGAATGTCCTCGGACACTAACCATTCCGAAGACGGTTGTCATGAATTCCACTGATGATCGGACCGGCCGAGCGGTCGGTGTGTCAGGAACGGCTCTCCAGGCTCTCCTTGACCTTGGCGATGGCGAAGCCCCACGCCTGGTCGAAGGTCGGCTTGGGGGGCACCGAGATCTCGTCGGGATTGGTGACGACGTCGAGGAGCACCGGCTTGCGTTTCGCGAAGGCCTCCGCGACGGCCTCGTCCAGCTCCTCCGGGTCGGTCACCCGGCGCGACTCCAGGCCCATCGCCGCCGCGACGGCGGACAGATCCGGATTGTCGAGCACGGTGCCGAACTCGGGCAGGCCGCCCTCCTCCTGCTCGAGTTTGACCATCCCGAGGCGGCCGTTGTTGAAGACCACCAGCGTGACCGGCAGGTCATAGGTGACGGCCGTGCGCAGGTCGCCGAGCAGCATCATCAGCCCGCCGTCCCCGCAGAACGCGACGACCTGGCGTTCGCGGTCGAGGCTCTGCGCGCCGAGAGCCTGCGGCATGGCGTTGGCCATGGAGCCGAAGTTGTAGGAGCCCAGCAGCCGGCGCGAGCCGCGCAGGCTGAGGAACCGGGACAGCCAGACCGTGGACATGCCGGTGTCCGAAGTGAAGATCGCGTCGTCGGCGGCGTGCTTGTTCACCGCGGCCGCCACCGCCTCGGGACGGATGAGCTGGTCCGGGTTGTCCAGGTGGCGCCGGATTCGACCGAGGAGTTTGCGGTCGTGCTTGGGCTCGGCCAGGCGCTGCTGAAGTCCGTTCCACCGCTCGTACTCCGACTGCGCCTTCTTCAGGTGCTTGTCGGAGGACTTGGTGTCCAGCTTCAACAGGAGTTCACGCAGCGAGGGTCCCGCGTGGCCGACCAGCGCGACGTCGACCGACGTGCGGCGGCCGATGTGGTCGAGCCGCGAGTCGAGCTGGATGACCGTCTTGCCGGCGGGATACCAGTCGCGATAAGGGAAGTCGGTGCCGACCATGAACAGCACGTCGCAATCCTCGAGCGCCGCGTTCGCCGCGGGGTTGCCGATCAGGCCGGTCTGCCCGACCGCGTACGGATTGTCTTGCTCCAGGCCTTCTTTCGCCTTGATGGTGAGCACCATCGGCGCGGAGAGCTGCTCGGCGAGGCGCAGCACCTCCTCGCGCGCCTCCCTGGCGCCGATGCCGACGAGCAGGGTCACCTTCTCGGCCTTGTTGAGCGTCTCCGCGGCCTGCACGATCTCGGTCACGCCGGGCACGATCGTGCGATCGCGCGCGACGAACCTCGGCGGCACATCGGACTTCAGTTTCAGTCCGCCGACGTCGCCCGGGATCGTCAGCACGGAGACGCCCTGCCGGGAGACCGCGGTGTTCACGGCCTGCTCCAGCATCCGAGGCATCTGCTCGACGCTGGTGAGCGTGGCCGTGAACTCCGCGACGTCGCGGAAGACCGTGTCGTTGTCGACCTCCTGGAAGTACTCGCTGCCGATCTCGGCGGTCGGCACCTGCCCGCAGATCGCGAGCACCGGCGCGTGGGATTTCTTGGCGTCGTACAGACCGCCCAGCAGATGGATCGAGCCGGGGCCGACCGTGCCCATGCACACCCCGATGGTGCCGGTCAGCTGGGCTTGCGCACCGGCGGCGTAGGCGGCGACCTCTTCGTGTCGCACGCCGATCCACTCGATCCGATCCTCTCGGCGAATCGCGTCGGTGATCGGGTTGAGCGCGTCGCCGACGACGCCCCAGACCTGGGTGACGCCTTGGTCGGCCAGCGCCGTGACGATCATTTCCGCAACCGTGGTCATAGTCGACTCCTCCGCGTCATAGTCGGTTCTGCTGGGCGGCCGCCGTCATCGGGTCGCTCGCCGACCGGTGACCAGGCCGACCAGGAACAGCAGGATGACGGCGCCGGCGATACAGGTGAAGAAGCTGAACCAGAGGCCGCCGCCCTCGACGTCGACGCCGAGCAGCTTGAGCAGGAAGCCGCCGAGCAGGCCGCCGACGATACCGACGATGATGTTCATGAGGATGCCCTGCTGGGCGTCCGTCTTCATGATCTTGCTGGCGATCCACCCGGCCAGGCCGCCGATGATGATCCACCCGATAATCCCGAGACCAAGCATGATGTCCTCCTGACGTCGGTCGTACACGCCGGAACGCGTGCTTCGGCGGACATACCCCCCGACGCGCGCCCCAAGCAGCGCGGGGAAGTTCACCACATCGAGACTCGTCGACCGTTTGCCCTCCGCACCGCCGGGTAGCCGTGCCCCATGGTCGACTCCCGTCCGCGCGACAGAGTCCGTATTCCGTGTGCTGACCTGCGAGGAGGTGCCGTTCCGCGAGGGTGTGCGTATCGCACCGGAAGAAGCGCCTGATGGCGCCGACCGAGGTGCTGGCCGATGCGCCCACCGCGACGGCGGGCGCGCTGCGCAGGCTCGCCGACTCGGGTCGGCTGGAGCTGCCGCACCCCGGGTGCGGCCGCACCATCGAGCGCTGGCGCGCCCTCGCGGACTTCACCTTCGGCAATGTCGCGGTCGGCCGCATGGTGGAGGCGCATGCCGACGCCGAAGCCATTCTTACCGAACTCGGAGGCGGGAGCGTCGAGCGCGGACAGATCTGGGGCGTGTGGACCGCCGAGCCGCCGAAGCCGGTGCTGCGGGCACGATTCGGGCCGGGTGGATGGACCCTCGACGGGCGCAAACCGTGGTGTTTCGGCGTGTCCGCCTGCACCCACGCGCTGGTCACCGCGCGGTCCGAGGACGAGCGCAGGTTGTTCGCCGTCGATCTCGGCCAGCCCGCGGTGCGTCCCGTGCCCGATGCCCGGCACACCCTCGGCACGACGGAATCCGACTCGGGGGCAGTCGATTTCGCCGGGGCCGTGGCCGAACCCATCGGCGCGCCCGGCGCCTACCCGACCAGGGCCGGCTTCTGGCACGCGGCCATCGGCGTGGCCGCCTGCTGGTACGGCGGCGCCTGCGCCGTCGCCCGCACCCTGCACGACCGCGCCACCGACGAGCACGCCCTTGCCCACCTCGGCGCGGTCATGAGCGGATTGCACGCCGCCGCTTTGTGTTTGACCGACGCCGCGCGTCAGATCGACGCCGACCCGTCCGACGGGGTCAGCGCGGCGCGGCTGCGCGCCAGGACGGTGCGGGCGGTGGTCGAGGACGCGGCGACCACGACCATCGACCGGGTCGGGCGCGCACTCGGCCCCCTGTGCGCCGACGCCGAGCACGCGCGACGCGTCGCCGATCTCTCCGTCTATCTCCGCCAGAGTCATGCGGAGCGAGATCTGGCCGATCTCGGCCGTGACTACGCGCAGAAGGAGTTCTCATGGCTGCCGAACCGCTGATCGAACACGCCGCCCGCGGCACGCCCGAGCGCACCTGGACCCGGTGGCGCAGCCGCCGCCCTGAGCTGTCGCTGACCGGGTGGCGGCATTTGACCGTGGTCGCGCCGCACCCCGACGACGAGGTGCTCGGCGTCGGCGGCCTGATCGCGCTGGCCCGCGCGCACGGCGTGCCGGTCACCGTTGTCACCGTGACCGACGGCGAGGCCTCGCACCCGGGCTCGCCCACCTGCTCGCCGACCGAGCTCGCGGATCTGCGGGTGGCCGAATCCCGCCGCGCCGCAGCGGAATTGGGCGTCGAACCGCCGATCCGACTCGGCATCGAGGACGGCCGGGTGGCCGCCGACGAGGCCGCGGTGACCGACGCGCTGTGCGGCATTCTCACCGAGTGCGGGCACACCGGCGCGTGGTGCGCGACGACCTGGCGGCGCGACGGGCACCCCGATCACGAGGCGGTCGGGCGGGCCGCGGCCGCGGCCTGCGCGGGCACGGCGACCCGGCTGCTGGAGTTCCCGGTCTGGATGTGGCACTGGGCGACTCCCGAACACCCGGTGATTCCCGCCAGCCGCGCGCGGGCCCTGACCCTGCCGGGCACCGCGATCGAGGCCAAGTTGCGCGCCATCTCGCAGTTCCGCAGCCAGATCCTGCCCATGTCGGAGGCCCCCGCCGACCAGCCGATCCTGCCGCCGGCCGTGCTCGACCGGTTCACCGGCAACACGGAAACGTTCTTCGTATGAGCGAATTCGGTGTTACCGCAGGCCTTGTCGAGCGGCCGTATACCCGCGATCCGTGGGGCGGCACCAGCCGCTGGTACGAGCGGCGCAAGCGCGCGCTCACCATGGCCGCGCTGCCGAAGGCCCGCTACCGCAACGCCTTCGAGCCCGGGTGTTCGATCGGCGCCCTGTCCGAGGAACTCACCGGGCGATGCGATCGGCTGGTCTGCACCGACCTCGCGGCCCAAGCCCTGGACGCGGCCGACCGGCGCATCGACCGTCTGCCCGAATCCGCGCGCGGCTCGGTCGAATTCCGCCGCTGGGCGCTCGGCCAGAGCTGGGCGGACGAATGCTTCGACCTCATCGTCTTCAGCGAAGTCGGCTACCACCTCGACTCCGTCGCTCTGCGTGCGGCTTTCGGCTTGGCGGTCGAGCACCTCGACTCCGACGGCACCCTGCTCTGCGTGCACTGGCGCCGAAAAGTTCCCGAATACCCCCTCTCCGGCGATCACGTGCACGCCATCGCCCGCACCACCCAAGGCGTGACGGCCACGGCCGGGTATCACGACGAAGACATACTGCTCGACGTTTTCACCGCGGGCGACCCGATCTCCGTCGCGGCGAGTGAGCACCTCGTGTGAAACAGGTTGACCTCGAGCGCAGTAGAGGTTCGAGACTGTCGGGTATGACGACATGGATTTGTGACGGTTGCGGCCTGGAACATCCCGACTCGCCGGCCCCGCCCGCCGCCGACGGCTGCGTCTTCACCACCGACGAGGTCAGCGTCGAGGAGCGCGGCGACCTGGGGCCGCACGGACAGTGGACCACCCACGAGGAGTTGGCCCGGCAACCGCACACCACCGAGCACCGCGACCACGGCCGGGGCGTGCACAGCCTGCGCCGCGAACCCAGATTCGCGATCGGCCACTGGTCGTTCCTCGCGCAGACCCCGCACGGCAATCTGCTGTGGGATCCGCCCGCGTACCTCGACGACGAGGTCGTGGCCATGGTCGCCGACCTCGGCGGCGTCGCGGTGATCGCCACCAGCCACCCGCACATGTTCGCCGCCCAGGTCAGCTGGAGTCACGCCTTCGACAAGGCGCCCGTGCTGGTGAACGCCGCCGACCGGGAATGGGTGCCGCGCACCGATCCGGTCATCGACTACTGGACCGGCCGCGCCGAGCCGCTGCCCGGCGTCGACCTCATCCAGCTCGGCGGGCACATGCGCGGCAGTTCGGTCGCGCGCACCGCCGACGGCTCCCTGCTCACCGGCGACACCATCACCGGCAGCCTCGCCCCCGGCTGGGTGACGTTCCAGCGCAACTTCCCCAAGCACATCCCGCTCTCGGCCGCCGTGGTGCGCCGCATCGTCGACGGGCTCGAGCCGTACGAGTACGACCGGCTCTATACCCTCGGCGGCCACACGATCGATCACGACGCCGCGCAAGCCGTGCGCCGCTCGGCCGAGCGGCACATCCGGTGGGTCAGCGGCGAATTCGATCACCTCACCTGAGCGTCTAGGCCATCGCGAAACGCAGCAGCGCCTGCTTGTCGCCCTGCTTGATCTTGCCCTTGCGGTTGAGCACCTCGAGCTGCCACGCCGAGCCGTTGCGGAAGGCGCGGGCGACGGCGTTGGCGTTGTCCGAGCCCAGCAGCGACGGCCAGATGTCGGCGACCTGCTGGCTGCTGCCGCCGCTCGCGTCGTAGACCTTGAAGCTGATGTTGTTCGCCTTCTCGAACGAGCTGCCCTTCTTGAACGCGGCCGCGACGAAGATGATGGCGTCGATGCCGCCCGGCACGTCCGCGAACGTCACGTGGACGGTCTCGTCGTCGCCCGCCGCCGCGCCGGTCTGCTCGTCGCCGCTGTGCAGGACCGAGCCGTTGCCCAGCGGGTCGAGCGAGTCCAGACCGGCGAAGCGGACCGGCTCGGCGCCCTGCATGAGGATGGCGATCAGGTCCAGGTCGACGCCTTTCTTGCGGCGGGCCCAGCCGAGCGCGCCGCCGCTGGTCCCCGCGGAGGGATCCCAGCTCACCCCGACACTCAGCTTGGTGACGCCGGCGAGATCCGCGGCGCCGTCTTCTTTCTTGAGCGTGATCATGGGTTCAGATTAGCGGGGGTTTCGTAACCCTAAGCGCCAGAGAGTTTCTCGTTTGCGTCGGTGACGAGGACCATGAAAAGTGTTGATAGTCGATAGCTCTCGACGCTGTTCAGACGATCGAAGTGGCCTTGGACAGCAACCGGTGCAGCTGACGCTGCTCCCTGGGCGACAATCGGCGCAGCGGCAGGTGCTGTGTCATCGCCTCGACCAGTTTCTCGCGCTGCACCGCCCCGGCGGCGGTGAGCGCCACCACCTTCACCCGCTTGTCGTCCGGGCCGGGTAGTCGCTCGACGGTGCCGCGCTTCTCCAGCTTGTCGATGATGAACGTGACCGTCGACGGGTCGCTGCAGGTGCGGCGGGCCAGCTCGGACATCGACGGCGGCGCGGCCGCCGGGGTGAGGTGCCAGAGCACGTTCGCCGACGGCACGGTGAGATCCAATTCGCGCAGAACGCTGACCAGGGCGGCGTCCAGCTGGTCGGATACCGTGCGAAGTTCGGCGAGCAGGCGATAACCCAGGTCCGCTTCAGGCAGGTCCGCTGTCACGGACGACAGTTTAGCCAGCTGCTTGCAGGTTGGTTCGGCGCTCGAATTGAGTGGCGGGCGCGTTGTTTGTCCGCGCATGTCGTGTCGGCGTTTCCTTTTCGGAGCGGCTGCCAAAACCATTGGCCGACTGGCTATTTACAAAGTGAACGATAGGCGGTTCGGTTAGGCAATGGCTGATCCGTGGAAAGAACAAGACGACGCGGCGAACGCGCTGGCATTGGTACAGCAGGCCGCGGGACCATATCTGGATAGTCTGCCGGAACGTCTGGTGCACGATTCCGCGCAGGACCCGGGCATCGATGATCTCGGCGGACCGCTGCCCGAGCAGGGCGACGGCACGCTCGCGGCCGTCGAGGAGCTGCTTGCCGTCGGCACCCGGGCGGCGGTGCACACCGCCGGGCCGCGGTTCTTTCACCTCGTGGTCGGCGGGGCGACCCCGGCGGCCCTGGCCGGTGACTGGATAACCGCACTGCTGGACCAGAACTCGGGGCTGTGGGTCACCTCGCCGCTGGCCGCGCGCACCGAGACCATCGTGCTCGGGTGGCTCAAGGACCTGTTCGGCCTGCCGCAGGACTTCGGCGGCGTGCTCACCCCCAGCGCCACCTTCGCGAACCTCACCGGCCTGGCGGCGGCTCGTTACTGGTGGGCCGAGCGGCACGGAGTGGACGTGGTCGCCGACGGTTTGACCGGGCTGCCGCGCATGCCCGTGCTGACCAGCGGGCTCGTGCACGCCAGCACCCGCAAGGCGTTGCAGGTCCTCGGCTGCGGCCGAGACACCCTGCGCACCTTCGTGCGTGACGATGCCGGACGACTCGACCTGGCCGCGCTCGAGCGGGCCCTCGTCGAACTCGACGGCGCGCTTGCGGTCATCGTCGGCAACCTCGGCGAGGTGAACACCGGCGACTCCGATCCCATCGCCGACCTGGCCGACCTGGCCGAACGGTATCGCGCATGGTTGCACGTCGACGGCGCGTTCGGGTTGTTCGCGGCGGTGTCGCCGCGCACGGCGCATCTCGCCCGCGGCGTCGAGCGGGCGGACTCGATCACCGCGGATGGGCACAAATGGCTGAATGTGCCGCAGGAGAGCGGTTTCTCGTTCGTCAAGGACAGTTCGATACTCGGTAAGACCTTCGGCGGTTGGGGGGCCGCGTATCTGCCGACGCTCGACGACGAGCGGATCAGTTACAACATGCACGGGCCCGAATCCTCGCGTCGCGCACGGGCATTTCCCATTTGGGCGACGTTGCGCGCGTATGGGCGGAGCGGTTATCGCGAAATGGTCGAGCGGCATCTCGACGTCGCCGCGCATTTAGGCCGAGTCGTCGACGAAGCGGACGACTTCGAGTTGCTGGCTCCGGTTCAGTTGTGCGTCACGTGTTTCCGATATCGGCCGCCGGGCGTTCCGGCGGCCGACCTCGATTCGCTCAATGCCCGTCTCGGGCAAGCCATTCTCGACGACGGGCGCGTGTACGTCGGCACCACCACCTACCGCGGCATGACGGCGTTGCGACCGACCTTCGTCAACTGGCGCATCACCGAGCCGGAGGCGGATCTGCTCGTGCGGGTCATCCGCGAGATCGGGCCGCGGTTATGAACTGAACCGGAGCGTGGAGGGCTCGCCATTTCGGAGCGCCTCGGTGTGCGCGGCGACATTGAGCCCGTCGCTCAAGGTCGAGCCCGCATCCAGCTTCGCGATGACCCTGCCCTCGGCCTCCTTGATGGCCGCGGCGGCGTCGAGCAGCGACTCGATCCGCTCCGGCTCGACCACGACGATGCCCTCCTCGTCGGCGAGGATCAGGTCACCGGGAGACACCACCACACCGCCGCAGCTCACCGGCACCCCCAACTCACCGAGCCGAGAAGTGGTGCCCGCCATGGGTGTTACGAACCGGCTGTAGATCGGCAACGCACAGCCTCGCACATACCCGATGTCACGGTATCCCCCATCGATGATGATCCCGCCGAGCCGCCGGACAAGCGCGCCGCGCGCGAAAATTTCCCCCGCGTAAGCGATTTCACGTCCACCCCCGTCCACCACGATCACCTCCCCCGGCGACGCGGACTCGATCGCCCGCAGCACCCCGAAGAAATCACCCCGGCATCGCACCGTGAACGCGGGCCCCACCACCCGCACCGCCGCCGACCGCGCCCGAATCCCACTGTCCATCACCCGAATCGACTTATCAGCATCACACAGCGCGGTCGTATCCACAGACCCGAATCGTGCGACAACCTCACCAGCCACCATCAGCGCCGTCCTCGAGGATCGAAGTGTGCAGTCCCCCGACCTTACTGCCGACACGCCCCTCGGTAGTTGGCGAGGCTGCTGACCTGTGCGTTTTCTCTGCGAAGTTCACAATTTGACTTGATTCGAACTTGGCCGGTTGGTTCGGGTGGGGCCTGTGCCGGGAGAAGTGGGGCTTCATGGGCGTGGTTTCGGCGTGCCAGGCTGGGATCGGTCGATGCGGAGGGTGGGGATGGGGTACGCGCAGCGGATTGCGGATCAGTTCATGGTCAAGCAGCAGCGGCTGGTGGAGGCGTTCGAGGAGTTCGACGGAGAAGCTCGATTCCAACGGTCGCGGTGGGAGCGCCCTGAACTGGGCGGCGGCTTGGCCTGCGTCCTGCAGGACGGGCGGGTGTTCGAGCGCGCCGGGGTGAATGTGTCACTGGTCAGCAAGGACGGCCTGCCCGAATCCGCCGCCCATCCCGACATCACGAACAAGCCGTTCACCGCGACCGGCATCTCCCTCGTGCTGCACCCACTCAACCCCTTCGCGCCGTCCTACCACGCGAACTTCCGCTACTTCGAGATCGATTCCGAGACATGGTGGTTCGGCGCGGTCTGCGACCTCACCCCCGCCTACGGATTCGACGAGGACGCCATCCACTTCCACCGCACACTCGAGACCTGGTGCAACCGCCACGGCCCACACCGGTACCCCACCGGCAAGGCCGCCTGCGACACCTACTTCACCATCCCGCACCGCAGGGAGATGCGCGGCATCGGCGGCGTCTTCTTCGACCGCCTGACAGGCGATTTCGATCCGCTACTCGACTTCATCACCGACGGAATCGCCACCATCCTGCCCTCCTACCTACCAATCCTCCAGCGCCGCTGCCCAACCCCCTACGGCGAACGAGAACGAGCCTGGCAACTACTGCGCCGAGGCCGCTACGTCGAGTTCAACCTCGTCCACGACCGCGGCACCCGCTTCGGCCTGCAAACCAACGGAAACATAGAAGCGATCCTGATGTCCCTCCCACCCCTCGCCGCCTGGCAGTCCCAAACAACCCCCCAACCGGGCACCCCCGAAGCCGACACCGCCCGCTTCCTCCAACCCACCGACTGGATCACGAAATCATTTGTCCCCGTTTACCCTTGACGAGACATGTCGGCAGATCGGCGGACAGACGCAACAGCGATACGCTGCGTACGGTCAGTGCAATAGCTCACGATGCCCCACCGGTCCCTACCTCCTCCACATCAACACCTGACTCCCGGCGATACCACCGGACGTGAAATCCGAAGTGTGGCAACGCGATGGCGGCCGCTGCCGCGAATGCGGAGACACCCACTATTTGGAGTTCGATCACGTCATCCCACTCAGTCGCGGTGGCGCGACCAGTGTCGGCAATCTTCAAAACCTTTGCCGTAGACGAAATCTCGAGAAAGGTGCCCGTCTCTGATCGGTCGCACGCCCTTAATCACCGAAAGCGGTAGCGGCCTTGATGGTTTCACAAAGGCGGGGTGAGTCAGCGGGCGGGCCGAGGTCGCGGGTTCCCCGCGATCGGGATGCCGGTCCGTTTGGATTGAGCGAGAGACGCGGGGGAATCCGCACTGCGCGTATCGGTTTGCGGTATGGCGGGTGGTCGGGCGGTTGTCGGCGAGGGCAGGTAGTCGGCGAGGGTGGCGGTGCCCCAGACGTAAGGGTCGGCTTGGGGACTGCCGAATGGGGACCAGGCGAGGCGGGTTCGGCCGGTCTTGTCGTCAGTATCTGAGTCGTAGACCAGGATGTTCATTGCGAACGCGGTGGGGTCGACCGGGCCGGGGAGTTCGGTGAGCGGGATTTTTACCTCGGCCGAGTAGCCGCGGTACGGCTCGGTGACTACCGCTGCGACCTGCATACCCGGCGGCGTTAGGCCTTGGCGATTGTCGGCGTCGCGCTCGGCCGCCGGGCCGCCTGGACTGGCGGTGTACGGCATGATGCCGGTTTTGAAGGTGGTCGAGGTATCGTCCGAGTTTCCGCGCGGGTCGATGGCGATCTCGACCGCGTCGGTGCGCCAATGCCGTTTGATATCGTCGGCCGCCAGCTCGGCACCCTTCCGGTCGTCGGTGACATCGACGAACACGTACAGGTCGTCGTTGTGCCGGGCCAGCTTCGCGATCGCCGTGCAGCTGCCACCACCTTGCCAAACCGCAAGTGGCAGTTCGGGTCCCGGATACTTCCCCGGCTCATCGACACCGTTCACGATCGGCGCGGTGGTGACCGCCGGGATCGTAGTGGTCGGGTTCGGCGGGTAGTCCGGTTGGACGCGATTGGCCAACCATGGCAATCCCGTTCGGTCGGCCCAGGCGGCGAACTCCGCGTACAGCGGTTTCAGTTCGGCCTGCCGATGCACCGGCGCTTCGAGAAACCGGCCGTCGTCGGCCACAACGGTGAACCATTCGGAGCCGATCTGCTGCGGATCCGTCGGCACCCGCGCCGGCATCGCCGCGAAACCCTGTGTGACATAAAGCCGTGTCGCGTCTCGCTCCACCTGCGCCCAGGTCGCGTCGTGTTCACGCGAGCGCGCACCGGACCACACGCCCAGAATCGGCAAACCGGTGTCCGGGTCTGTGCGTGGCCGCTCGGGCGCATCCGGCCCCAGCACCGATTCGAAACCGAAATTCTGGGCGAGCAGCCTGGTGGGACGCCACGGCGCCAGCCCCTCCTCGGCGAGCTGACCGGGATATGCCTGCGCATCGCTCGCCAGCCGAAACGCCTCGATCCCCAGTCGAGCCGAAAGCTGATGTCCCCCATGCTGGTTGAACGGCCGAGGATCCATCACCACAATCGTGTGCGGCGTAGTCAGCCGAACCAGCCGAACCAACCGGGCCAAGGTATCCGCCGCGTCCCAAATCCGCGCGGTCAACGGCGCAGACAACGTGTACCAAAAGTCCGGCTTATCAAGGTAATAGATGTTCTCGATCCCACCCAGCCCATCGGCCGCCCGCTCCTCCCCCTCCCGAATCAACCCCAACACCACCCCCTCCTCCACCCCCGCAGCATTTCCCCCACCCTCCCCCCGAGTAACAGTCACAACCCCCGTACTCCACCCCAACTCCTCCCGCCACCGCCCAAACGTAGCCAGATTGCTCGACTCATCATCCGGATGCGCCCCCACAAACAACACATCCGTATGCGCCTCATCCCGCCTCCCCCTCCCCGAGCACCCCGCGACCATCAACCCCGCAGCCAAAGCCGACGCAAGAACAGCCCGCCGACTCACCCCACCCCGAACCTCCACCATCCCCAACCTCCAGTCGTCACCCACCATGTCCCACCCCGGATCACAACACATCCACAGGTCGGTCATCGACGGTAACAGTGACTCCAACACACCCAGGGAAGCCACCGAGATCGGGGCCGAGTATGAAGCCGACGCGTCGACGACTCATCCGAACCGAGCGCCACAGCAGACTTCGCGTGGTTAGAGGACGCGTAACTCATCGAATGCTGCCGAACTTCCACAGGGCAACAAATGCTGAGAAATTTACGGCAAGCGCAATTATCGACGTCAGCCACTGCGAGCCGATGCCGGCTGAGCGCTTGAGGGCAAGCCGAACCAACACAATTCCGGCGATGCCCGCGATAAGGCAGATGGGTGTCCACACCAAACTGGCGGCCACGAGCGCGAAAATAGCTACGAGAACCGATGACGCGACCGTGACCAGCAACAGCTGGTCACGCAGCAGCCCCTCGATGGTGGCCAGCGCCATCCAACCGAACTCCCCTGCCCCCGCCCGCTTGCTTCTTGCGGGCTGCTCTGTGTCGTCGAACGTTTCGGCGCGCTGGCTGGCCTTCCGAAACAGCGGGCTGGACTCATTCCCCCTCATCGCCACTGCCCGTCAGTCGGCACGTACCTCGTCATCGCGTGCATCGCCCCCCCTAGAACCCTCACCCCAAAGCTCGAAACCGCATACGAAGCGCGGTCAGCGTAGCTGCCGCACCAAGGCGGTGCAAGCAACTAGCAGAGGCGCACGACGTGCCACTAGCGGAGCCGAATCATGAAGGGACGCTTTAGCGACGATCGTAGCCAGGGGCGGCTGTCGAGTCTCCGAATCGATGGCCGGGAGCGCCGTCCGCCAGGCTTACCTGACGACGGTAGGCGGCGATATTCGAAGTCGATGCGCCCCTTGCGTATTAGGAAATTCGTTCTACTCGAGATCACCGAGTGTGGCGATGTAAGCGGAGTACGACTTCGTAGTCGCGCTCCTCTTGTTCCTCCTGCTTCTCGGGTTCCTCCGGTTCCTCGCGATCGGTTTCCAGGTAGCTCATGTACTCGAAATGGCTGACTTGTGCAGTCGCGGTGTGCAATTCATGATGCAGGCGGTCTACGGCGTCGCCGTCGCCGCTGCCCTCCGCTGCCGCGAGCTCAGTGTGGATAGTCTCGATCTCGTCTCGGAGACTTGCGATGATGTTGTCGTAACTCATCGTCGGCCCCCAATCCCGTTGTCGGTACCACGTCTTGTGTTGTCGCGCATGACACCTCCACTACTCGTGCACCTACGTCGATCGTTGATCCGTTCTGCTCATTTGATCTACAGGCCGGCGTGGCCGGCCGATGCCGCCGACTCCGCAGAAGCGTGCTGTCGTGGTCGCACCATCGGCGGTGCCAAGCCCCGTTCTCAGTCAGGCCGCAGCCGACATACGCGATCTGACGACTGCGATCGCCCGGCAAAACAGTTGGCGGACAGTGTTTTTGTCGGACCTTACGCGCGGCTGGATACTCAACGGCGCACATGGAGCAGCATCACATCGATTATGACAACTCCGCCCCGAACCCACCACGAAACCCGCCCTGCAGTGTAGCGGCCAAGACCCGATCGTTACGCTCAACGCTTAGTCGCCGATAGATCAATTACGTTGTCAGAGAACGCAACCCGTCAAGACTGGAAGAGACATCGGCAAGCGTCTCTCCATCTTCGCTCATGCGTGAGGTGCGGGGCCTGCTCGCCGATGTGCGCCTGGCAAGCCGTCGAGTCCTGGGGTGTGGCCCGCAGGATGTCAACGGAACGCGACGGGGCCCATGCCCTCCATTGGGCACGGGCCTCACTTCGAGCTGGTGGATTCGTCGCTCTTGTTCTGGTGGATTCGTCGCAAGGGTACTGGTGGATTGGTCGCAGAGGTGTTGGTGGATCGGTCGCTCTGACGTACACCTTCATCGCAGCTTGTGCAGAGGTGCATCGCGACAGAGCCGGGGTATGCAGACCTAAGAGGCATTCCCGAGGCGGCGCAATCGATGCTTGCCCTCTGTCCAACATTCACAAGGACGCAGTTTCAGGGTCGGTTTGCGCGGCACTGGGTTTCGCGCACCTCGGCGGGGGCTAGGGGCGCGGCATCGCGCCTGGCACACCCGAGAGGGGTCGGGGTACGGCATCGGGTCTAGCGAGACCTCGAAGGCGATACGCCGGCGGCATCGGGTCTGGCGCACCTGGAAGGGGTCCAGCGCGCAGCCTTGGATCTGGCGCACCCAGGAGGGGGCTTGGGGCGCAGCCTCAGGTCCGGCACACCTACCAAGCGCCTGCGGGCAACATCGGGTCTGGCACGCCTGGGAGGGAGCGCGGCATATGGGCCAGCGCACCTGCAAGGGGTCTGGGGGCGCCGCCTCGGGTCTGGCACACCTGAGACAGTGCGCGAGACGCGGACTGGCGCACCTGAGAGGGGATCCGGGAGCGCGGCCTCGGGTAGGCGAACCTGAGAAGGGATCCGGGAGCGCGGGTAGGCGAACCTGAAAGGGGGTCCGGGGCGAAGCCCGCCGGGCGGGGTGTGGGGGCTGCGCCCCCACAGAACTCGAGCGAGACGAGCAAGGCCCATGCCCTCGGTGGGCATGGGCCTTGCACGAGTCGAGTGGAGCTGCCGGGAATCGAACCCGGGTCCTCCGCCGTGTCTCCAGGGCTTCTCCGTGTGCAGTTCGCTGTGTCTCTACTTGGATCTCTGGGTCTCGCGAACAAGCTCAGATGACGATCCCAGTCGCTGTTGGATGTCCCGTTCTGGTCCGCGACCGGCCAGAACGGTAAGTCCCTCTAGCTGATGCCAGTACCCGGGTCGAGGGACGAACCCGGACTGACAGAGACGTCCTGCTACTTAGGCAGCGAGGGCGTACTCGCGCTGATGAGAATCGGCGCTTAATTGGTTGCAATGACGCTTACGGTGGTCTCTTGCCTGCACCGACACGCTTCCCCTGAATCAACGTACGCAGTCGAAACCGTTCAGCCCCGTACGTCCCGACGCCTTGCCGGGCTGTTCATATTAACACCGCCCAGAGCGCGGTTCTTCCCATTATTCGGCGGGTCGGCTCACGCTGCGGCGATCAGCCCGACCGAGACCAGGGCGAGCACCATGCCGACCTGCTGCTGCCGGCCGACGCGTTCGCCGAGCAGGACCATGGCGAGCAGTACGGTGGCGGCGGGGTAGAGCGAGCCGATGACGCTGACCAGCGAGAGCAGCGAGCCGTGGAAGGCGTGCAGGAGGGCGACGTTGGCGATCACGTCGAGGATGCCGATGTAGCAGGCCAGTCGTAGAGGTTCACCGCGCAAGCGCTGGAACTGCCGGGCCGACAGTGCGGTCGCCCACACGACGCCGGTGGCGGCGCCGCGCTGGGCGAGCAACGGCCACAGTCCGGAGGAGGCCGCGGTCTGGTGCAGGAAGACGAACATGAAGCCGAAGGCCAAGCCGGATCCGACGGTCAGCAGCGCGACCTTCTTGGTGAACCGCAGCTCGCGGCCGCCGGTGATCTCCTCGGTGACGGCGTCCGGCGATTCGCGGCTGACCAGTAGCACCGCGATCAGGGCGAAACCGATTCCGGTGAACGCGAGCGGGCCCGGCCGCTCCCCGATCACCAGCCCGACCAGCACGGGGACGCCGGCGACCAGCACGGCCGTCAGCGGCGAGACCACGGCCATCGGACCGCTGGCAAGCGCGGCGTAGAACCACCAGACGGCGACTCCGCTGGCCACACCTGCCGCTAGCCCCCAGCCGATCGAGGCGGCGTCGGGCGTCCCTTCGACGAACGGCAGGAGCATCAACACGAGCAGGACCGAGAACGGGTACGAGTAGATGACGACCCGTAGCGCGGTCACCTTCCGTGCCGCGACACCGCCGTAGAAGTCACTCACGCCGTAGCCGAGGGCGGCTAGCAGGGCGAGGAGGACAGCGGTCAACGCATCCCTTTGACCCGCCGACCTAGCTCGCGAGTGACCTCGCGCTCGGCGGTGCGCTTCGCCAGATCCTGGCGCTTGTCATAGTCCTGCTTACCCTTGGCGAGGGCCAGCTCGACCTTGACCTTGCCGTCGGAGAAGTACATCGACAGCGGCACCAGCGTCTGATTGCCTTCGCGGGATTTGCCGACCAGGCGGTCGATCTCGCGCTTGTGCAGCAACAGCTTTCTGATCCGGCGCGGCGAATGATTGGTCCAGGTGCCGTGGCTGAACTCCGGGATGTGCAGCCCACGCAGCCACACCTCGCCGTTGTCGACCGTCGCGAACGCGTCCACCAGCGAGGCCTTGCCCTCACGCAGGCTCTTGACCTCGGTGCCGACCAGCGCGATCCCGGCCTCGTAGGTGTCCAGGATCGTGTAGTTGTGCCGCGCCCGGCGGTTGGTCGCGATGACCTTGCGCCCCTGTTCCTTCATAACGATCAACCTTAAGTGACGCGGCAACCGGATTATTCCCAGGTCGTGGCGCGGCACTAACCACCTGGGCGCAGGGTGACCCACAGGGTGAACAGGGCGATGAAGGCGGCGACGAGCAATACCGTGGAGAACCGAGGTCGGCCGGGGCGCGGCGGCGGGCGGTGCCGCAGCCATACGCTCTCCACGCTCGGGTCGATCCCCCTGCGGGTGTTCGGCGGCGCGTCCGGAACCTCGGTGTTGGGGGAGCTGCCCGACGAGTCGCCCCCATCGTCCGGGCCGTCACCGGTAGCCATAGCCAGCACGGTAGCCCGCACGACCGCGACACGCCGGAATTCCCGCGCGCCGCAACAGAGTTGGTATTCAGGCGAGACGTCGGGCGAAGGCCTCGGTGGCGGTCGCCGTCGCGAGATCCACGGTGAAAACGCGCAGGTCGACGGTGGTCGGGGTGAGATCCAACACCATGTAGCCGAGTTCGTGATAGTTCTCGAACAGCGCGGGGTGCTCGCCGCGGGGTCTGGACGCGGGTTCGGCGCCGACGGTCTTAGCGGCGGCACCGGACACGATCTGCCGGGTGCTCTTGGACGCGACGGTCGGCTCCAGCACCTGTAGCGAGTGGTCATGCCCGGAGAGCAGGAACTGGCAGGCGCCGGCGACGTGTTCCTCGATGAAGCGCTTCACGTGGATGCCGTTGATCGGCTCGAGCGGGATGCCCTCGTACTGTCCCGCGTCGCCGTGCGGGCCGTTGTTGAGGTACGGGTGGTGGGTGCAGGCGATCTTCCAGGTGGCGCCGGACTCGGCGATGGCCCGGTCGAGCCAGGCGCGCTGCTCGTTCATGAACGGTCCGTCGACCGACCAGTAGGGCGACAGGACCGGCGGGATATAGGCCGCGAGCGGGTTGAGGTCGAGGACGAAGAACTCGACGACGGGATTGTGCTCCGGCACCCGCACGGAGTAGTACCGGCTCGGCATCCACCAGCGCGGCGAGTTGGCGTGGTACTCGACCTCGTGGTTGCCGCGCTCCAGCCAGCCGCCGTCCCCGGGGAACACGGAGCTGGTGTCGTGATTGCCGAGCACCATCAACCACGGGAAATCCAGTCCGGCATTGGGGTTTTCGAACTTGTCGGCGAATTGGCGGTCGGTGCCGCTGTTCGGGCCCTGTTCATAGATGTTGTCCCCGAGGCCGACCGCGAGGGAGACGGGTTCGCGGCGATGGAACTCACGCATGGCGTCGGCCACGGCCCACTGGGTGCGCGTTCCGGTGCCCGCGTCACCGGTCACCAGCACCCGCAGCCGGCGCTCGGTCGGGAAGCCGAACTTGGTGACGCCCTCCGCGACCGGCACCGCCTGTGCGGGCGACAGCCCGACCAGGGAGGCGCCCGCCACGGCGCCGGCGGCCCCGGCCAGGAAGCCGCGACGGCCAAAGCTGTTGTCACACATGAGATGTCCTCCACTATCCGTACACCCGCCCTGCGCCAATCTTCGCCCATCGGGTGAGATCGCGACGCAGGACGGGCTTTCCGGACTACTTCGCGGGCGCGGCCGGCTTCTTGCTCCGGTCCAGGCCGAGCGCGTCGGACATGGTGAAGAACAGGTCCGTCTGGTCGGTGAGGCCGACCACGTTGGCGGCGTGCGGGCCGTAGGCGGCGACGCGCAGCTGGGTGCCGGTGTGCTCCTGCGATCCGCCCGCCTCGGCGTTGCCGTAGGAGACACCCATCTCGGCACCGTCCTTGGTGACGATCTTGCTGGTCAGCGAGGGCGACTTGGTCTCGAGCGGAACGATCTGGCTGCTGTGCGCGTGATCGGCCGTGACGATCACCAAGGTGTTGCCGTCGTTCTTGGCGAATTCGAGCGCGGCCTGCACGGCCTCGTCGAGATCGACGGTCTCACCGACCTGGCCGCACGGGTTGGCGTTGTGGTCCTGCTTATCGATCGAGGCACCCTCGACCTGCAGGAAGAAGCCGTCCTTGTTCGGCTTCAGCAGATCGATCGCCTTACGGGTCATGGTCGCCAGGTCGGGCTGGGTGGCGGCGCGCTCGGGGTTCGGGCGGCAGGTCTGCGCGGGCAGGTTGAGGCCGTTCTGCACGGCGTTGTCACCGGTCCAGCGGACCGGCATGTTGCCGGAGCTGAACAGGCCGAGCACGGGCGCGTCCTGGTCGGCCTTGGTGACCCCGTCGAGGCCGGTCTTGTCGGCGACGAGGTTGTAGCCGCGCGCCTTCGCCTGGTCACGCAGGGTCTGGCCCTGCCACTGGCCGCCCGCGGCCTTCTGATCAAAGCTCTTCGAGCCGCCGCCGAGGGTGACGTCGGCGCGGGTGTTGAGCAGCTGCTCGCTGATGGAGCCGAGTCCGCCCTTCTCCAGCGCGTTGGTCGGGCACTTCAGTGCCGTCTCCTCCGGGCCGTAGCACTTGCGGTCGGTGACGTGCGCGCCGAGCACAGCCGGTGTGGCGTCCTGGATTTCGGCGGTGGTGACGTTGCCGGTGGCCTTGCCGTTGGCCTTCGCGATCTCGAGCAGGTTGGTCTGCGGAGCGCCCTTGACGTCGACGCCGATCGCGCCGTTGTAGGTCTTGGTGCCGGTGGCCCACGCGCTGCCGCTGGCCGCGGAATCGGTGACGTAGTCCGGCTTTCCGGTCTTCTTGTCCAGCGAGTAGTGGGTGTAGGAACCGGTGAGCGGCAGCGCGTCGATGCCCTTGAAGTAGCCGCCCGCGCCCTCGGCGACGTTGCGTGCCACGGTGATCTCGGAGTCGCCCATGCCGTCGCCGATGAGCAGAATGACGTTCTTCGCCTGGTTGCCGTTCAACGAGGCGCGCAGGGCGTCGGTCCGGTCGCCGGTGGTTCGGCGCGCTCCGCCGTTCTCGGTGACCGTGCCTTTGGCGTTGGGAGTGAGGAGGTCGCCGTTGCCCTGTTTGTTGGAGTCGGACGATCCGCAGGCGGCCAGCGTTGCGACGAGAACGGCGGCGCCCAGGATGGCGCCCGCGCGGAACCGGCGGGGCATCGAGCGCGACGAGACAGGGGGCATGAGCGAAAACTCCATCGTTCGTAGAGACGTCGGTTGGTTGGAGCCTTGCCAGGTCTTCTGAACAGAAAGGGCCTCGTGGGCAACCGGATGGTTACCGGACGATTTCTTATTAGCATGTCTGCATACGTCGGTTCATCGACCGGTATGCGGATAGTGCTGTGGCGCAGCGTCTTCCGTCCGCGTCGAGGGATGAAGCTGCCCTTCCGGCCGACGGGCCGGAAGGTGGAGAATGTCACTCTCCGGCCAGTACCTCCAGCACCTGCTCGCCGTACTTGGCCAGCTTGTTCTCGCCGACGCCGCTGACGCTGCCGAGCTCGGCCAGGCTCGTCGGCTTGCGCGCCACGATCTCGCGCAGGGTGGCGTCGTGGAAGACGACATACGCGGGCACGCCCTGCTCCTTCGAGGTCGCGGCCCGCCACTCGCGCAGCCGCTCGAACAGGGGAAGATCGGCCGAGGCCATCTCGGGGGCCGCGGCCTTGCCCGCCTTGACGGCGCGCGCCGGCTTGGTCGGCCGCTCGCGTTCGCGGCGCAGCAGCACCTGTCGTCCGTCGAAGAGGACCTCGTTGCTCGCCTCGGTGAGCGTGAGCACGCCGTAGTCGCCGTGCACCGCGAGCAAACCGCCGGCGAGCAGTTGGCGCACCACGCCGCGCCATTCGATGTCGCGCAGGTCGGTGCCGATGCCGAAGACCTTCAGTTCGTGATGGTCGTGCTGAAGGACCTTGGGGTTCTTCTTACCGAGCAGGATGTCGACGATGTGGCCGGCGCCGAAGCTCTGGCCGCGTTCGCGTTTGAGCCGCAGCACCGTGGAGAGCAACTTCTGCGCGGGGACGGTGCCGTCCCAGGATTCCGCGGGGGTGAGGCAGGTGTCGCAGTTCCCGCACGGCTGCTGGTCGTGCTGGCCGAAGTAGTTGAGCAACTGCACGCGACGACAGCTGACCGTCTCGCACAGCGCGAGCATGGCGTCCAGGTGCAGCTGCAACTGGCGGCGATGGGCGGCGTCGCCCTCCGAGGAGTCGATCATCTTGCGTTGCTGCACAACGTCATTGAGGCCGTACACCATCCAGGCCGTCGAGGGCAGCCCGTCGCGGCCGGCGCGGCCGGTCTCCTGGTAGTAGCCCTCCACCGACTTCGGCAGATCGAGGTGCGCGACGAAGCGCACATCCGGCTTGTCGATGCCCATGCCGAAGGCGATCGTCGCGACCACCACCAGACCTTCCTCCCGAAGGAACCTGGTCTGGTTCTCCGCGCGGGTGCGGTTGTCCAGGCCCGCGTGGTACGGCACGGCGCTCACGCCGTTCTCGGTGAGGAACGCCGCGGTCTTCTCCACCGAGTTGCGCGAGAGGCAGTAGACGATGCCCGCGTCGCCCGCGTGCTCGGTGCGGATGAACTCCAGCAACTGGCGGTCGGGCTTGTTCTTCGGCTCGATCCGGTACTGGATGTTCGGCCGATCGAAGCTGGCCACGAACCGCCGGGCCGAGCCCAGGTCGAGGCGTTGCACGATCTCGTCGCTGGTCTTCGCGGTCGCGGTGGCGGTCAGCGCGATGCGCGGCACATCGGGCCAGCGCTCGTGCAGCATGGACAGGCCCAGGTAGTCGGGCCGGAAATCGTGGCCCCACTGCGAGACGCAGTGCGCCTCATCGATGGCGAACAACGCCACCTTGCCGCGGTCGAACAACTGCGCCGTCGACTCCAACCGCAGCCGCTCCGGCGCCAAATACAGCAGGTCCAACTCCCCCGCCACGAACTGCGCCTCCACGGTGCGGCGTTCGTCCGGGAACTGGGTGGAGTTCAGAAACCCGGCGCGCACGCCGAGCGCGCTGAGCGCGTCCACCTGGTTCTGCATCAGCGCGATCAGCGGCGAGATCACCACGCCGACCCCGGGCCGTACCAGCGCGGGCACCTGATAGCACAGCGACTTACCACCGCCGGTCGGCATGAGCACCAGCGCGTCACCGCCCGCGACCACATGCTCCACGATCTCGCGCTGATCGCCGCGGAAGCTGTCGTAGCCGAAGACCCGGCGTAGAACCTCTTGCGCCGCACCGGATCCGGCGGCCGCACCGGAATCGGTGTCGGTCGCCGCGGCCACGAATGCATCGGGAGGAGTCACCCGGCCCATCCTACGAGCGCCCGCGCGCAGCGCCACCGGTACGTCGCGCGGATTTCCCGGCGCGCGAGTCGAGTAGTCCACATGTGGACGAATCGCGATCGTCCAACCGAAGCTCAGACGCTGACCTGCGACTCCGGACCTCAGGCCGGAATTCGTCGAACTACTCGCCTCGTGAGCTGCTGTTAGGTTGACGCACATGGCAATAGCGATGGGGAGCAACCGAATTCGAGCAGCGGTGCTCGCGATCGCGATCTCGGCCGCGGCGGCCGCGGTCGCGCCGATGGCCGCCGCGGATCCGTATCCGCCGATGTGCGCCGCGGGCTGGGAGGCGACCACGCTGGTGGAAGGCGTAGGCAATCTGGAAAATCTGGATGCCGACGGCGCCGGCGGCTTCTATGTCACCGGCCTGCTCGACGGCTTCCTCGCCCACGTGGACAGCGCGGGTCGATTCGAGAAGGTGCTGACCGGGTTGGATCATCCGGCCGGGGTGCGGGTCGCCGGACCGTACGTCTACTTCGTCACCGGGGACGGGCTGACCGAAGCGCCGGGCACCCTCCAGCGCTACGAGATAGCGACGGGCGCGGTGACGGTCCTGGTCACCGGCTTGAACGGCGCCAACGGACTCCTGCTGCTGCCCGACGGCGATCTCTTGTTCAGCACCATCGGCATGAACGGACCGCCGACCGGAATCGGCCGCTACCGTCCATCGACCGGCGAGTACACGCGCACTTGGTCCAGCCTGCCGCTGACGAACGGCCTCGCGCTGGCCCCTGACGGCAAGTCCATCTACACCGACAACCTGACCATGCGCGTCTTCCGCGTCCCGCTGGACGCGCCGGAGAGCCCGGTCGTCGTCGCCGGAATCCCGAATCTGGTGTCAATGCCCGACGATATGGAGGCCACCCGCTCGGACACCCTGTTCGTCGCCGACCACGCCTTCGGCTCGATCAACAAGATCGACACTTCCGCCGGCCAGGTCTGCGCGATCATCACCGGTCTGATCAAGCCCGGCCCGATGCGTAATCCGCCCGACGGAACCACCTCCGTTCGCATCGCCCGCGACGGCGACGGCTGGGCGCTCTACATCACGAGCATGGACGGCACTCTGCGCCGACTACGCCCGCCTGCGGATATCGACCTCACCCCGGCGTCCCCGACGCGGTAGAACGAATGGGGGCCGTACGCCCGCGGCGTAATCCAACGGACCCGCGAGGAAAGGAATGCAGCATGCCAGAATCGGCGCCCATGATCGTCGCCACCCCCTCCGACGCGGACGACATCACCAACCTGCGAAATCGGCTCGCCCAGTGGATGGTCGACAACGGCATCGAACAATGGATTCCCGGTGAGTACCCGACCGCCCACGTCGCCGAGGAGGCGGCCCGCGGCGAGTGGTTCGTGTGGCGCGACGAGGCGGGAGCGCTGAACGGCGTGGTTCGGCTCGTCTGGCGTGATCCAGATTTCTGGGGCGAGGACGACGACACCGACGCTGGTTACGTCCACGGACTGATGGTCGCGCCCGAACTGCGTGGACGCGGCATCGGCGAACGGATCCTCCGGTTCTGCGCCGACCACACCCTCGCCAACGGCGTCACGCTGCAACGTCTGGATACCGCCGCGAGCAATCAGGTGCTCCGGAAGTACTACACCGCACAGGGTTTCACCGAGCTGCGGGAGGTGCCGCTGCCACCGCGATTCCACGGCACCACCACGGTGGTCCTCATGGAGAAGATGCTGATCCCCGCCGAGACACACGACGCGTGATCAGTGATGCGCCGGGCGAGCACCGCCATTCACCACGCTGATCCACACCTACAGCAGCCGATCGTGCCCTGGCCGACGAGTTGCCCCACGTCTTATAGCCGAGGGGAACTCTGTCACTGGCGGCGCTGACAACCGACTTTCGACGAGCGTGCGGTGCTACCCGCCGTACCGCGTTCGCCGTACGGCGAGAATGCAATCAGCCGGTCCAGCGTGAGATCGCGAAGCATCCGCGCCACCCGGACTCCGCGAATGAGACCGTGCAACTGACCGTCCGGCCTGCCGACTAGCGAGCGAGCCGAAGTCTGTTGGGCCGCATCGGCTTACCCGCGTAGCCGCTGAAGCGCTTCGTCGTGCAGGAGTCCGTTGGTTGCGACGGCGTCTCCGCCGTGTGGGCCCGGCTTGCCGGCCAGGGAGGTGAAGCGGCCGCCTGCTTCGCGGACGAGGATGTCGAGGGCGGCGAGGTCCCACAGGGAGACCTCGGGTTCGGTGGCGATGTCGACGGCGCCTTCGGCGAGGAGGCAGTAGGTGAAGAAGTCGCCGTAGCCGCGGACGCGCCACACGTCGTCGGTGAGGGCTAGGAAGTTCTCCCGCAGGCCGCGCTCGCGCCAGCCGGACAGGCTGGAGAAGGCCAGGCTCGCGGAGCCGAGATCGGCGACGGCGGAGACCGAAATCTGTTGGGGCGCTTGGGCATCGAAGCTGGCCCAAGCACCGGACCCGGCCGCCGCCCACCAGCGCCTGGACAGCGCGGGCGCGCTCACCACGCCGACCACCGGCACGCCGTCTTCCAGCAGCGCGATGAGGGTGGCCCAGATGGGCACGCCGCGGACGAAGTTCTTCGTGCCGTCGATCGGGTCGATCACCCACTGGCGCCCGGTGAACTCGGCGTCGCCGCCGAACTCCTCCCCCAGCACCGAGTCGTCCGGCCGCTGCTCGGCGAGGACCTCTCGGATCGCCTGCTCCACGGCGAGATCGGCGTCCGACACCGGCGTCAGGTCCGGCTTCGAGTCGACCTTCAAATCGAGCGCCCCGAACCGCGCCCGGGTGAGGCCGTCGGCGGCGTCGGCCAACCGCAGGGCGAGTTCGAGATCAGAGGAGTCCACAGCCACGCCCGCACCCTATCCGGTCCCGCTGTCCGCATCGGTATCGCGACACTCATCGCGGCGGTCGGCCTGTCCAACCTCACCGCCTGTGGCATCGACGCCGCGAGCCCGGATTCGGCTGCTTCCCCACCGACCTTCCGCCCGTGAGCAGTGTGCATAGACCCACGCACGCACGCACGGCCCCACCGCCCCACGCACCCACCGCCCCACGGCCCACGCAC
>NZ_BAGH01000309.1 GCF_000308715.1 Nocardia tenerifensis NBRC 101015
GCGTGGGCGCCGCAGCCGGTGCGGCCATCGGCGCCGGTATCGGCGCCGCGGCCGGTGCCGTGAACGGCCAGCAGCCTTCGGACGCACCCCAGCCCACGGACGCACCCCAGCCCACGGACGCACCCGAGTCCACGGACGCGACCCTCGGCATGGACGTGCCGCAGTCCTGAACGGTGGCCGGTATCCCCGGCGTACACACCCCGGCCCGCAGTAGCGGGCCGGGGTTTCGCCGTACCTGAACCCCGTCGTGGTGATCTCGCGGGAGCGGATTGCCGAGACTCAACCGAGGAATAACCGCAGTATGGCCGAGAATTTTCTAGCGGCGGCGCTGGTGGTGATCACCGCGGTGACCCTCGCCCGGACGTCGCTGTGGCGGTCGGAGCCGCAGACCCGGCTGCTGACCGTCGTCCTGGCGTTGTTCGCGGTGTCGGGCGCGGCGACGCATCCGTGGGTGCGCGATGCCGTCGATACCCACTTGAGACTGCCCGGCTGGGTCGGCATGGCCGACGACGTCGTGCTGCTGACCGCGGTCTGCCTGATGTGCGCCTACCTGGCGCGCATATGGGGCTTCGACACAGTCGCGCGGATCGCGGTCGCCGCCGCGCCCGCGCTCGCGTTGTCGCTCGCGGTCGCCTACACCTTGACGACGGACTCCGACCGGCGTCACCACTACATCGGCGAGTTGAGCGGCCCGGCGACGGTGTCCGGGTTGATCGTGTCGATCGGACTGTTGATCGCGACGCTGGCGATGTTCGCGACCGTTTTGGTGGCGCGACCCCTGAGCCTTACCCATTTATGGTTCGGCGTAGCCGCGGCGGCAGGCCTGGCGCTCGCCGCTCTGCGCGCCGCCGCCACCATCGACCCGGGGCGTTTCGCCGATCCGTACTGGAGCGTCCGATACACCCTGGCCACGCTCTTTCTGCTGGCGGTCTCCGCCGCCGGAATCACCAACCTGCGCAACAAGCGACGATCACGCGTGCGGAGTCGATGACCCGGGCGACGCGGAGCTGGCAGGATGGCGCGCAAAGTACGCGCCTCGAAAGGCCCTCTCGATGTCCGTCCGCTACCAGCTGGTGATCGACTGCGCCGACCCCGACGGACAGGCCCGCTTCTGGGCTGCCGCGCTGGGCTATGAATTCGCGCCGCCGCCAACGGGTTTCACCAGTTGGGACGACTACTATCGCGACCTGGGACTACCGGAGGAAGCGCTGACCGGCCGCGTGGACCGGATCAGCGACCCGAGGGGCGGTGGACCGGACATCTGGTTCCAGGTGGTCGGGGACGCGAAAATCGTGAAGAACCGGCTGCACATCGACGTCCACGCGAGCGGCGACCGGACCGACCCGATTCAGACGCGAAAAATGCGAGTGGACACCGAAGCCGAACGTCTGGTGGGCTTGGGCGCCACTCGCATCTGCGTCATGTACGAGGAAGGAATCGACCACTACGCGGTCGGGATGAAGGACCCGGAAGGGAATGAGTTCGATATCAACTGAGGGTCTACGGTGCTATCGGAGCGCGCCGATGTACTCGACGACGTCCTCCGCGCTGGTGAGTCGATCAGCGTCCTGGTCCGGGATATAGATGTCGAATTCTTCCTCGACATCGCAGAGAAAACCCGCGACGTCGTACTCGTTCATGTCGAGTTCTCGGAAATCGCCGGTAATCGGTTCGTCGCCGACGAGTTGGGCGAGAACCTCCAGGACGCGCACGCGAATTTGATCGAAGCGCGGCAGCACCGACAGTTCAGGGGCCTGTGCGGGCATTCCATCGAACCACGCCGGTGTATTCCGGAAATGCTTCTCGGATACGCCCGTCGTAGCGGCCGTGTCGGTGGTCTGCGGCTCCGCCAAGGCGGTGGAACCGATATCGGAGAAGGCGATTCCCGCGGCCGCGGCCGCGGCGCCCAGGGCATGACGAGTACGCACGATAATCAGCTCGATTCTCGTTGTCTGTGGGGGTGTTTCGCGAAGGGCTACGGTCAGTCGTGGTACGGCTCGACGGTGAAGGCGACCTCACCGGACTCCGGGAAATGCGCCGGCCCGATCGAGACCGTGCCGACGAACCGGCCGAAGCCCGGGTAGAAGATGTGCGACCGGCCGGGTGTCATCCACATGCCGGGACCGTTGGCGGTCTGGGTGAACGCACCGGTCTCGCCCGTGTCGATGTTGCGCCAGTTCAAGGTGACGTCGAGATGGCAGGCGTCGACGCCGAGCATGGTGGTTTCCACGGTGAATCCGGCGGCATTCGGGTAGGCCGGGCTGTGTACAGAAGACCGGACCTGTGCGGCGCAGGGACCGTCGGTGAGCGAGTAGATGGTCGCGAAGTTTCCGCCCGTGTCGGCGGTGGCCGGCGCGGCGCTCGCGAATATCGCGCCGACGGCGACGACGGGAGCGGCGAGCAGTATTTTGGTCGGGTACATTACGAACCTCCTGTTAGGTGTAATGACGCGCGTAGTCGAAATCTACGCGAGCCTCGTCACTTTTCTTTCCTTGCGGACAAAACCCAGATGGCCGACGCCGTAATAACCACGGCGGCCACGCTGACGATCGTGGCGATATGCATGCCGCTGACGAAAGCGTTTCGAGCCGAATCGATGGTGGTCGGGTCGCCGTGCGCCCCGGCGACGGTGTCCTCCAATGTGGAGGCGAAGTGGCCGCCCGAGCGAAATAGCGTCATGGTCAACGATCCGAGCAGGGAAATGCCGAGCCCGCTCCCGAGTTCGAGGCTCGTCTCCGAAATGCCGGCCGCCGCGCCCGTCTCCGCCGCCGGGACGGCCGACACCGCCGCGTCCGAGGCGAACGTGAACAAGACTCCGTAGCCCAGACCCGCTGTGGTCGAACCTGCCACATACCAGGGCAGCCCCGCCTGCGCGCCCACCGCGACCAACACCAGGTTTCCCGCCGCCGCCGCGCCGAGCGCGAGCAGGATCGTGCGCGCCGCGCCCCACCGCGAGCCGATGCGGACACCGACCACGGCGGCGGCGAAAACCGCTGCGGCCATGGGTATTCCGAGCAGCGCGGCGTCGAGCACGTCACACTCGAGCACCGACTGGCGGTAGATGCAGGTCAGGTAGGTCATGCCCGCCCACGACACGGCCCCGATCGAGGCCGCGGCGATCGCCATCGCGAACGCCGGACGGCGCAGCAGCGACAGATCCAACAGCGGCGCGGCCAACCGCCGCTGCCGATCGACGAACCACAGCAGCACGCCCAGTCCCACCAGCGCGGTGCCCGCGACGACCGGGTCCAGACCCTGCACGGCCGCGCGCTTGACCGCGTACACCAGCGGCAACACCGCGCCCGCGAAAAGCCCGACGCTCAGCACATCCAGGGGACCGCGATAGGCCTCGCGATACTCGGGCAGCACCAGCGGAGCCGCGACCAGCACGATCAAGACCACCGGCAGATTGATGAGAAAGACCGAGCCCCACCAGAATTCGTACAGCAGGGTCCCGCCGATCACCGAGCCCGCGGCCGCGCCGCCCGCGAAGAACGCCGTCCAGATGCCGACCGCGGCGCTGCGCGCCCGCCCACCGGCGGGGAACACGTTCGAGACGAGCGCGAGGCTCGCGGGGAGCAGCATGGCGCCGCCGATACCGAGCAACGCCCGCGCCGCGATCAGCACCCCGACGCTCGACGAGAACGCCGCCAACGCCGAGGCCGCGCCGAAGACCAGCGCGCCGAGCATGAGAATTCGGCGACGGCCGATGCGGTCGCCGATATTGCCCATGGTCACCAGCAACGCGGCGAGGCTGAAGCCGTAGATATCGATGATCCACATGTCCGCGGTCGCCGACGGGTGCAGCTCCATGGCCACACTCGGCATGCCGAGGTGCAGAACCGACATATCGAGCGCGACCAACAGCGCGGACAGCACCAGGACCGCCAAGCCGAGCCATGCTCGGAACGGGGCGTTCGCTGCGTCCGTGGTCGAGTCGGTCATCGATGCTCTCCGGGTCGAATGGTCGATGTAGGTGGGGGCCGAGGCTCCGCGCTGGTCGATCGGGGCGCGGATGCGTGCCGGTGCTCGCGGCTCGGCGGCGAGATGGAAGGTTCCGCACCTCGAGGCGGTCGCCACCACGTGGGCGATCAACAAGCCGCGTGGTCAGGGCTGAGGATCCGAAGGTGGACTGCGATCCTCACGCTGACTGTTTCGATTACGACTCATACTGTGTCAGTTTTGAGTCAATGCCGCAAGGTCATCTTGTCGCGATACTTCGGCGACTTCGTGAAGATTCCGACGGAAACAGACGCACTACCAGCGCCTTTTGGCAAAAGAGAGTTGTGGCTCACATTTTGTGAGAGTCGACCCAATATCGGTACAACACCAAGGTTAGAGATGGCTGCGAATCAGTTCGTCTCAGGGTCGCGGACGAGACACGATGGCACCGATCCGGTGCGTGCGCGTTCGAGAAACACTCGAAGAGGTTGGGAGACCGGCGGATTCAGCTGTTCAATGCCGCCTTGGATCGCCGCTTGCGCAGCAGATTGTCGATTCCGGCGGCGGATACCGCCAGCAGGACCACGGTGTCGAGCGGGTAGCGCAGGTCCCAGAAGGCATCGGAGAAGCGTCCCGGGTCGATGATCGCGCTGATCCGCAGGGTCGCGACGATCAGACCCGCCAGGGCGGCCAGGCCGAACCACAACTGCGTGCGCGTCGGCGGCCGCGCGGCGACGACCGTGGCGGCCATGACCACGTTCGCCAGCAGCAGCGCTCCCGACACGAGCAGCCCGTGCACGGTCGCGGTCGAGCTGAGTTCCTCGCCGATGTAATGGCGGTGTTGACCATTGTGCTCGGCGAGCGCGTAGGTGATGGTCAGCAGCGCGGCGAGGGCGGGCGCGGCGAGTTCGGCGGCCCTGGCCAGGCGCGTGTGGCCCCAGATCTGGGCGAGGTAGGCGCACAGCAGGCAGACCGCGGTGAGCAGCAGCACGTCGTACCCGATGCCGGACCAGCCGGGATCATCGAAGTACGCGTCGAGCCGGTCGCTGATCTGGGTCTGCGCGAACGCCGCGGAGGCGGCCAGGAGCGCGAGCACCGCGGTGAGCAGGCGGGTCTGCGGCGCGGTGCGCCAGACGGAGAGGCGGGCGACGGCCGTGAGGGCCGCCACCACGATCGCGAAGCCGAAAAGGGCGTCGGTCATTCCTCGCGTAGTCCTTTGCTGAGCCGCTCGCGGCGGCTCCGGGGTGGTGTGTTCGGTGTGGTCTCGGCGACGAGGCGCCGCCCGACCTCCTCGGCGAGTTCGGCGCCGGTGGCCTCCTGCAGCGCCTCACGGACCGCGGCCCGCTGAACCTCGGCTCGAGTGAGAAACCCGGCCGCGATCAAGCCCTCCACCGGGCTGACGCCATACGTGCGGCTGAACGCGATGACGGTCTCCGCGACGGGCGTATCGCTGAGGTGGCGCGCCACGCGCATCTGGTTGGTGCCCATCCGCGCGGCGATGGCACGGTCGCTGTCGCCGTGCGAAACGGCCTGTTTCCAATCCCGGAAGCCCACACCCCCGAGTGTGTCCCGTAATTGTGTCATTGTGCAAGACACTCTATCGGGTGCGTGACAGGGACGACCCCGACTCGCCGCAACGCATCGAGGCGGCTCCGGTGGCGGACCTTCGTCCGTTCAACTCCGCGGCGCGGTGACCGAGCCGACGGCCGTGGCGCTCTCGAGTTCGGCGAGGGACTTCTCCAGGTAATCGACGATCAGGTCCAGGTCGGGCACGCTGTCCCGGCAGGCGACGATGCCGAAGTCTATGGCGTCGATATTGCTGGAGATGGTGAAGTTCAGTGCCAGTCCGTCCAGCACGATGGACATCGGATAGTTCGCCGCGAGCTTCGCGCCTTCCCAGTACAGCGCTCGGGCGGGCCCTGGCACGTTGGAGATGACGATGTTCACCGGCGCGGTCGAGACCGCCGGCGCCGAGATGGGCAGCACCGTCAAGGCCAGCGGGCTGAGCATCAGCGCGGAGAAGGTCATCGACTGTGTCGCCGTCAGCGCCGAGTGAAGTTCCTTGGCGCGCCGCATCGATGCCGCGATTCCCGCCAGCCGTTCGGCCGGATCCGCCACGTCGGTGCCGATACCGCACAGTGCCGCCGCCACCCGGTTGCCGCCCGTGTCGGTGCCTTTTCTGTCTCGAAGCGAGATGGGGACCATGGCGATCAACGGGCGGTCCGGCAGGGCATCACGGCCGATCAGGTAGTGATGGAGCGCCCCGCCGATCATGGCGACCAAGATGTCGTTCACGGTGCAGCCGGTCGCCTGCCGGATCGGTGTCATGCGCGCCAACGGCCACGAGCGGGCGGCACACTGGCGCGCGCCGTGCACCGGCACGTTGAACATGGTGTGCGGAGCCGAGAACGGCAGCGGCGTCGTATTCTTCCACAGTGCCTCGGCGACGACGGCGGTCAGTGACGGCGCGAATTGTAATGCGGCGGAAAGCTTTTGGCGCAGTGAGGCGGAGGTTCTGCCGGCCGAGGCGGTCTTCCCTCGTCGCTCGTCGCGCGGGTGCCACCAACCATGCACGTCCGGGCAGGCCGGATCCGGGCTGAGCGTTCGCGTAATGCTGCGCTGCGCGGAGATTCCGTCGAAGGCGGCATGGTGCCACTTGGTGTATACCGCGAAGCGGCCGTCGTCGAGCCCGTCGATCAGGTACATCCGCCACAGCGGCCGAGACCTGTCGAGCAGTACGCTCTGGAGGTCAGAGACCAATTCGAGCAGTTCGTAGTTGTCGCCGGGCCCGGACAGGGTGCGGCGGCGTACGTGGTAGGCCAGCTCGATCTCCGCGGCCGTGACCCAACCGACCTTGTCGGCGAGGAACGCGTGCACTGGGTGTCTCCGGAACGTCCGGTGAATCTCGGTGTCGTCGAGCAGCTTTCGATGCAGTCGCGTCACGAAATCCGGACCGGCGTCTCTCGGCGGCTCGAACAGTTCGAGCGTGGCGAAATGCATGGGCCTCGTGTTCGCCTCGCCGAGCAGGAATATCGAATCGATCGGTGACATGAGTTCCATAGGCTGACAACCTTTGATCGCAGGCGGTTCAGGACTGTTTCGGGTATTCGCACAGCGTGAGATAGCAGGGCCGGCGAGGGTGAATCTGGATCGTCTGGGTTCCGAGGCTCCGTCGCATACCGAGAGGCAAGGCGTGGCGTGGGAAACTCGCGCATTGGATGGAGAGCCGCAGCCGGTCGCCGGTGTCGATGACCGCTTCGGTGGCGTTGAGTCCGATGTCGATTCGGTGTATCTCGCCGGGACGGACCTCCTGCAAAGACTCCGCGGTGAGCGGGTGTTGCGGTTCGATGAGTTCACCGTCGGCGTACCGGCTGTTCGCCTCGTCGAGCTCCCGTAATGCGGACCGCAGTGTGCCGCGTGCCATGGCGATCGAGGTGCCGTCGCGAGCGACGCGCGACAGCGTCACCACCCACACGGCTTCGTGCCCGGTCGTTTCGACGAACAGGTGAACGTTCATGGGGCCCGAGAGCACGGTGTCGGTCGCGAAAGGGATGGTGGTGAAGGTTGCCGCGGACTTTTCGGCACGGCGTTCGTCGGCGTTGTACCTGCCGAACAGGGTGCTCAGTCCTCCTGTGGCGATAGCCGTGTTGTCGGACGACAGTTGCACTCCGCTGTGCGGGAGGGCGATCGATTGGTCCGCGGGCGGACTGGACAGGGCCAGCGTGCCGTCGTAACCGGCGTGGCCTGCACTGCCGCTGTTGTCGGCGGACAGGTAAAGACGAACCGGCTGCGCCGCCGGATGCGGGAACTCCGTGCGTGCTACCCACGGCCCGTTGAGTTGGTGGAGAACGATCGGGCCGTAGCCGTCTATCCCGTTGCTTTCATTGTTGACCCAGCGGTTGAGCCAGGCGCACTGCAGCTCGTCGAGTGCGGGCGGGTTTCCGTTCGTGCCGAAGCCGAAGCCCGGCGTGAAATGAAAAGAATTGTCGACCAGAACTTGCTTACGCCCGGGCGGCACATCGATTTGCTCGTATATCCGCAGCGGCGAGCGGTTGAAGATGTCGCGCCATCCGCCGACCAGAAACGTGGGCACCTCGATCGATTCGAGTCGCGGTCTTCGTTCCTCCCATTTCTCGTTCCGATACAGGTCGGGGTCGTCTCTGCTCAAATACATGGAGATCGTCCGATCGAACCAGGGCAGCGGAGCGGCGAGACGATCACGTACGTACGAGATCAGCGTGGAGTCGCGCAACAGCGTGTGCACCGGCGGAATGAATTTGACCGCATTGACGGCGGCCGACCACGCGATGACGAATGGCGACAAGAGACCGCCGGTGAACGCGATCTCGCGATCGGCGCTCTCCGCTCCCTCGATCGCGAACACCGCCTTCAGGCCCTCCGGGCGAAGCCCGGCGGCGGCCAGTGCGGCCATGGCGTGATAGGAGATGCCCGCGAGCGCGAACTCGCCGCGGCACCATGACTGATCGCGGAGCCAGCCGAACACCTCCAGATAGTCCCGTCGCTCCTGCGTTCCGATGAAATTCCAACCCCCCAGCGACGACCCCGTACCGCGCGAGTCGACCAGCACATACACGTACCCGCGACGTATCAGCGTCTCATTGGGGGAGATCGCGTCCGGCGCGCCGTGTGCCAGCGTTTGGAGAAATACCGACACTCCGAGAACGTCCGCGGTGTCGACGGGGCGGCGACTCATCCATCGGGCCGCTCGGCTGACCGCACGAACCCCGCGTGAACCGGCGAGCTGTATCAGCCGCTTGTTGTACGCGGTGAAGGTGACCACGACAGGCAACGGCTCACCGACCGGCCCGGCGCCGTCCCCGGGGCGACCGATATCCGCATAGAGCACCGTGCCGTCGCTCATCCGGATAGGGATGTCCCGGTATCGGTGAATATGCGAGTACCGCTCGTCGCCGATATCGAATCTGGTGCCGGGCGGCAAGGTGCCTACACCGTCGCCGTGCTCTCGTACGTCATCGGTATCGTCGGCCACGGTCTTCTCCTGAAGAATATCGGTCGAGTCGCCGAGTCCGGCCGACACAGGCCCGGGTCGGCGGCGCACCCACTCAATTCAGGTGACACAAGCGGCCGAGTCCTGACCGGGAAATCGATTTACACCGAGCCCGAGCAGGAAAGGCAACGAGTAGAGATTTCAGAGCCGCAATGCCAGCCTGCAAATCTTATCTAGATATACTCATCGTACGGGCAACACTTCCACTCGGCAACAATAAGATCGCCGATCTCGGTCTTTGCAAGAACGTCAACAATGAGCAATTTCCGCGCGGTCGGTTTTTTATCCGAAATATCGGACCGTTGCGCTTGTCCCCTTCGACGCCGCGCGGCCGCAGGACCGGTGAGCCGAGCGATACACCGAGGACGGCGTTCCCTGTGTTGCGACAAATTCAGTGAAACTGAATTACGCCCTGCCGTATGCGTTTTCGGTGAACACGTCGAGAGAATACGACCGGTCGGACTGCGTCACCCGGCGTCGCCGGGGGCAGGTGAGGAGGGGGACGGCTCGAGCAACTCGGCCAGCACGATGGTGTCGCGCAGATAGCGCTCATACGGAAAATCAGCCGCGAGCAGGGCGGTGCGCAACTCGTCGACGAGCGGTTTACCGGTGGCGTGGAAAGCGTCGCGGCCCGCCTCGGTCGTGCGGACCAGTCGTCGCCGTTTGTGCTCCGGATCGGTCTCGATCCGCACGAGTCCGGCTTCTTCCAGCGGACGTAGCGCCCGGCTGATGGCCGGATCGGAGACCGCCAGCGCTTGCGCCAGCTGATGCTGGGTCACCGGCTCGATGTCCTCCAGCGTTCCCAGCAGGCGTATCTGGCTGTAGCTCAGCCCACGAGAGTTGTCCACCCGCCGCCGCGCCGCCTCGCCGAGCAGGAACACCACGCGATGCAGCAAGTCTCCGAGTCCATCGTCCACACGTCGAGCATAGTCCAGTCTTACCCGGTTAAGATTAATCGTCGCCCTCCTGCCGAACGGCGCGGACCCGGTTGATCAAGCGACCGCCGAAGGTGGCGACGAGCGGAGCGAACAGCCACACCACCCATACATAAGGGGTGAGCCAGGCCAGTACGGCGGTGACCGCGAAAACCGTTGCCACGGCATAGGATCCACCGGCATTCGAGCGGAGCGCGGCGGGCGAGACCCGCTCGGCCAGCACGGATCGCCGGGACGCGATCTCCTTGACCACCGCCTCACTGGCGAAAAGCGCCGCGGCCACCCCCGCGAACAAGCAGACGGCGAGCGAGTTGCCGAACGCATTGCCGAACAGCGCGGTGACGAACGGCAATACCGCGGCGAACAACAGCATCGGCGCGTGGGCGGCCAGCGTGTACCGATCCACCAGCTCCACCTGATAGATCAGCACATGGTGGCGCCGCCACACCGACCACAGCAGGAAGAACGCGAGCACCAGCGCCACGAACGACGACCGTTCGTGCCAGAGGAATTCGGCCAGTGCGCGAGCATCGGCCGCGTCCTCGCCCTTGGGCCGTTCCAGCTCGATAACCAAAAGCGTTATCGCGATGGCCAAGACGGCATCGACGAAGGCGCCGATCCGATGCGGCGGCCACCCGTCCGCGATAACTGTGTCATTGCGCGTTTCCATGATCGCCTCCGTTCGGCCGCCGAGAATCGGCGGCCACGTCTTCGATACCCACTTGCTGAGATCAATCGCCTCGGCACAGACCGGGCGAACCTCACCTGGCCGCGTGCGGTGCGACGACCATTCCGCTGGGCACACGCTGCTCGGTACCGGCCAACCGCTGCGAGCGCAGCGCGAGAACGATCATGACGGCGGGGAACAGCAGGTCGCACACCAGGACTCCGCCGGTGTTACCGGGCGAGTGGTCGCCGTTGGCGAACCACTGGTAGACGTGGCCGATCAACGCGCCCCACAGAAACATGCCGGCCCCGAGCCCGACGGTGACGCGCTCCCGGACCGTGGCCGAAGAAGAAGCGGCACGAAACGCCATCACGGCGAGCGCGAGATTCGCGAACGCGATCTCGAACTGGAACGGACTCCGGGCAAAGCCGATCACCGTGGCCATCTCGTCCGGAACCGTGAGAAACGCGACCGTCATCCACAGGCTGCCGCAGCCGAGCGCGACCACGGCCCACCACCGCTGCCAGGTCTCCAGCGCGGCTTGCCGAGACGGGCTGCGCCGGGTGCGGACCAGTGCGCCGACGACCGCGATGAGCGGCCAGATCAGGGGGAAGGAGGTCTGAGCGAGGAAGGAAGCTGTGTTCATACGTTGAGTGTTGCATGGTTAATATTAACTGCGCAAGACTTGATTGGAACTGACGGCACGACGAGCCGACCGCCGGCCTGATGGAGGATCGCCCCATGGCGGGCCCCCGTCCGTTGGTTGTCAGACCCGGGAATGGCAGGCGGGGGCGGTTGCGGCAGAGTGTCGGTGTGAGCGAATCGCGTTCGAACTACACCCCGCGGCCCATGTCCAGCAAGACCACCTACGCGTTGGGCGCCGTCGCCGTCGTGTTGATCGCGGTGATCGTTGTCCTGGCGACCCGCGGGGGACACGAGGAGGCGAGCGCCCGCAACGACGGTTACGGGTCCGCGCACGACCCCGGTGTGCACGTGGTGCTGGAACCGGACGGTTCGATCCTGCTCGGTAAGCCGGACGCACCGAAGACGATCGACATTTTCGAGGATCCGATCTGCCCCGGCTGCGGCAATATGGAGCGCATTTACGGTCAGGAGATCGCGCAGAAAATCGACGAGGGCAAGCTGACCGTCCGCTACCGTCTGGTCAACTTCCTCGACGCCCGTTCGCGCAGCAAGGACTATTCGTCCCGCGCGGTCGCGGCGAATCAGTGTGTCGCAGAGGGTGGTTCGGGCCCGGTGTACTCGAAGTTCCATACCGAACTGTTCACCACCAAGCGCCCGAGCGAAGGCGGCGCCGATCTGGACAACAGCGAGCTCGCCGCGCTCGCCAGGGCCGCCGATGCGCCGGAGTCGGTGCTCCAGTGCATCTCCTCCGGTGCGAAAATCGATGCGGCCAAAGCCAGTGCCACTGCCATGACGGATGCGCTCGACGCGGCGCTGAACGGCTCCGCGGCAACCCCCGCCGTGTTCGACGGCAAGACCAAAATCGATGTGAACAAGCAGGACTGGGTGGACGTCCTCACCCGCTGATGCCGACTTGGCACTGATCGAGCAAATGTGCCGCGCGACATCGACTTGCGTGTCTACGCTTTTCACAGACGGTCAAGTGTCCGAGTTTGCGCGTATTAGGGATGAACGATGACGAATTCCGAGTCGGCGCCAGTCGAGTTCGACGTATCCAAGCCGAGTATCTCGCGAGTCTACGATGCGCTGCTCGGCGGCAAGGACTATTACCCGTCCGACGAACACGTGCTGGAGCATCTGCGTGAGACCATGCCAGAGGTCGATGAGCTGGCCAAACTGAACCGGGCCGTCCTCGGCCGCGGCGTGCGTTACCTAGCGGGCGTAGCGGGACTCAAGCAGTACCTCGACCTCGGCGCCGGGCTCCCCACGATGGAGAACACGCATCAGGTCGCACAGTCGTATCAACCGGACGCACAGGTCGTCTATGTCGACAACGATCCGATCGTGCTGGCCCACGGACGAGCGCTACTCGGTGAGAACGGACTGACCCGCGTCATCACCGCGGACCTGCGCGATCCCGCCGCGGTGCTCGCGCATCCCGACGTGCAGAAGATGATCGACTTCTCCCAGCCCGTGGCCATCATGCTCGTCGGCATGCTGCATCACCTGCACGATGACGAGGATCCCGAGGGCGTCGTCGACGGCTACCTGGATGCCGTGCCCGTCGGCAGTCATCTGTTCATCACCCATTTCCTGCATACCGGCGACGAATCGCGCGCGTTGGAGAGGTCGTTCCTCGACTTCCTCGGCACCGGCCGGTTCCGGACGCGCGAGGAGATCCTGCGCCTGTTCCGCGGCTGCGAGCTCGTCGAGCCCGGCCTGGTGCCGCTGTCGCATTGGCGGCCGGACGGCATCGTGCGCGACAAGCTGACCCTGGTCGAGGAGATCATCGTCGGCGGGATCGCCGTCAAGTCCTGAGTTCGGGTGGGGCCGGGCCGGACGCACCACCTGGTCGCGGCCCGGCCCCGCTCGACGGTGCGATCCGACTCCAGGAGTTCCCCGGGACCGCCGGCGCCGAGCATTCGGTTGGCTCAGGCCCTGTGTCGAAGTCCGGCCGGATGAAACTTCGACACGGAGCCTGGGGGCCGAGCCAGCGAACTCGTCGGCGACTCGGCCCACTCGGCGGGGCGGCCGGCGTCCCCAGTCAGCCGGTCCGCCGCCCGCCGAGCATTCGGTTGGTCGGAGGGCCGGGCCGCCGCATCCACCACCCGACGGCCCGGCCCGTTTCGACGGCGCGGCCGATATACCCCCTGACCGCGGCGCGTCGAGTCTGTTGGTTCGTCGGGCCGAGCCGCCGACTCCACCTGTCGGCGGCTCGGCCCGGTTCGACGGCGCGGTCCCGCTTCCCCAGTTGGCCGGTGCCGCTGCTCGTCGCGTTTTCAGTTGGTCGGTGAGAGGCGGGCATTCACTGCGGCGCAGAAGCTCTTGCGTCATAGGGTATTTCGTTGTCCGGCGCGATTCGGCACAGTTGGCGGTGGACCATGACGTGGCCGCGTAGTGGGTAGGCGATGTCGTCGGGCAGATCGCGCGGCACATCCGGTCGCGACGGGCCGTCTTCGGGCTTGGTCGGCACGTCGATGTCCTTGTGCGGGAATAGGTATCGGGCACCTTCGCGGGAAGTTGCGTGCACCTCGCCGGTCGGTGTCGTCCACTGCAACCGATCCGGGTCGGCCAGCCAGGTTTCCCAGGGCACTTTTCTGTTGTCCGCCAACGTTTTCAAGCGAAGGTGTCGCGCGCACAGTGTGATCGAGTCATCCAGTTCGGATTCGGCGGCCGGCATCGTGCATCCCGGAAACCGGCACATCCCGTCCAGCGCACGCACTTCCCGTTCCGTGTGCGTAACCTGTTCTGCGGCAAGCTCATCGGCGGATCGTTCCGGAATTACCTGGAACCGAGCATGTTCCGCGCGATCAGCCGGGCCAGCGCGGCGTCGATCGGCCCGTACCCGGCTAGAAACGCGGGCGCATCCCGCATCCCGAGCAACGTGTCAGCCGGAATTCCGATCTGAATCAGCGGCCGCCGCGGCGTCTCGCCCCCCGCACCTCCCTTCGGACATCGCACGCGCCCACACCCGCACCGCAACCGCCCGGACCCGTCGGCCAGCGCCACCAGCGCGTCGGCCCGCCGCTGCGGCATCGTCCGCGGATCCGACGCGCACACCTGCAGACTCATCTCCCGCAACCGCATCGCCACCGTCTGCGCTCCCGCGGCGGGCAGCAGTCCGTCGAACACCGCCATGCTGTCCTGCATCGCCCGAATCCGGACGTCCCGATCCTCCTGACGCCGCTCCCGCCGCCGCTGCGCCCCAACGGGATCCAGCCGCGCCACCCATCGCCGCGCCGCCTGCCGCAGCCGCACCGGCGTCGTCCGCGCCGCGGTCGCCAGCAGGCGCGGCTCCAACTCGTCGAGCACCTCCCGCGCCACCGCACGCGTGTTGTCGATGATCACCCGCACCCTCGCCAGATCGATCCGCCCCGCCGCGAACTCACCCGCCCGCACCTCCCCCACCTCCGCACTCGACGCAAGACGCCGGCGATACAACTCCCGCACCGCGAACACCTCCGCCGCCTGCGCCATCGCCGAAGCCCCATGCGCAGTCCGAAGGGCGTCCCTCAGCCCCTCATCGCTCATGGCCTGAAAATCCAGCACCGAGAGATCGCATCCTTCGAACATGCGTTCGATTCTACGACCGTCCGCCCCTCCCCGCTACCCCCGTTTCAAGCCGATTTGGTCGCCGCCACACCCGTGGTGTAACTTCGTTCAGGCAGTCAGGGAAACCTGAAAGCAACCCACTCGGGGCTATGGCGCAGCTGGTAGCGCACCACACTGGCAGTGTGGGGGTCAGGGGTTCGAGTCCCCTTAGCTCCACTTTCTAATCAGGTCAGGCCCGGCAATGCCGGGCCTGACCTGTTTTGTGGAATCGGACGATCCCCATTCTTCGATCCCCATTCGCCTATAGCGAAAGTTTGTGCAGGCCAATGGCTTACTTGGTCACCGTAGCAAGATCACGACAGGTGTCGTGTACCTGATCGCGGATTGCGTCCTCAACATCCGGGCGAACATCGGCCGTTGCTGGGTCGGCGCGACTGCGGAACGCACTCCGAGGGTGTCATCGTGAAAGGGCTGTCAGAGTCGAGGGTTCGAGTACACAGTGCCCCTTCGGAAGCAGCCGAGCGGATTCCCGTTTTGATGACGGGTCCTGGCCGTGGACCATGTTCAACTGCCGAAGCTGCTTCGGCCAGTCGCCCATAAAACGATGAGAGCGAGCACAAGTCGAACTGCTTGTGCTGCCCCGCTATTCGAATTTCGAGACATCGTTCAGCCGCAGCGGGCCGTGGTGGCGGGTTCGGTTTCGTAGGCGTGGGCGATGAGAGCGGACTGCAGATGCCATAGGCCGTCGGAGCGGGAGGGGTCCAGGCCGGTGTATTTGGCGATGCGTCGCAGTCGGTAGTCGAGGGTGTTGGCGTGGATATGCAGGGTGGCGGCGGTGCGGTGACGGTGATGGTTGTTGGCTATGTACAGCGCCAGGGTGTGCAGCAGTTCGGGCTGGGACCGCAGCGGGTCCAGCAGTGCGCTCAGGCGTTGACGGGCTGGGCCGGGGCGGGTGATCTGGTATTCCAGGGCCAGATCCGTGAATCGGTAGAGACCAGGGGGCCGATTCAGGCGCTGGACGAGGTCGAGCAGTTCGTGCGCGCGGTGCGCGGCGTCGGGGATTTCGTGGCGTGGGGAGTGGACCATGGCGGCCAGTAGCGGGGCACGGGCGGCGCTTCGCAGGCACTCGAACAACTCCACGGCGGCGGAATCGTCGAGTCGCTCCTCGGGAATCAGTACGGTGCCACCGGATTCGCTGAGTAGGCCCAGTGGCGCGTCCGGGTGGATGGCGAGCTCGGTGCGCAAACGGCGCAAACGACGGCGAGCTTCCAGGCGATCCGGCGAGGGTCCGGCGGGCTGCTCCGGCGAGCCGGGGACGGCGAGAGCGAGCACGAGGTAACCGGTCGCGTCCGGAAAGCCGCTCTCGCGTGCCATCGCGGCGGTGCTCGATCCCGCGATCAACGCGGCGGCCATGATCTCGGCGGCGGCGTGCCGCTGGGTGGCGTCGGCCCGGATCTCGCGCAGGTAGGCGCGGGTGAATGTGGTGATGACGCGGTCGAGGACCTCGGCGAGGCGTTGGCTGGCCACTACCATCGCCCGGCTGTCGGCGCTGGTGGCGCGCCGGGACAGCAGATCGAGCACGAACCGGAACCCGAGATGGGTGGCGTGCTGCACGGTCTCCAGCGCCACACCCTCCGCGGCCCAGTCCTCCATCTTTGTGCGCAGCGTCGATGGGATCTCGCCCGGCGGTCGGCCCTGCAAGGCTTGCGCGACCAGACCCAGACATCCCGCCACCACTTCAGCGGCTTCCCGCCGTACCACTCCGCACGGCAACTTTGGCGACGGGGCCACATCGTCGGCAACACCGGTCACATGGTCGAGTAACCGATGGGACAGCCGCGGATAGCGGCGCAGATGCAAGACCGCCGCGATCCCGGCGATCTCGAGTTCCTGGATTACACCAGGGGCGCTTGTCGACATTGACTTCAACCTCCGGACCACAACACTGATCGGAATCCGTGCGCCGACTCTTCCGGCACAGCTCGATCATGTCAGTGGACACTGTAACCGTAGGTGACACTTAACACAAACAGTGTCCAGTTTTCCCCGGCTCGCTCTTCTACTTGATCTTTACGGCCTGTCTCGACCAGCATCTGCTGAGACAGTTGAGTTACGATTCAGGAAATCACCGCGGCCGGGCGAGCGGGAGAAGGATGCGATGACGGGACTCACCCAGGAGTACCGGGTGGCGGAACTGGCCGAAGCGGCCGGTGTGGGGGTCCGCACGGTGCGCTACTACCAGGAGCGAGGTCTGCTCGCCCCACCACGCCGGCAGGGCCGCCACGCCCTCTACAACCACACCCATCTCGAGCGGTTGACCCTGATCGCGGATCTGCTGGGCCGCGGCCACAGCCTCGAAGGCATCGCCGACCTGCTGACCAGCGCCGAGCAAGGTGGCGGCGTCTCGGAACTGCTCGGCTTCGAAACCGTGGCCTCGGTGGCGTGGGGCGATGAAGAAGTCACCATCGACCTCGAGGAAATGCTGACCCGATTCGGTGAACAGGCCACCCCACAGGCCATCGCCGAAGCGGTCGAACTGGGATTCCTGCGGATCGAGGACGACCACTTCGTCTACTCCAGCGGCCGCCTGCTCGAGGCCGCCACCGCTTTCGTCGCCGCGGGTATCCCGTTGCGCACCGTGCTCGCGCTGAGCTGGGAACTGCAAGCATCCTTCGATCGGATGGCCTTCGCCTTCGTCCAGGAATTCCGGACCCACCTACTCGGACGCGTCCTCGAACACCCCTCGCCCGAGCAACTGCATCAACTCGCGACATCGCTCGCCGAACTTCGCCCGGTCGTGCACCAAGTCGCCGACGAACTGTTCGCCCGCGCGATGGACCGCCGCATCCACGCGGACCTACCCGAAGTATCCGAACAACTCAGCCGAGCAACCAACGCCAACCCGACCACAGGCCTCGAGAGCAGACCACCTAAGACATCCACAACCAACCACAGCCAACCAACCTTTACTGAACCTCCAAGTGGATAGACCCGTATGAACAACAAGATGATTCGTTGTCCATCTGCCCCGGCAAGAGCAGCGAGACCGGACGCCGCAGGATCATCCGCAATTGCCGCATACCGCGTGTTCGACAACTTTGCCCGAACGTCTTCGTAATCCCCGGATAATGGTCTGTTCTCCGGGGTAACCCCCGCAGTGGTGCCACGGGGATGCGCTGCGGCGCAACACGAACCGGCCCCGTTCTCCGGGGCAAGCCAGGCGAAGGCAGGGGCGTGGCGGCGAAGGTGACCCGGCTACCCACCCCGCCGGCGCGAACTCTGCGCTGCGCGGCCGAGCGTTCTGCGACACCATCGGATCGCCCAACACCCGCCGCGCCTACGGCATCGCGATCGTCAAGACCGTCGACGCCCTCGACCGGCCCGGACGGGCTGATCGGACGCTCGCGCGCCCTGGACTCGGTCACCGACGCCGAGATCGGCGCGGCGCTGGAATCACTGTGGGGCGCTTCGGCGGTGATCACCTGGAACTCCCGCCGCGCCGCAGTCGGCAAATGGCTGCACTGGTGCGCCGAACAGGGTTGGGACGCACCGAAACTGCCCGCCTCGGCCGCACGGTCGACCCCGCCGGACTCCGCGCTCGCGCACCGCGATCGACCGCCTCATCTGCCACCGCGAAGATCCACGTCCGGGAGAAGACGTTCTGGCGCATGCTCTACGAAACATACGCTCGCGCAGAAGAACTGCTCCAACTCAACATCGAGAACCTGGACCAGACGGTCCGATGCGCCCGAGTGAAGTCCAAGGGCACCAAACCCCGCCCGCCGGAGCCAGCCTGCTCGAACTCATGGCGAAATCCCGGCATCGCAAGGCCGAGAATCAGCTACTGACATTCATATGCGATGGAAGCAGTGGGCGCCGAGTGTGACATGACTCGGGCACAGCGCTGGGTTTCGAGACGAATACGATCACAGAAGGTGGTCGGCGTCCTGGCGCACTGATCAACGTGGCTGAACCTGGGAACCGCTGGCGTACAATATGTCCGGACACGGTGCTGCTGATCATTGTTGGCGCACAGCCGGTTTCAGATCGGCAATCGGTGGAGCAACTTTTGGGAACACGAAACACCGTCTGACACAAAATGTTTGGCGACGATCACTACGAATCCCAAGCGGCCTGGAGACGGCGGAATCGACACCTCGGTGCAGGCCTGGTGCTTATCATCAAGGGATCAGAGCGCCCGTCGCGGCGGCTCGCGGATTTCCGTCGTAAGGGGTTCGAGGGTGAGCGAAAACGTATTTCAATGTACCGAGAAGACTCTTGTCCTTTTGGAGGGATTCACCTCCCACGCCGGGACGCCGGTGGGAGTGGTCGAGTTGTCGCGAGAAGTCGGCTTGGCGAAGTCGACCACACATCGCATATTGAAGGTACTCGAGCGGTTCGAGTTGGTTGAACCGTGGAACGGGAAGTACGCCTTGTCCTCCCGGCTCGCCGTGCTCGGGGATTTCGCGTGTGCGCGAAAACCGGCGTCCCTCCGGACACACCTGCAGCCGTGGCTGCAGGATCTGCACACCGCCACGAATCTCATCGCCAGGGCAAGCGTGCTCTACGGGAGCGATGTCGTATGCATCGCCACCTCGCATGATCACCGCTCGCTCGATATGGCGCTCGGCCTCGACGACCGCGCTCGCTCCGACACCACGGCGGCGGGGCGGGTTCTGCTCGCCTATTCCTCCACGCGCTTGCAGGACCGGATCGCGCGGACCGTCCATAAGACCCCGGGCATCGTCGCGACCGGCAGCGTGGATTTCCACTATGAATTGGCCCGCATCCGCTCGCACGGCTGGGCCTGGAGCAGGGAGGGAATCCAGCGGGAGTTGCTGTCGGTGGGGTCAGCGGTAGTAGACGAGGACGGTCGGGCCGTCGCCGCGCTCACCGTAACGACGCGCTGGGAATCCCACACCCCGGAGGGCCTCGCCCCGGCTGTCGTCTCCGTCGCCGCCGCGGCATCCAAAGCGGGATATGCCGACCAGCGAGAAGCGATCCAGTCGGTCAGCGGTGGTTCGCCTCGGCGCGCGCGAGCACCGGGGCGAACCACCGGTCACCTGACGCCCCACGGCAGGTCGAGCGCGCCTGGGACCGGTCCGAGAACGTAGCCTCGTGGGCCATCGCCGGACAGGGCAACGCCGAGAGCGTCGGCGAAGACCTGGACCGTGCAGTCCACGCCGGTGCCGCGCGCGCTCACTCGGAACCGGCTCCCGATGCGTAACCCTTCGGCCAGCTCCTCGAGGTGGACCGTAGCCCCGGTGTCCGCCTCGCTGAGGGTGCCGTCGGATTCGCGTTCGAGTCGGCGGCGCGACCGCGACGTTGGCATGCGGCGCTTTACTCCTGCCCGGCGGGCTGCTCGGTGCGCGAGATCCGGTCGAGCCGGCGACTCATCTCCTGCAGGGTCTCGCGCAGTTCGTCCAGGTCTCTGTCGTCGTGGCGTGCCGTCCGTTCGGAATGGAAGCGCTTCTCCTCATCGTCGCGGTCCAGCAGATCATCGATGAATTCCTTGGTGTCGTCGACGAGGTCGCCGAAGTAGTCGGTGAAGCTCACGCGGCGGCGGCGTCTGTTCCTGGTCGTCATGATTTGGCCTCCTCAGGCTTGTCGTGGTCGGATTTGTGCGGTCGGAAAAGGGGTGGATCGCGCGCGCGGCGGCCGATGGGGGCTTCACCCGAGTGCGACATGGGCTCGGCGCGTGTCGAGGTCGTACTCGGCGGCGAAGGACAGAAACCACTTCGGCCAGGCGGCCGGTTTCAACTCATCGTCGGGGCTGCCAGGCCGGTGCCGCATCACCGCGACCGTTTGGCGGCCGCGGGCGACGAGTTTCTCGCCGTCCGGCGTGCGGCGGAGGTATTCGAATATCAGCTCCACGGTGTTGAAACGCACCGGACCGAAGGTCATCCGGATCAGTACCTGATCCAGCAGCCGGAGGTCGTCGAGATATTCGCACGCGCAAGACGCGGTCACCATCAGGAGGCCGCGGCGCATATCGTCCTGCAGTTGCGGCCCGTATCCTGCCAGGCACCGCTCGCGGCATTCGCCCTGCCAGAACACATACGAGGCGAAGTAGACGTTGCCGATCGCGTTGGTGTCCGCCAGCGTGATGATTTTTTCCAGCTCATACGGTTTGGACGACGTCATGGGCGTGAGTCTCCTTGGAGTGTGGCGTGGGGGGCGGGCTCGACTCAGCTGTCAGCACCGACAACGGCACCTCGGCCACGACCGAGCCGGTGACGTGATGGAGTTCGGCGACCACCTGTCCGTCCGGGGCGATGGCCAGGCACACGTCGTGCTCGGCGAAATAGACGAGTTCGAGTCCCAGGGGGTAGCGGCGCATCAGCTCGACGTCGTTGCCGCGGATCGGCTGATATACCGCGCCGATCCGGCGCGGCACCTTGATCGGCACGTGGCCATCCGTGGTGAGCTCGAGCGCGCTCAACTGCCCCATGGCGTCGATGAGCGTCACTGTGTCCGAGACGACGCCGAACAGTTCGGCCGGGTCGGTCCGCGAGATCCATCGGCCGGTATTGGCGGCCGAGTGCAACCGGATATCGAACAGCGTGTCGAGCACACCGGTGATCTGCACCGGTGATTCGGCCGCCGCGTACGGGTTCTGGATCAGTCGCACCGCCGAGCTCAGATCCGGCGTAGCCCACGGCCGCAGCACGGTCCGCTCCTCACCCGCGCGGGTGACTATCGTGACGGATCCGTGGTGCCGATCCTTGCGTAGCACCCGTCCCCTGGCGTCCATCAGATCGGACGTGATCGACACCCGTACGCGGTGCTCGTCCTGAGGCGCGAGGTGCAGGGCGAACACGGGCTCCGCGCGGGCGAGGTCGGCGAACATGAACTCGGAGAGCTCCATGTCCTCCGCTTTCGTCGTGCTCCCCGGTGCTTCCCGGAACCGCTCGGTGAGGGCGGTGGCCAATGCCGAGAACAGGGCCGCCGGGACGATGCTGTGCCCTCGGTACACATGCTCGAGCAGGTGCTGGTCACGCCGGGGATCGGGCCGGTAGCTCCATCTCGTGGGATCGTCACCGTGTTCGACCGGGGGCGGTGCTCCCGCCCGGAGCACGTCCGGAGGGGCTGTCGCGGTGGAGAGCAGCCCGGACAGCAGGGTGCGCTCGGCGGTGCCGACGTAGACCGACACGGCCTCTGGATGCGCCCCCGCGGTGAGTTCGGCGGCGAAGTGCCGGACTCCTTCCGCTGTGGACATCCCGCTCAGCGCCCCGCGCCGCGTGATCGCCTTGCGCAGTGCGGGTTCGGCGCCCATGCCGACGTCGCGCCAGAGGCTCCAGCACACCGCCGTCTCGTCCCGGCCACCCACTGTTCGGGCGCGTCGCGCTGACGACACCAGGAACTCGTTCGCGGGTGCGTAATCCACCTCCCCGTCCCCGCCGAGCAGCGCCGCCAGGGAGCCGAAGCTGTGCCAGCGCCGGGGCGGGTCGTCGGCCATGGCGCGCTTCAGATTGGTATAGCCGAGGACCTTTACGTCACGGACCTCGCGGAACTGCGCCAACGTCTTCGACGAAAGTCGGCCTGCGTGATTGCGGCCGGCGCCGTGCACCACGACATCGATCCGGCCGTCCTCGGTACGGATCCGGGCCACCAGGGCCGCCACATCGACGTCGTTGCGGAGATCGCAGGAGACGTACCGGATCCGATCGGGTCCGGCCAGTCGCCGCATCCGCCGCAGGTTCGCCAGGGCCTCCCTGCTGTGCCATAGGTCGTCGAATCGCCGCATCAGCACCGGGATGCGCGTCGTGGTGTCGGTCATTCGCCACATCGACAGATACTTGGCCCGCAGTAACATCTCCTGCTCGTTCGTCGCGGTCGTGATGTCCTCGGGCACCTCGTCGAGTTCGACGCTGCCGACCAACCACAGCTTCGCCTTGGTCCGTTCGGCAAGTAGGCACATCGACTCCGCCGTGACCCCGCGCGCCCCGCCGGTCGCCAGCACGACACGGTGGTCGTCGGACAGCAGATCCCGGGCCGGGGTGGGTAGAGGAGCTGCCCGCAGGCACTCGACATGCCGTCGGCCGGACCGGTAGCGCACGACGGTGCGGGTACGGCTGGTCCGCGACTCGCGCGCCCACTCGTCCAAGGCCGTGTCCAAGCCGCCGTCGGACACCACGGCCAGCACCGGCGCGCCACCGAGTTCCCAGGCCAGCGAACGGGCCATTCCGGTGAACAGCGCGAGGTTCGGATGGATGTCGAAGTTCAGCAGGCGATCGAGCAGGACCATGCCGACCGAGCCCTGCGTGGCCCGTTCACCGACTCTGGCGAGGAGGAGGAAAGCCAAGTCCTGCAAGCGAAGCAACGCCGGTGCGGGCGCGGAGTCCGTCTCGGCAGGGTCGGGGGCTCGGGTCACGACCCGCACGTGCGGCTGGGCCGCAGCCAAGTCGTCGAGCAGGTCACCGATCGAGTCGGCGTCGACGAGTTCAGGCACGCGCCGGACACTTTCCGGCACCCGCACGCCCTCGGTCGACACCAGGATTCCGCCTGCCCGGTCGACGGGGTCGGCCAGCTCGCGGGCCAGCTCGTCGGAGTCGGTCAGGACGATGCCGTTGGGCGGGAGCGCCGGGAGTCCGGCGTTCGCGGCGGGCTCGTCCTCGCGACGGATCTTCACCACATGCCGGACCGCGACGTCGGTGCAGGCCGGGACTTCTTCCTCGACCCGCCGCATGACGACCGTGGGGTGGATCGCGCCGCCGGGCAAGCGCAGGGCTGGCATTCCGGTGCACAACCCGCTAACCAGCGCGACGGCGCCGTCCGCACCGACATACGTCGGCTCGTCACCCGCAGAACCCCACTGTGCGGCCGGGATGGCTGTGTCCTCGTCGCGGAGGCCGGTATCGATTCGAGCCAGCACCGGCCAACCGCGTTCGCGGGCGGTGGCGGCGCGACTCAGCATGAGCAGGAACGCGCCCTCGGCGACGTTGCCCGCCGGTCGGCCCGCGGCGTCCGCTCCCGACCACGTGCTGTTGCCATTGATGCCCAGCACGAGCGCCACGTCGAGTTCACCGAAACGCAGGTACTGCGCGGCGATATGCAGGCCGGCATTGGTCGAAGCGCGGCCCGCGCTCGTGGTGAGGCAGGCACCGTGCAGGTCGAAGCGGTTGGCGACGCGGGACGGAATGACATTGGTGAGCAGGCCCGGCATGGTCTCGTCGTTCGCTGGGGGGATGCGCTCGCGCAGGTCGGCCAGCGCGCCGTCGAACGTCCGCCAGGCATCGGCCGCCACCGGGTCACCGGAGCCGCGCAGCACGCGTTCCACCGAACTGGCGGTCACCCGCAGGGTGTAGTCGACCAGCGATCGGGGCGGCCCGCTGTGTGCCGCGATCACTCCGGTGCGCTCACGCAGCTCGGCCCACAATTCGCCGTGCTCGGCGATGAACGCGTGCGTCGCGCTGACCGCCATGAGCTGGCACCGGTCGATCGTCCGGGCCGTGACCGGCGGCAGCGGCAACTCCCGCAACGGCGGTGCTGGATAAAGCGATCCGAACGAGCGCTCCGGCGCCGGGCCGGTGCCGGTCAGCCAGTTCCGGACGTCGTCGTGGGTGAAGCCGCCCGGCAGATGACTGCTCCAGCCGACGAGCACGATCTCCTCGGCGCTCGGCTCCGGGGCGGATCGGATCGGGTTCTCCGGCGCGGGTGTCGTGTCGCGGACGAGCAGGTGCGCGTTGGTGCCGCCGAACCCGAACCCGGAGACGGCGGCCGTGCGCGGTCTCGATCCGGCGGGCCACTCGTGCCGTTCACGGGGGACTCGGACGCGGGTGGAGTCGATGCCGGGCGGCAGGGCGGTGAAGTAGGGCTGTCCCGGAATCTCATTGTGCCGCATTGCATTCAGCGTATGGATCAGCGAGAGCGCACCTGCGGCCCAGCCGCCGTGCCCGACGACCGCCTTGTTCGACGTGCAGAGCACACCGTCGCCGGAGGCGAGTTCGGCGATCGTCGACAGCTCGACCTGGTCGCCGACCGGCGTCCCGGTGCCGTGCCCGACGATCCAGTCGACCTGTCCGGAATCGACCGCGTTGACCGCGCGGGCCCGGGTGAGCGCCAGTCGCTGCCCACCCGCGTCGGGCGCCGCGATCGCCTTGCCGCGCCCGTCGGATGAGCTGCCGAAACCGGTGAGCAGCCCGAAAATCGGGTCACCGTCCCGTTGGGCCTGCCGGAGCCGTTTGAGCACCACGACGCCCGCGCACTCGCAGAACAGCACGCCGTCCGCGGCCACGTCGAAGGCGCGCACCTGTCCGCTGGTCGACAGTCCGCGCAGCTTGGCGAACAGGACCAGGTCCCGTCGTGCGCCGGAGTTGACCCCACCGCAGTAGGCGATGTCGCAGTCACCGGTCAGCAGGTCCTTCACCCCGAGATCCACCGCGTAGACCGATGAGGCGCAGGCCGTGTCCAGGATCAGCCGCACGGTGTCGTCCGGGAGGATACCGGCGACGGCCCGCCGCAGTACGTCCTCCGGCAGCGTCGCCGCGAGGGTGCTGTTCGCGGCGGGAAAGTGCTTGTCCAGCAACGGTTCGAGTCGATCGGCGCACCCGGCTCCGGCAAGCACCGCCGACTTGATCACGGTCTCCTCGAGGGCGCGGATGCCGCCGGGCCAGGCGCCCAGATAACAAGCCTGCCGATAGCCCGGCCGCTCGCGGACGTTCTCCCGCGCCTGGAGGATGCTGTGCCGCAACCAGGGCACCGCGCCGTCGCTCTCGCAGATCGAACCCGCGGCGATTTCGGCCGCGAGCCGGGGATGCGGGACGAAGTCATTGATGCTCCCATAGACCTTGCAATAGCCGCGGTCCTCGGCTCGTAGGTCGGGCGAGTAGATGCCCTCCACGTCGAACGATGAGGGTTCGGCGAACTGGTGCTCGCCGCGCAGCAGCAGGTCGTGAAATTCTTCCGGGTCATTGGCCCCGGGGACCGCCAGCCCCATGCCCACGACCGCGACGATCCCGTCGGGGTCGCCCCAGGCGTCCTCGTCGAGCTCCGGTTTCCCGGCGGCTTCGGCTACCGGTCCGGCGTGGTGGCCGTTCGCCTCCGGCCCGGCGAGCGGACGCAGTCCGACCCGCACGCCCGGCGTGCGCTCCGTCCACGCGGGCGGACGACCGTCGGGGATGGTGAGCACCCGCTGCCCGAGGGTGATCCCGCCGTCCACCACCAGCGTCTGCCCGGTGATCGACGCCGCGCGCGGCGAGGCCAGGAAGACGACCGCGTCGGCGAGGTCCTGCTCCGATGGGCGCCGCAACGGGGTGGCCGCCTCGCACATGCGCTGGACCTCACGAGCTTGCGGAAACGCGTCGGCCACAGGGTTGTCCAGCAGCGACCCGGACGCGGTGTTCACCCGGATGCCGGCAAGGCCGAGTTCCGCGGCGAAGTAGCGCGTGAGGGCCTCGACGGCGGCCTTGGACGACCCGACCACAGCGTAGGCGCCGACGGCGTACATCGACCCGATCGACGACAGATTGACGATGGCCTTGCCGTTCCCGGCCTCCAGCAGCGGCACGGCGTACTCCGTGCACCAGCGCACGCCGTGCACATTGGTGCGGTAGGTCTTCTCCCACTCCAGATCGGTGAGTTCGTCCAGGTTCCGCAACACGCCCTGTGCGGCGTTATTGACGAGGACGTCGAGACGTCCGTGCCGCTCCCTGATCACGGCGAACATCTCCCGCACGGCCTCACGTTTGGCGACCGAGGCGCGAACGGCCTCGGCTGACCCGCCCGCGGCGCGGATCATGTCCACGGTCTCGGCCGCGGCCTCGGCGGAGTGGAAGTAGTCGATGATGACGTGTGCGCCGCGCCGCGCGAACTCCAAGGCCGTCACCCTGCCCATGTTGCGGCCGCCGCCGGTGATGAGAACGATGCGATCGGCGAACTCCTGGTCCATGTCGCTCCGTTCGTTCACGCGGCTGCGACGGCGTCGTCGTGCAGCTTGCGCAGGTAGGCGGCCAGGTCTGGCAGCGTGGGGAACAGGCCAGGCCGGATGTCCGAGTCCGGAGTGGGCAGGTCGTAGCGGTCCAGGACCGTGGTTAGCAGCTCTATCTGCTTGACCGAGGAAATGCCAAGGTCCGCTTCCAGATCGACCTCATCGGTCAGCACGTCCAGCGGATAACCGAGCGTTTCGGCGAAGATCTGCCGCAGTTCGTCGGTGAGGACCTCGATCTCGGGTAGCGTGCCGTTCGTCGTGATCACCGCCTCCGTCTGGTCCGCTTCGGCGGGCGCGGGTGCGGGCGTAGACGCGAGGGCAGACGGAGCCGCAGGGGCGGGTGCGACAGCGGGCGAGGTCGAGAGGCTGGGAGCGGTCGCGGGTGCGGGCACGCCCTTGGGGAATGCGGCAACGGGTAGCGGCTCGGATGCGGCCGCGGAACCGTCGAAGAACGCGCGCAGTCCGGCCCGGTCCACCCGGCGGGCGAGCGGTGCGATGAACTCGACGGAGTCGGGGACGGACAACCGGCTCAGATCGATCAGCGTCGATTTGGCCCCGCACTCGACGAACCGCTCCACCCCCTCGGCCAGGACCTCCGACACCGCCGCACGGAATCGCACCGGCCGCACGAGGTGATCGCGCAACACAGCCCGTGCGTCGGCGGTGGACTCGACCGCCCGGCCCAGGATCGGGGAGAACACCGCAGTGTGCCCGATCAGCGGATCCGTCCCGTCGACCGCCGGGCGCAGCAGTTCGGTGACGCCCGCGAGCAGCGGCCCATGGAACGGGTAGGGCGCACGCAGCCGCACCGCGTCGATATCCATCGCGGCGAGGATCTTCTGCACGGTCGCCAGCCCGTCTTCGGCGGCGGACAGCACGGTCTGTCCCGGCGCATTGTCGGCCGCCAGCGCGGCCGAGCCGTCGCCCAGCACGGCGACCAGCCCCGTCGCGCGACGCACACCGAGTCGTGTCGCAAGCAGTCCCCCTGGCGGCGAACTCTCCCGGAGATGGGTCTCGCGCTCGCAGAGCAGACGAAAACCGTCCTCGAAGGACAGCCACCCACCGGCCACCAGCGCTGCGATCTCCCCTTGGCTGTGCCCGACCAGCACGTCGGGCCGCTGTCTTTCGGCACGCAGCAGCCGGTGCAGCGCCACGGAGGTGGTGAAGATCGCCAGCGCCACCGTCGGCGGTGGAGGCGATTGCCCTTCCCGCCGCAGTCCGTCCCCGTCGATGAGCGCGGACCGGATACCGCGGTGGCCGTAGCCGGAGGCGATCGCGTCGGCTTCACGCAGCGTCTCGGACACCGAACTCTCGTCCGCGAGGTGGCGCAGGATACCCGGCACGAACGAACCCTGGCCTGGAAAGAGAAAAGCGGTCTTCACCATAGTCGACAGAACCTTCTCGATAGGCGGGAAAAGGCGATGAACTCATTTGATACCGTCGCGCCGATAATCCCGTCGTGTCAATGCGCGTCCCGCCGGATGGACCGCGCGCCCGAACGTTCCACTGCATGGAACCCCGGTTGACCGGCGTTTCGTCGTGCGGTTAGCTTCGATAAAGGTCGATTCCGCGGATCGAGGGAAGCCGAATGAGCGCCAAAGAGCAGCATTTGCGTTTCGTCGAGGAAATATGGCTCGAGCACAATTTCGATATCGTGCACGAGGTTGTCCACGACAATTTCTCGGCACACGATCCGATCGCCGGTGAAGTACACGGCCCGGCCGAATTCAAGCTGTTCCTGCAATTGATGCTGACCTCGTTCCCGGATCAGAGCATGGAAGTTCGCGCGGTCATTCAGGAGGGAGATCGGACGGCATTGCGCTGGTTCAGCGCCGGAACCCACACCGAGAACGAGCTGTTCGGCATCGAGCCCGCCGGCAAGCGATTCTCCATCGACGGTCTGACCTTCATCGATTGGCGGCACGACCGGATGGCCGAACTGTGGTTCGCCTACGACCTCCACCACGTGATCCAGCAGCTCGGATGAGCGCTTCCGCGGCCCAATCCGACTCCCGGACCGGACGCTGACAACCGTGGGGGAACACAGGGCGCGCCGATTGGCCGCCACCCTCGCGCGGCTGGCCGTCCGCGAGGCACGCCACTCGGTGACCAGCGACGCCGACCAGCGGGCATTGCTGCGCGCCCGGGAAATCCGCGCGGCGTTCGAACAGCTCGGCCCCCTCTACATCAAGGTCGGCCAGATGCTGTCCACCAGACCAGATTTCGTCTCGCCCACCACCATGGACGAACTGGGCAAACTCCATGACCAGGTGCCGCCGACCCCGTTCACGGAGTTCGAGCCCGTCCTCGAGGCGGAGATGGGCCGGCGCTGGCGGCACTACTTCCGCCACATCGACGTCGACCGCCCGCTCGGCTCGGCCTCACTGGCTCAGGTGTACCGGGTGTGGCTCACCGACGGCCGGCCCGCCGCCCTCAAGATCCAGCGTCCCGGCATCCGGCCGCTGATCCGGTCCGATATGGCGCTGCTGCGCCGAGCCGCGCGCCTGGTGGCCGCGGCACGTCCGCAGTTCAATGCCGTGGCCGATCTGGGCGCGATGATGGGTCTGATCTTCGAATCCGTCGTCGATGAGCTGGATTTCACCGTCGAGGCCAGCAACATGGATGTCGGCCGCGCGCAAGCGCGAGAGTTCGGCCTGTTGCACGTGCCCGAGGTCCTACTGGCCACACCGGGAGTGTTGTTGCAGGACATGGCCGCCGGGGGCTCGATCCGCGATGTCCCCGCAGCCGAGTTCGACGAGGAGGAACGCGCCGCCATCGCCCACGACCTCTTGGCCTTCATGTACCACAGCTACTTCGTAGGGCGAACGTTCCACGCCGACCCGCACCCGGGCAACATCTTCATCGAACCCGGCCTGGGCGCCTACCTGCTCGACTGGGGAATGGTCGGCAGGCTGGACCGCCCGACGAGCCTGAAGCTGGCCCTCGCGCTGATCAACGTCGCGCAGAACGACGGCGAGGGCGCGGCCAAGGCGTGGGTGGAGATGGGCATGCTCACGGAGTGGGCCGACGTCGGCGGCTTCATCGGCGACGTATCCACCCTGGTCCCCAAGGTGGCGACGGCCTCGCTGGAGCACCTCAACTTCGGCATCGTCCTGACCACACTGCTCCGGCACTCCACCAATCGCGGCATCAAGATCAGCCCGGTGATCCCGATGCTGGGCAAGTCCTTCGCCAACATGGAGGGTTCCATCCGCTGCCTGGCCCCCGAACTCGGCGCCGCCGGGGTACTACGCGCCGAACTGTCCGACATCGTGGTCGACCTGACCTGCGAGGTGCTGTCCAACACCTACCTCGCCCGCAACATGGTCGAACTGCTGCTCACCGCGAACAGCAGCTACAGCCAGACCCGGACGATCCTGGGCCAGCTGAGCACCCGGGAGCTCCAGTTCCCGATAGAGACGACCAAACGTCGCACTCCCCATGTCCCCGGTGCCCAGGCCGTCCCCGCACTGCTGGCCGGACTGGGCGGCGGATGGCTGTGGCACCGCTGGCGCCGCGGGGATCGGAGGTGAGCAAGCCGGTCGCGGAATCACCGTGCTCGATTGCATTCAGCGGCAGGGCAGCCCGATCTCCGACAACCGGAGCCTTCGCACCCCTGAACCTACGCGAATCCGACCCCCGGCCGTCGCCGACCCACGCGGCACAAATCCACGGCGATCAGCGAATCCATCCCGACTCCGGCGGTCACGTTCGACACGCTGTGCGATCGCGCCTCTCGAAGTGATCGTATAGGTCTGAAAGCTGCACTCGTAGGCACGGTATGCCCCGGCGATTGCCGCAGGCATCCCGGCAGGGTCTCCGCGCGCACCGTTGGCCTCAGCTTTCCGAAGCGCCATCAACGCACACAGTCGCGGTCCCTCTCCTGAGCGCTGCTCGCGACGCCGCCTGAGCATATGCACGGCCAATGGTCCCCCGCCGTGTCGATCCCGGCCGATTCACTTTGCGGTGACTGGCATTTCGTATGCCGTGCGGGCCGCTTCCACTTCGTCCATATGTTGTTCGGCCCAGTCCTTGATCGCCCGCATGACGGGGAGTAGCGAACGCCCGAGTGGGGTGAGTTCGTAGTCGACTCGCTGGGGCACGGTCGGCCAGACCGTGCGGGTGACCAGGCCGTCGCGTTCCAGGCTGCGCAGGGTCTGGGTGAGCATTTTCTGACTGACGCTGGCGAGTCGCCGCTGGAGGTCGCTGTAGCGCTGTGGCCCATCGGCGAGGGCGTTGACCGCGAGACTGACCCACTTGTCGGAGATTCGGTCCAATAGTTTGCGGGCAGGGCATTCGGCGAGGTAGGCGTCGTATGCGGCGCTGTGTTCGGCGCGGCGTTGCGCCGCGGTCCGGGTGGACATATGGGAACCTCCGGGTGCGGTGGGCACTTGCGAGTGCCTACTTCCCATTGAAGAGTAGCTCTCTAATAGTTGTGTACATGAGCAAGCGAGAGTTGATGCGAGCGGTGGTGGCTCGCGGCTACGGCGGACCCGAGGTCTTGCAGGTCGTCGACGTGGCTATCCCGGAGCCGAGTGTGGGTGAGATCCGGATCAAGGTGCAGGCCGCGACCGTCAACCCGGTCGATGTGGCGACTCGGTCGGGCGCGCTGGTCGAAGCCGGATTGATGGCGCCGCGCGAGATCACCGGTATCGGTTGGGATGTCGCCGGTGAGGTCGACCAGCTCGGTCCGGATGTCGACGGATTTACAGTGGGGCAGAAGGTGATCGGCCTGCGTGACCTGCTCGATGTGTCGCTCGGCGCGTACGCGGATTATGTAGTGCTCGACGCCGCCGCCGTTGCCGCGGCGCCGACGGGGTTGTCGCCGGTCGAGGCGGCTACCTTGCCGCTCAACGGCCTCACCGCCGCCCAGTCGCTCGATCTGCTCGACCTCTCCGAGGACGACACCCTCCTGGTGACCGGTGCGACCGGCGCCGTCGGCGGTTTCGCCGTCCAGCTCGCGGCGCAACAAGGCGTGCGGGTGCTCGTCCAGGGCGGCGACACGGATTTCCTCCAATCCGTCGGCGCGCGGTGGACACTTCCACGCGACGCCGACCTCGCGGCCGAGACGCGCCGGCGTGTGCCCGGCGGCGCGCACGCGGCGCTGGACACCTCCGGTGCCGGCATCCGTGCTCTCGCCGCGGTCCGCAACCGCGGCCGTTTCGTCACTGTCGTCGGCGGACCGGACCCGAAACCGCTGCGCGGCATCACCGTTCACCACGAATGGATTCACGCCGACGGGAACACCCTGGCCCGTCTCGCCGGACAGAAGCTCACCGCCCGCGTCGCCGACATCCTCCCATTGCACGCAGCCGCCGAAGCGCACACCCGCCTCGCCACCGGTCGTTTCTCAGGACGCCTCGTTCTGACACCGTGAACTTCACCGTCCGGTCCGCCCGGGCCGGCCACTGGTGTCCACGCAGCTCGAACTGGCCCGAGCCTATGGACCGGGCGGCAACGGCTGGAAAATCGTTCGAGCAAAGGGCGAGCCGAGCAGCTCTGCCGCTGCATGCGCCATGTGTTGAACGCGGCGGTGCGCGGACAGGAACACAGCCACGATGCTGAGGGGTTACCGCCGAGCGCTGGTGCGGCGTGATTGCTCCGGCCCGGCTCGGGCTATGGCCGGCCCCGGCTACCGACACCCAGCCACGAACCGAGTCGATGACCGCCACCGCGGCTCACCAAAGCTCCCGGACGCTCGGCCGCGTCGGTCGAGAGCAGCTGAATTGCGGGCTGCCACAGGCGAATCAGTGTCTGCAGGTCTGGGACATCGGATCTACTGACGGTCGGTTCGTATGCCGGTTCGCCACCGTTTCTCGCGAGCTGCCCGGCCGCGATAGCTAGTTCGGCGACCAATCGCAGGTGTTCTTGATCCGTCTCGGCGACGGTGCTCTCGATCAGGTCGTCGATGGCGGCCGGCAGGGGAAGCACATATCTGGCGACTATCTGTGCCGCATCATGGATTTCGATCCGCCGCCGATGTAGACGCTCCAGCGATGACGCGTTCCAATCGTCGGCCCACTTCGGCCGGAAGACGACCTGGGGTACGGCGACGGTCAGATCCCGCCAGAGCGGATACAGCCGTCGCGCGGTGCGCGAGTCGCGATCCAGCCGCAGCAGCTGCGCGACGGCCTGTGCGGTGGACCGGGCCGTCACCGCGACCAGCGCGGTGAAGAGGAACAGTCCTGGCTCACCGGAGGCGAGTCCATCGGAGACGAGGTTGTACATGCGCTGGGTCAGTTCGCTGCTGACCCCCGTCGCGTCCAAAGCGGCGGAGACAACGATCGAGCAGACGGGCAGAAAGTTGGCGATGCCGAAACACACCGTGGCGACCACCATGATCACTTCCCACCGGGTGGTCGCCCGCCAGGCGATAGCTCGATATCTCAGTGCGCACAAGTAGCAGGAAACTACTAGCGGCAGAATCGAATACAGCCCGATGTAGGCGCCGTATCGCCAACCGCCGTAATCCGCGATGGACGCCATTCCGTGCGCCCGCACCGGACTGCTCAACGCCAGGAATACGACGCCGACAACCACCGACAGCACGATCACGATCTTGAACCGGATTCGGAAATGCACCCGGCCGTATTCGCGGAACATCACCATTCCGAGCCCGCACGCCCAGGCCGTCACGGTCAGCCAGTGCCAGATATCGAAAACCGTGGGAAGGCCACCGGGGACGACTCCGGCCACCCGGCGGGCGATGACCGGCTCACGCAGGATGGCCGCTGCCGCATCGAATCCGAGCACGGTGTTGATCAGGCTGCCGAACATGGTCGTGCGCGGGGTGAGGGCGGGCCGGAGGATCGCGATGGCGACGATGAACAGCGTCGCAGGCAGGGTGGCCCAGATCGGCAGGTGGTCGTCCGGCCACATGCACTACAGCTCTTTCACCATCGGGTCGCGGCGTGGTCCGATGCTTCGCGCACGGGAGCTGATCAGGTTCGCGAACAGCTCCGCTTCGTACTCTTCGCTCGAGGCGTAGCTGGACAGTCCACGGGCCGCGCGGACGGTGCCGGGGTCGATCTCGTGGTCCAGCGCCAAATCACCGGCCAGTCTCGTCAATTCATCGGTGGGGATCGACGTGTCCTGCCCGTGGCCGAGCAGCATATGACCGACCTCGTGCAGCGCTACGTGCAGGTCTATCGCGGGATCGGAGGACTGCCGAAGCAGGATGACGTCGCAGTCCATGCACACCAGCCACAGCCCGCACAGCCCTACCGGGGCGGCGGGCGGGAGCAGCAATCGCACGATCCGGCGCCCGCGTGTGTGCTCGACCGACCCGATGAACTCCTCGACCGTCCAGTCCACCGGCAGCTCCAGACGGTCGACAACCGAATGCAGCCGGGCACGCGTAGAAATCTGACCTCGAAGGAGTTTCCGCCCGGAGGCGGAGACTTCGCGCGGAAACCATTTCATGCCACTCGCCTCGCGTGCTGGAGCGACGGTGGTGGCGACGTCAGCGATTTCTGGCTCGTCGGCGCAACCGCCGGCTCGGGCTGCTGCATCGAGTGGGTGAATGTAGATCGGGGTCCAATCACGATTTCCCCCTTACCCTTGCAAATCGGGTCTTACTGACCGCGCCTCAACAACGGCGTCATTGCCGCTGGCACAGCGCTTATCGTTGAAAGGTCCATTCGACCGAACTCGGCATCATTCCTTGTCCCCGAACTCAGGCTAGCATGTCGGCACCGGACGTGGTCTGCGATCTTGCGTCTGGTGCAACGGCTGTTCAGCTGGTGGCCAATGAGGTCGGTGGTGTTGCAGCAGTGCGGGTTTCGGCGCGCATGTGCAGGCGTCGGGGATGCATCGTCATCGCGCAAGCGGGTCTCAGATCGTTGCCGAGAAGTGCACGCAGGTGCCAGCGGGCGACGACAGCGGCCTCGTAGAGGGGGGTCGGCGGGCGTTGCTTACCGCAGGGTATGACGACGCTGGAACCGCTTGTCGGGCAAGCCCGTCAGGCGACGGCGGCAGGACCGCCGCCCGACGGATCCATCCGCGAACCTAGCTCGGCGAGCTATAACCGGCGAGGCGCTCCGGATTCTCGACGAATTTGCGCATCTCCGTGAACATCTGCGCCGCGCCGCCGAGCGACCACCCACCGTCGACCGGAATGAGCGCTCCGGTGACGTAACTCGCCATCGGCGAACTCAACCAGAGGCAGCAGTCGGCGATCTCCTGCGCGGTCCCGAATCGGGCCAGCGGCACCGACTCGGTGACGACCTGCTCGATCTGTGGAGTCGGCGCCAGCCGCGCCATCCCCTCGGTGCCGGTGATCGGCCCGGGGACGACCGCGTTCACGCGGACACCGGCCGCGCCCCACTCGATCGCGCACACCCGGGTCAGCATGTCGACCCCGGCCTTCGCCGAGCACGCGTGCACCTGCAACGGCATGGGGATCGATGATTGCGGCGCGGAGATGGTGATCACCGACGCGCCGGGTTTGCGGAGGTGCTCGTACCCCGCCCGCAGCACGTTGTACGTGCCGGCCAGGTCGATGCCGATGACGGCGTTGAACGCGTTCGACGATATGGCGGTGATCGGCGCGGGGAAATTGCCCGCCGCACCGGAGACGAGCACGTCCAGTTCACCGAATCGGTCCCGCGCTGAGCTCAACGCCGCGGCGACAGCGTCGAATTCACGCACGTCGGCAGCGAATCCGAGCACCGAGCCGCCGTGCTCGCGCAGTTCGGCGACGGCCGCGTCGACCTTCGCCTGTTTACGGGACAGCACGGCGACACTGGCTCCCGCCTTCGCGTAGGCGTGTGCGATGCCGAGATTGATACCGCTCGTACCGCCCGCTACGAAAACGCTGCGGCCCGAGTAGTCGAACGGCTGACTCACAGTCATGGGGTTCCTCTTGCTACGAAGTCGGCACCGGCAGGACTTGGATCGTGCACGTCGCCGTCGCCACCAGCTTGTCGGATCCGTTGTGTGCTTCGGCGGCGAGGAACATGGCCGTTCGTCCGCCTTTGCGCACCATGGTGTGCAACCTGAGCCGTTCGCCGGCGAACACCGGGCGCAGGTAATTCGTCGTCATGTCCAAACTCGTCGTCGGACCGCCCGCGGTCAGGTAGCTGAGCGCCCCGAAGAGGTCATCGATCATCGCCGAGAGAAATCCGCCCTGCAGCAGGCCGACCGCGTTCGCGTACTGCTGCGGCACCGCGATTGTCGCGGTCAACGACCGACCGGGAACGTATTCTTCGAACTGCATGTCCAGGGTCTTCGTCGACGGCGGAGGAAGCATGAGCTCGACTCCGGGCGGGATCGGAAAGCTGCGGAGCATGGCGAATGTGTGCTCGAGGATCTGGTCGTGCCCGTGAATCGCGTCATCGCTCATGAGTGCGTCCTTCGTTGTCGCGGCTGCGTTGCGCCGTTGTCAGAAATGATTCCAATATCGTGTTGAACCCCGGTGCACGCGCGACGGCGTGCCCGGCGCCGGGTACCTTGGCCCGCTGCGCACCGAGCCGGGCGGCGATGGCATCGCACACGCGCTCGAGCCCGGCGTTGTGCTCGCCCGAGACCACCAGCGCCGGCACGTGTGCCTCGACGATCGCGTCGAACCGAGGCTTCGCCTCCCGCGGCGAGCGAAGGTTGCGCCACAGTCGCATCGCCTGGCGAATGTCTTCTTCCTCCTCGGCAGGCATCTTCCGTCCCACGCCGGCCATGGCATAGAAATCACGCTCGGCCTGCGCGTCGTCCGCGTCCGCGGCGAATCGGTCGGCCAAAGCCGCCAGTTCCCGCACGGATTCGTCGTTCTCGGCGGCGACGAATATCGGCACCTCGATCAGGGTCAGCGACCGAACCAGGTGTGGCAGTCGTCCGGCCGCGACACTCGCGCCCAAACCCCCGTACGAGAAGCCGACGAGATGCACGCCGCCAGGGCTTTCCGACATGAGCTCCGCCAGGTCGTCTGCGTCGGCGAGGAAGTCCTGCCGTGGCGTCGGGGGGTTGGGCGCATAGCCTCGACGACTCGGCATGATCAGCGACCAACGGGCCTCGAGTTCTTGTTGACGGGCCCACGTCACGCGCGCGGGCAGCCCGCCGTGCACCAGTACGACCGGCGGCCCGGTCCCCGACCTCTGGACGAACAGGGGCGGCGCGGTGGATTCCCCGGTCATAGCCCCTCCTCACCCCGAACGATGGCTGCGTGACGCTCTGGCATGAGCTCTCGGCTCCCCTTCCCGCGGCCCGAAACTCACGCTCCGCCAGCATGATCAGTTTAAGCGTCAGTGTCGTTTCCAGTGCGAAACATCGACGAATGGACTCGAGGCGGTTCTCCACGCCGCCGCTGGCTTCCGGCCTGCCGTTATCGGACGGCGGCCGGGGTCGACTCCGGCTGGGCGACGTCGTATTTCTTGGCGAGTTCTCGCTCGAACGACCCCGCCCACGATTCCAACCGGTCGACGTTGCGCCGCATGTCGCGGAAGCACTGGTCGGCGGTCTTGTCGGTGATCAGGTCCAAGTGCAGCTGGGTGCAGATGGGTTCCTTGCTGTACTCGAGGAACATGTACTCGTCCGTCGGACGCGTTTGCGTCGCGAAGGCCCGCAGGTTCGCTTGCATGCGCCGCTGGATGCCGTGGAATCGCTGTGCGATGGGATGGAATTCGGCGGCCGCGTCTGCGTCGGCGATCAGTCCGCGGAAGAGCAACTGGGCGGGCAGTGCCCAGTAGAACGAGGTGTCCCAGATGACCTTGGTGAACATGGCGGGCGCGTGCCCGAAGATCGGGTAGTTGTTGAGGTAAACCGGAAAGTAGCTCTGCCAGAGATCTTCCAGCAGCAATTGGTTGTATGTGTCGGCGACAGCCTCGGTCAGTCGGCCCTTGCGGTCGAGTTCGATCATCCGCGTGGTGATGGTGTTGGTGTAGGCGATCCAGTCGGAGCCCGGGCTGTAGAAGGCGTCGAGGAATACGGCCGCCTCGCCGACGCAGGACCATCGATGGTGCGAAAACGCTTGCTTGGAAAAGTAACTCGCGTTGCGCACCTTGCGGAAGTCGATGATCTCGGCCTTCTCGATGAACCCGGCGAGCGTCGGTTCGTATTCGTCGAGCCAGCGGCGGGCCTTGGTCTCCGTCGAGTAGGCGCTGAAGGGGTGGACGTTCTCGTCGGTCACGATGCCGACGCTGGTGTTTCCCGACGACAGCGGGATCATCCACACCCAGTAGCCGGTGCCCATCAGGTGATTGGTGGAAAACCACCGGCGCTCTTGGGTTTTCGGCGTCCAGGTCGGGCTGGTGGCCGCCGCCATCTTCTCGACGTCGTATTCACCGCGGAAGCGCCACCAGGCCGCGTTGATCTTGTGCGCGCTCGGCCTGCCCAGGCCGAGTTTGCGTTGGATCAGCCGGTGGCGACCCGAGGCGTCGACGAGGAAGCGCGCCCGGGCCGTGCGTTCGGTGCTGTCGCCCTCCAGTTCGTAGTGGACGACGTGATCCTCGTCGTCGGCGGCCAGGTCGACATCGGTCACCTTGGCCAGTTCTACGAGATCGACACCGAGTTCGCGAACGCCGCGCCGCAGCTCTCGTTCGAAGATGCCGCGGTCGATCTGATACGAGTGCACGCGCGGGAACCGCCGCGAACCGAGTTCGGGCCGGGCCTCGAAGGGGCCGTGGGCATCGCCGAAGAACAAGCGCAGCCCGAGCTTGGGCAGCTGCTGCCGGTTGAAATGGCCGCTGAGGCCGAGCTGTTCGGCGAAGTAGTGCGAACCGGCTTCGACCGCCGATTCACCCACCTTGTAGGCGGCGTCGGGGATGTCGCCGGAGCTGCGTTCCAGCGCCAGCACGGTGCAGTCGGGCATGGCCCGCCTGATCTGCCTCGCCGCGGTCAGGCCGGCCAAACCCCCGCCACACACCACGACGTCGTAACGTTCGACTTGATTCATGATTCTCCGTTCACGCTGTTCATGGAGCTAGTCGGCGCCGACCACGAGACCCGTGAAACTCGGGAAGGCGTTCTCGGCGGACAGCTCCTCGGCGATCGTCTCCATCACCTGCGGGCTCGCGTTCTGGATGAACAGGTGACCACCGGGAACGGTCGTGAGCGAGAACTCGCCGATCGTCAGCTGCTCCCAGCCGCGCAGCTGGGCCGGCTCGAACAGCGGGTCGTCGGCACCGCGCAGGACCGTGATCGGAGCACGCAGCGTGACACCGTCGTCGAAGCGATAGTCGCCGAGCATCTTGAGGTCCGCCCGCACCGCCGGTATCAGCGGCTTGACCGCCGATTCGTCGTCGAAGTGTTCGGCGAAAAGACCGTTGTCGCGCAACACTTCGAGAATCCGGCTATCCGATTCGCGGTCCAGATCGAAGCCGTCGCGGATGTGTTTCAGGTTCCGCACGTACCCCTCGACCAGCTCGGGCGAGGGCCATCCCCCGATGATGAGTTTCATCGGGACCTCGGCGAATTGCTGCTCGAGATACTTGGTGAGTTCGTAGGCGATCAGTCCGCCCATGCTGTGCCCGTAGATGACGAAGGACCGGTCGAGGTACGGCAGCATGGCGTCGGCCAGTTCCGCGATGAAGGCGGGCATCGAGTCGATCGGCACCTCGTCGATGCGGTTGTCCCGGCCCGGGTACTGGATCGCCACCACGTCGACCGTGTCGGGCAGGCTGTTCGCCCACGAGGTGAAGGCGGACGCGCTGCCGCCGACGAAGGGCAGGGTGAACACGCGCAGCGTCGCGGTGTCGGATCGGCCCTTCGTCGCGCGGATCCAGCGCTCCGGGCCCGCGGGTTCCGCCCCGGACGCGGGGAGCGCCACCGACCCGGTGTCGAAGACGTGGGCGAGGACATCGGTGGCGAGCTCGACCAGGGTGGGCCCGCGCATCAGGCCCATGGTCGGGAAGTCGATGTCGAGTTGCTTGGCCAGCACGTTGCGGATCTGGCCTGCCATGAGCGAGTCCATGCCGAGGTCGGTCAGGGAAACGTCGTGGGCCAGGCGCTCGACCGGCATGTCGAAGATCCGCGCGACCTGCTCGGACAGCGCAGTGACCAGTCGCGATTCGCGCGCGTCGGGCGCGAGCTCGACGAGTTCGGCGCGCAGGCTCTCGGTACCGAACGTGGTGGCCGAGCCCGAGGCGCCGTCGACGGCCAGGTGTGCGAGCCGTAGCGAGCTGCGGAACGACGGCATCACCTGACTCATCATCACGAAGTCCACGCCGAATACGCTTGCGCGGCTGACACCTTGGGTCAGGCACCGCCCGACGAAGCCGCACGCTGTATCCGGTGAGATCGCCTTCCATCCCATCCGGGCGAGCGTGTCGAGCTTGTTGCGCACGATGAACCCGACCTCGCCGATGGCGCCCCAGTTGATCGTCAGGGCAGGCAGTCCGAGGTCGCGGCGGTGTGCGGCAAGCGCTTCCAGGAACCCGTTCGCCGCGGCGTAGTTGGCCTGACCGGGCGTGCCGATGTACCAGCTCATCGACGAGTACATGACGAAGGCGTCCAATTCCAGCGTGCGCGTGTGGTTGTGCAGATGCCACGTGCCGTCGATCTTCGGCCGCACGGCTCGCAGGAACTGCTCCTCTGTCATCTGGGTCAGCGCCACGTCGTCGAGCACCATCGCGGCGTGGAAGACGCCCCGCAGCGGCGGCAGCTCCGACAGCCGCTCCAACAGCCCGACGACCTCGGCCTCGCTGGACACGTCGGCCCGTTCGAGCACCACCTCGGCGCCGGACTCCCGCATCGCCGCGATCACCGACTCGTTCTCGGCATCGATCTGGGCCCGGCGCCCGACCAGCACCACGGTGCCCGCGCCCCGGTCGACCAGCCATTGGGCGGTCCACAGACCGAATCCGGTGTATCCGCCCGTCACCAGGTAGGTGCCGTCGGCAACGAACGCCTGGTCCGCACTCGTGGCCGGATAGACGAGAAGCTCTGTCTCCGGCTCGAATTCGACGACGACCTTACCGATCTGCTTGGCGCCCGCCATGTATCGGAACGCGGCGACCACGTCGTCGGCGCCGAAGTCCGTGTGGGGCAGCGCGGGCAGCGCGCCCGCCGCGACACCGTCGAGCACCTTCGTCATGGACTCGCGGCACAACGCCGGATCCTCCAGCAGCAGCCGGTCGATATCGATCGCCGCGTAGATGAGGTTGTTGCCGAACGGCTTCAGACCCAGTTTGTAGTTGTCGTAGATGTCCTTCTTGCCGATTTCGATGAACCGCCCGCGGGGGCGGAGCAGTTCGAGGCTCTTCGGAATGGGCTCGCCCTGAAGGGAATTCAGCACCAGATCGACACCGTCGTAGCGCTGTCGGATCTCGTCGGCGAACGCCAGCGAACGGGAGTCGAAAACGTCCTCGACACCCAGCGTTCGAAGGTATTCCCGCTTCTCTTCGCTACCGGCGGTGGCGAGGACCGTGGCGCCGAGCAGGTGTGCGATGTGCACCGCGGCCAGCCCGACACCGCCGGCGGCGGCGTGGATGAGCACCCGCTCGCCGCGGCGCAGCCTGCCCACTTCCACCATGCCGTACCAGGCGGTCAGGTATGCCATCGGCAGCGTCGCGGCGTCCGCGGCCGAGAGGTCCGCCGGTGCCGGGAAGACCCGCCGGGCATCGGCGACCACCATCGAACCGAAGCACCCGCGAGCGAAGGCGACGACACGATCCCCCGGGGCGACGCCCTCGATCTCGGATCCGACCTGCGTGACCACTCCGGCGCATTCGACACCGAGGTTGTTCTCGTAGAACCCGCCGAAGGTCGCGCCCTCCGACAGCACCCCGAGCGACAGCATGACGTCCCGGAAGTTCAGGCCGGTGGCGAGCGGCCGAATGGCGATGTCGCCCGGACCGATCACCGGCTCGGCCTGCTTCTCGAACCGAAGCTGCTCGACCCCGGGCTCGGCGGGCGCGGCCAGCGCGAAGGAGGTCTCGTCCGACACGCGGGCGAGCGTCGCCACCGACGCCTCGAACTCGGCGAGCGAGACGTGGTCGAGGCGGTCGATGAAGCGCCTGTCCGCGCGGAAGGCGACCTCCTCGTCCGCGGCTTGCACATGAAGCAGCTCATCGAGGAGCTGGGACGCGCGCTGCCCGGCGTCCGGCGTCGCCGGATCGAAGTCGATGATCTTCGCGGGCAGGGTGACCTGCTCGTTCAACAGCACCCGGAGAATTCCCCAGCTCGGCAGCTGTGCGGGCGCGACGCGGTCGGCCTCCTCGATGATCTGTGCCCCCGCCGTCGCCACCCAGAACCGCGGCGCCTTGGTCCACTCCAGCTCCTGAACCGCCTGCGCCAGCGCGATCACGCTGTAAGCGCCGTGCAGTTCCAGCTCGGGCAGCAGTTCGGTGCTGAGCTCCGAACCCGCGAAATCCAGGTTCCACAGATGCAGCACGCCGGCCACGCCTCCGGTGTGTTCCCGCACGTGCTCCACCACGCGCCGCATGTCCGCGCTGCTCGTCGGGTGCACTCGGAAACTCCGGGCGTCCACCTGCTCGAAGCCCGCGCCGCGCGTGACGACGACACTGGCGGCGCCCGCCTCCCCGAGCAGGGTGAGGTAGCGTTCGGCGACACCGTCCGCGTCCGCGAGGACGACCCAGGCACCCGGCTCGACGCGCGGCTGATACGGCTCGAGGTCCAGCTCCTGCCCGCGCGCCAGGATCACCGAGTTGCCGGATTGCTCCGCGGTGGCCCGCTCGGAGAAGACCTGGACGTGCTCAAAGCCCGCGGTCGGCAGGAAGTCGCGCCAGGCCGCGTCGGACAACAGCGGGTAGTCCGGCCGCAGATCGTGGTCGGCGAACTTCCACCACCCTTCGGTCATACCGAAGGTCAGGTCGACCCAGTGCGGCGACACCGCTCCCTCGACGATCAGCAGCTGCCCCTGCGACGTCAGCAGCCGTTTCACGTTGTCGAGCGTCGCCCGCAGACTCGCGGTGGCGTGCAACACATTCGACGCCACGACGAGGTCGAAGTAGTGCGGATCGAAGCCTTGCGCTTCGATGTCGGACTCGATGTCGAGGATTCGATAGTCCAGGAAATCGCTGTCGGCGAACCGCTGGCGCGCCTTGGCGAGGAACAGCTCAGAGATATCCGAGTACACGTATTCCGCACGCTCGGTAGGCAATTCGGCGAGCACATGGCCGGTCGTGCCGCCCGTGCCGGCACCGATCTCGAGCACGCGCACCGGTCGGTCGCTCGGCAGAGCCCGCAGCAACTCCGCGACGATGCGGCGGACGATGCGATTGGTCTTCTCGAACGAGAACGAGGTCCCGTAGAGATCGGCGACCGATTCGAACTCGTCCTCCGGGAAGATGAGTTCGACCGGATTGACCTCGTCGCGAAGGACGGCGGCCAGCTTCGTGCCACAGCGCTCCAGCACCGCGAACTCGCTCGTGCATTCCGGATGCTCCGCGCGGAGCCGAGCGAGTATCGGTGCGGGATCGACCCTGGTGGGCGTGATCAGTACCCGCCACGTTCCGGCGTCGTAGTCTTCGATGATCCCCGCCAGCGACAGCAGTTCGAGCACGCGACCGAGGTACCGATGATGTTTCTCGTGAACGCCGAGTTCCCGCGCGACCTCGTCCAGGGTGAAGCGCCGGTCGATCGAGAAGTCCATGCCCAGTTGGTAAAAGGCCTCGGTCACATAATCGATGCACAGCCGGTCCATATCCACTTCCGTCACCGCGTGGTAGTGGTTGTTGACCGACCAGTCCCGCAGTTCGGCGATCAACGGATCGACGGCCGCGTGCAAATCTTCTTCCGACGGAAGGAAATCGGCGGGGATGCGGGTCTTCGCGTGCACCGGCGCCGGGTACCAATGGAAGTCGTAGAACGACTGCAGGAGGTCGTCGCCCGCATCGGTACTTTGGGTGATGGATTTGAGCCGCAAGCCTTCGAACTCGGCCACGATCGTGCCGTCGTCGGCGACGATCCAGAAATCGCCCTCGCGATACATCGGATCCCCGTGCAGGCGTGCGTTTCCGTAGCAGTACACGGTGCCGCTGGGCTTGCGGTAATAGCTGAGCCGTTTGACCTCGACCGGAAGGAAGAGCGTTTTGGCTTCGCTGTCGGGGCGATTACTCAGCAGGACATCGTCGTAGACCATGGCGAGCGAGGTGATGCACGAGTCGAGCAGCCCCGGATGGAACGCGTGACGCGGCGCCTCGTCCGCGGCCGCCGACGGCGTCTCGAGCAGCGCCAGAGATTGGCCGGGGGCATGCGTGAACTTGATGGCCGCCTTGAACGTTTCGCCCAAGGACAGGCCATTGCGTTGGAGGTCGGCGTAGAAACCCGCGGGATCGACCTCAGCGGTGCACTCGGCCTGAAGTTCCGCGAGCGGTTTGGGAAGCGCGGGGGTGGGCGCCTCGCGACGAAGGGTCCCGAGTGAATGCAGACTCCAATCCTTGTCGCCGTCCTGACGGCTGTACACGGAGAACTGCAGCGCCGCGGTCAGCACCACCTGGACCGAGGGTGCCGGGCGGTTGTCGAAAACGAAAAGGGCGCGCCGGAATTCAACATTCTCGAGCGAGTACGAGCCCGCACCGAACGCGTCTTCCGCGCAGCCGATCACCATGTCCAGGTGTCCCGCCGCCGGAAAGACGATGGGCCCTTGGACCCGGTGATCGTCGAGCCACGGGAATCGGACCGGGTCGAGCTTCAGTTCCCATACGTGTTTGCCCGGCTCGTCGGCGACCGCGACGCGGCTTCCATCCCCGACGAGCGGATGCCCCAGCGACGGGAATCGGTGGTTGCGTGAGGTCGGCTCCTCCAGCCAATAGCTTTCGTGCTGCCACGGGTAGAAGGGCACCGGCACACGTTCGGAGATGCCGCGGAACAGAGTGTCCCAATCCGGGTCGAAACCCGCAACATACAGGGAGGCAAGCGAGTTCAACAGGGTGACGCGATCGCTGTGCTTGCGATTCAGCGATCCGACGACAGTTCCCTTGACTTGCCGCTTGTCGAGCAACTCCGCAATGGCGGTCGCGTGAATGGGGTGCGGGCCCAATTCGATGAAGGTCAGGTGCTCGTCTTCGATCAGGCGATCGATGGTCGGCGCGAATCGCACGGGCTCGCGCACGTTTCGCCACCAGTACTCGGCATCGAGCGCGCCGGTGGGTGCGATGGCGCCGGTGACCGTCGAGTACATCGGAATCGTCGCCGGACCGGACGCCAGTCCCGCGAGCGAGGAGATCAGTTCGTCCCGCAGCGGATCCATGTGGTGGCTGTGGAACGCCACACTGACCTGGAGCATGCGGCAGAAGATCTTGTCGTTGTTCAGCTTACGCTCGATCTCCTCGAGCGCGTCGGGGTCGCCGGCGAGGGCGGTCGACTCCGGGCCGTTGAGCGCCGCGACGGCCACCCGCCCGCGATACGCGGCGATTCGGTCCTCCGCCGCGTCTCGGGGCAGACCCACCGCGAGCATCTTCCCTTTCCCGGATGCTTTCTGCTGCACCCGGCTCCGATGGAAGATGACCCGTACCGCGTCCTCGAACGAGAGCGCCCCCGACACGCAGGCGGCGGCGACCTCGCCGATGCTGTGCCCGACGACGGCCGCGGGGACGATACCCCCAGCTCTGCCACAACGCCGCCAAGCCGAGCTGCAATGCGAACACCGCGGGCTGGGCGATGAAGGTCTCGCCGATGCGGCTGTCCGCCTCATCGCGGCGCAGCTCCTCGGTCACGGTCCAGTCGGCGTACTTGCTCAGCTCGGCATCGACTCGCTCGATCGTCTGCCGGAACACTGGACTCTGCTCCAGCAGCTCACGCGCCATGCCCCACCACTGCGGGCCTTGACCCGAGAACACAAAGGCCACACTCGAAGCGGCGTGGCCTTTGACACCGGTGCGCACCGACTCCGGCGACGAGCCCGCCGCCACGTCGTGCAGGGCGGTGCGCAACTCGTCCACGGACGAGCACACCATGGCGAGGCGATGGTCATAATGCGAACGCGTCTGTGCCTGCGTGGCCGCGATGCCGGGCAGCACCGCGGCCGTCGCGGGGTCGTCGAGGAAGTCCGCGTAACTGTCGGCGTACGCGCGCAGCGCGTCCTTCGACTTGGCGCTGAGACCGAACAGCACAGGCTCGTGCGCGGCACGCTCAATTACTCTGTCCGCCTTGGGCGCTCGATCCGGCGGCCCCTCGAGAATCACATGGGCATTCGATCCGCCGAACCCGAACGAGTTCACACCCGCCAGGCGCGGTCTATTCTCGGGCCACGGTTGGCGGGCGGTAGCAAGCCGCAGGTTCAACTCGTCGAACGGGATCGCCGGGTTCGGCTCCGCCGCATGAATATTCGCGGGGATCTCACCTTTGCTGACAACCAGGCACGCCTTGATCATTCCGGCGATCCCGGCCGCGGGCTCGAGGTGCCCCAAATTCGATTTCACCGCGCCGACGATGCACGGCCCGTTCCCGTTACGCCCGGCCGACAGCGCGTTTCCGAGCGCGCGCGCCTCGATCGGGTCGCCGACCGGCGTCCCCGTTCCGTGCGCTTCGACATAACCGATGTCGGACGGAGCGATACCCGCGTCACGGCAGGCATCCATGATCATCTGAGTCTGAGATTCCTCGCCGGGCACGGTCATCCCATTCGTGCGACCATCCGAATTGGTCGCGGTACCGCGGATCACCGCGTAGATGCGGTCGTCGTCGGCAATGGCCGCCGACAGCGGTTTCAGGATGACCGTGCCCGACCCCTCGCTGCGCACATAACCATCGGCCGACCGACTGAACGACTTGGATCGGCCGTCGGGCGACAGAAATGTCCCCTGACTGAACGCAATGGTGGTCTCCGGCAAGATGTTCGCGCCCACGCCACCCACGATCGCCATCGACGCCTCGCCGGAGCGAATACTCCGGCACGCGAGGTGAATGGCGACCAACGAGGACGAGCACGCCGTGTCCACGATCATGCTCGGACCGCGAAGATCGAGCAGATACGAGACGCGGTTGGCCACAATACAATTGGTGATACCGGCCATGGTGTGGCCGCCGAGCAGGTAACGATTCTCGGGATTGAGCTGAATGATCCCGTAGTCATGGCCGGAGACGCCCGCGTAGACGGCGGTCCTACTGCCGGCGAGGCTTTCGGGAACGATACCGGCATCCTGCAACGCTTCCCAGGTCGTCTCCAGGAACAGACGCTGCTGCGGGTCGATCCGCTGCGCCTCGAGCGGGGTGATGCCGAAGAAGTGCGCGTCGAACGCCGTGATGTCGTCCAGGTATCCGCCCGCACGGGTCCGAAGATGCCCCGGACGGGACGCATCGCGGTCGTAGAAGGCGGCCTTCGTCCACCGGTCCGCCGGGACATCGCGAATGGCATCCCGCTCCTCGAGCAAGAGTTGCCAGAAGTCGTCGGCACTGGCGATTTGTCCTGGGAATCGGCAACCGATCCCCACCACGGCAATGCCCTCGTGTGCGGTCGATACGTCCTCGGTGGAACTCTGAATAGAACTCATCGCGTTACCTTCGTTCATAATCCATGCATCAATGCGCCACAAGGTATGGCCGATTTGCCGCCATTGACGGACGACGCCGTCCCCAACACGTTGTAGAAATCGATGCCCCTCGCGAAACGTCCATCCATTTCGGGAGGGGAAATTTTTGTCGATTGGCTCGAAATATCGGACACGACAGGCTTGTGCGAGCAGCGACACCGATTCGGGAAGCGGACTTCCCTCGTCGATTCGCACTGTTCGGGCGCCGAGGCCAGGGCGACCGGCCGATCCGGCTGACCAGCGCAGGCAAACGTAGTCGCATCGGGAATCTGCTGAATCGTGCCGAACGTCCACATAGGCGGTCTCTACCTCTGGTGCCAAGTCCTGCGCTCGTAGACGAACGTAACGATCCGGGGTGTCCATGTCAACGCATCAGTGTGCATTGCTGTGCATGATGCCCGGTTCGCTGCACCGTACCGTAGTTGATCTTCTGGCCAAAAATACTGCATGACTAGGCTCTATAGCCTGTCTCCATAGGTTTGAAGCAACGCCCTCTATGGTTGGCAATTTTGCACGTATGCCGTGCACTCGCGGCCGAAATCGGCCAGGGCTTGGCGGTGTTCGTGTGCACGATGACGCGATACGAGTGTGCACGATGGGTAGCTCTGCACAGCCAGGTGGTATGGTGTTCACCATGGGCGCCGATGAGACCGCGAAGCGTCATAGCGTCGAGTCGGACGGACAACGGTTCGGCCGGCAGCTGAAGGCGTTCCGGCAGCGCAATCTCCCCGATGAGCTGATAACCCACCAGCGAATCCACGACCTCGGTGGCCCCACCCGAAATGTCCAGTCTCGCATCGAGAGCGGCCAAGTCGACACCATCAGCTCCACCACCGCGGCCAAATACGACCGAGCGCTCGAGGCCCTCGGCCTGCCCCCCGGCAGCGCAACCGCGGCCCTATACCACGCCGCCCCCCTAAAATCCCCCACCGGCGAACAACCCACCCCCGCACCATCCGACGACGACGTCGAGACCGGCGTAACCGCACTACAAAACCTAGCCCGCAAACACAGACCCGTCGTAGATCTCGTCACCGAATTCGACCGCCTCGGCATCGAATTGAAAAAAGCCCGCAGCCACACAGAGGGCTACCAACTCGTCTTCCCCAAAGCCGCAATCGAACAGCTACTCCAAACCCTCCAACACGTCGCCAAACCGGCACACACCAAACTCGAATCGCCCCCAGAAGACACCCACCCACCCGACGACCGCATCGAATGACGACCGCCAGTCAGCCGACCTCAGCGGCAACCGTTCGCCGCGAATCGAAAAGCGCTACAGCACAGCAAATCCGACGAGTCCACACACCGACAATTCGACGTGTCCCAGGTCATGGTTCGGAGTGCCTGTTGGGAACGCCCGCTCAGTCGTCGTTTTCGAGGAGTCGTGCGGCTTCTTTCGGGTCCATCAGGTTCGACCAGACTTGTTCGGCGGGCATGAGTTCGCGTTCGGGAAGGGAGGATTCGGGGAACCATGCTTCGGGTGCGCCGCCGGGTACGCGGTGCAGGATCACGGCAGTGATGTTGGGTGGCACTGAGCCGGTGATGCGGATGGCGACATAGGTTTCGTGGCCGTCGTCAGCGCGGACCTGCACACCGAGCCGGAAGCCGGCCATGTCCAGGGCGTGTTCGTGGCCGTCGCGCAGTGATCCGAGGACGAGGTCGACGATCGCCTTGTTCAACCGCAGAGCGAACCGCGTAGCGAATTCCACGCGGTAGCGCTCGTGATCGTCGGTGTCCGGGAGCAAGTGTTGGCTGTGGGTGTCAGTGGTGAGTGGGCGGTCATGGGACGCGTTGTAGCGCTGGCGTGCCGTTCGGCACTGCTGCTCCAGCGCGGCATAGAAGTCGTCGGCGGAGCCGTCTTCACGGATACCAGCGCTGACCAGCCATACGGGGACGTCGGCCTCTGCAGCGTCACAGTGGACGGCGCCGCGCCAGCGCCTGACCTTGACTTTGAACAGGATCACGTCATCGATGGCGCGGATCCGCTCGTGCGGGGTATCGGGATCGGCGAACTGCTCGCTCGCCTTCGCGAGTAGTGGATGCTCGACCTGATCCAGCGGTAGTGCGGCGGAGGGAACCGGCAGGCGCAGATCGTCGCGAAGGCAGCGCAGTGTCGGCCCAACCGTCATGGTGCTATTCCTCCCAGTCGCCCACTACGCCAAGCTCTTCGATCCGTTCGGGAGACAAGCCGGTCAGCATCGCGACGCTGGCAGTCAAAGATCCGTCGAGCACTTTCATGGATTCGACCATCCCGCGCCGGACCTCCTCCCTGCGCTGCTCTAGGTATACGCGAACGGCCTCGGTCACGAAGTCCTTTTTGGTCATGCCAAGGAAGTGCGCTGCCTGCGAGATCAACTCATCGGTCGCGGGGTCGACCTTCAGTGGCGCCTGCCGTTTGGGTGTGCCAGCGGCTGGTTTGGTCATCCGTCACCTCCTCCAGCCATGGTACCTAAGTACCTCGGGACACATGCGCGGGCTTTCATCCCGGAGGGCCACGCTGTTCACAGCCAGCGGCGGAGAGTCGATCCGGGAGTGCTTCGAGATGGGCCCACCCCGATGATCGACGCCGGTCCGATGCGCTTCCACGACGGCGGTCGCGAACTGCTACCCAAGCCTCTTCGGCGACCAGCGTCCGGTAGATCTCGGCCATACCGGCCGGATCGCGTCGCCGTCGCAGGTAGGTTTGTGATCGCTGATGGATTTGTCGGGCCAGCCAATCCTTCGGTTTCCGGCCGTCGCCCTCAGCCCGAATTGCGGGCAACCGCCGCACCGAACGATCGCGGTATGGCGGTGCGGCGCAGACTATCTCGCGACCGTGTCTCGCGCTGTGCGGCCGGAATCCACGTCCCCCGCATCGGAATCGTTCCGCGACGGATGATCGTGTTCCGGCGAAACTCGCGGCGCCTTGTCCCGTACCGCAGCGTCCTCAGCCACCACATGCGAATCCTCCGGCGCCACAGCACTATCCGCCACGGGCGCCCCGGCGGCATCGTTCACCGCATGCTCGACCAACTGGTGGTCGGCTCCGTCCGCACCGCAGAGGTGGTCGCATTCGGCACGCGAGTCCTCCACCTTCCGCAACGCCTCCTCCCGCTTACGCAGAGGCTCCGGCACCACCGCCCACCCCACCGCGGCGACCGCGAGCAGCGCGCCGGTCACCGCGAGCGCTAGACCGTAGGAGGCCTGTTGGGCGAGGGCGCCTACTGCTACCGGGCCGAGTACGGTGCCGAGGTCAGCGGCCATTTGGAAGCCGGCGAGTACTGGTCCGCCGCGGGCGTTGGGGCCGATGATGTCGGCGACGGCGGCCTGCTGGGTGGGGGTGAACATGCCTGCGCCGAGGCCGGCCACGAATGAGGTCGCTAGTAGCCAGGGGAGGGTGTCGGCGATGCCGAGGGCGGCGGTGCCGAGGGCGCAGATGAGGGAGCCGGTGATGAGGAACGGTTTGCGGCCCAAGCGGTCAGAGTAGCGTCCGGCCAGGAAGAGGACGGCGATGTTGCCCGCGGCGAAGACGGTGAGCGCGACGCCGGCCATGCCGGGCGTCTGGTGCAGCACCTCGACGACGAGCAGCGGTACGAGCGCCATGCGCACGCCGAAGATGGCGGCGCCGTTGGCGAAGTTGGACCAGAGCACCGCTCGGTACTCGGAGCGGGCCCAGGCTTCCCGGAACGACATCATGCGCAGGCCGCCAACGGGTTCCGGCGCGGCGAGCTGCGAGTTGCGCAGGGCCAAATAGACTGCGACGGTCACCAGGAGCAATGCGACGGCGTAGATGACGAAGGGCATGCGCAGGCCGAGCCCGGACAGCGCGCCGCCGACGAGCGGCCCACTGACGGACCCGATGAGGAAACCGGTCGACCACAGCCCGGATACCCGGCCGCGCGCGGCGGGCGGCGACATCCGGATGACGAGCGCGAGCGACGACACGGTGAACATGGTCGACCCGATCCCGCCGAGCGACCGCAGAACCATGAGCTGCCAATAGCTTTGGGCGAGCGCGCTGGCGCCGGTGGATACCGCGACGATCAACAGTCCGCCGAGATAGACCGACCGCTCCCCCAGCCGCTGCACGAGCCGTCCGCTCAGCGGCGCGAACAGCAACCGCATCAACGCGAACGCACTCACGATCGCCGAGGCCGCCGCGACGCCGACGCCGAAGCTGCGGGCGAACTGCGGCAGAACCGGTGCGACGAGACCGAATCCGATGGCGATGACGAACGCGCCCCCGACGAGCACCCAGATCTCGATGGGCAGCGGCTCCACCCGGGATCGTGCCGGGCGGAGCGCGGGCCATCTACTCACCGGCTAGCGCCTGTCCCACCACTTCCTCGGCGGCGGCCTGCACCTGCGCGAGGTGCTCGGGGCCGTGGAACGACTCCGCGTAGATCTTGTATTTGTCCTCGGTGCCGGACGGCCGGGCGGCGAACCACGCGTTCTCGGTGGTCACCTTGAGTCCGCCCAGCGGCGCGCCGTTGCCCTTCGCTCGGGTGAGCACGGACGTGATGGGCTCACCGGCGATCTCCTTGGTGGTGATCATGTCCGGAGTCAACTTCGCGAGTAGCGCTTTCTGTTCCGTGGTCGCGGCGGCGTCGATGCGCGCGTAGGCGGGGCTGCCGTAGCGGCGTTCGAGCTCGACGTAGCGGGCCGACGGGCTCTGACCGGTGACCGCGGCGATCTCGGCGGCGAGCAGCGCGAGCAGGATGCCGTCCTTGTCGGTGGTCCACACGGTGCCGTCCATCCGCAGGAACGACGCGCCCGCGCTCTCCTCACCACCGAAAGCGAGACTGCCGCTGAACAATCCGGGCACGAAGAACTTGAACCCGACGGGCACCTCGTGCACGTCGCGCCCGAGCACGCTGACCACGCGATCGATCATGGACGACGTCACCACCGTCTTGCCGATCTTGGTGAGCGCGTCCCAGCCCATCCGGTTCGCGACCAGATACTCGATCGCCACCGCGAGGAAGTGGTTCGGGTTCATCAGCCCGCCGTCGGGCGTGACGATGCCGTGCCGGTCGGCGTCGGCGTCGTTGCCGGTGGACAGGTCGTAGTCGTCCTTGATGGCAATCAGCGAGGCCATGGCGTAGCGCGAGGACGGGTCCATGCGGATCTTGCCGTCGCTGTCGAGGGTCATGAACCGCCAGGTCGGGTCCACGAACGGGTTGACGACCTCCAGCTCGAGGTCGTAGCGCTGGCCGATCTCCTCCCAGTAGTCGACGCTCGCGCCGCCCATCGGGTCGGCGCCGAGCCGGATGCCCGCGCCGCGAATCGCGTCCAGGTTCAACACGTTCGGCAGGTCGGCGATGTAGTGGTCGAGGTAGTCGTAGCGCTGGACGTTGGTCTCCAGCGCGTGCTGCAGCGTGGTCCGCTTGATTCCGGCGAGCCCGCTGCGCAGCAGTTCGTTGGCGCGCGCGGCGATGGCGTCGGTGGCCGTGTTGTCGGCCGGGCCGCCGTGCGGCGGGTTGTATTTGAAGCCGCCGTCGCGGGGCGGGTTGTGCGACGGGGTGATCACGATGCCGTCGGCCTGGTCGCGGGTGCCGCCCCGATTGTGGCGCAGCACAGCGTGACTCAGCGCCGGCGTCGGCGTGTACCTGTCGCGCGCGTCGATCATCGCGGTCACGTCGTTGGCGGCGAGCACCTCGAGCGCGGTGACCATGGCCGGCTCGGACAGCGCGTGTGTGTCCCTGGCCAGGTACACCGGGCCGGTGATCCCCCTGGTCGCACGGTATTCCACGATCGCCTGGGTGATCGCGAGAATGTGCGCCTCGTTGAACGCGGTGTCCAGACTGGAGCCGCGGTGTCCCGACGTGCCGAAGACCACCTGCTGCGCCGGGTCCGACGGATCGGGGATGCGGCTGTAGTACGCCGTCACCAGGTGCGCGATGTCCTCCAGGTCGGTGGGGCGCGCGAGTCGCCCCGCTCGATCATGGGCCACGCTCGGGTCTCCCTTCCGTATCGGCTGTGCCCTGCTCGTCATCAGGATCATGTCCACAACCACTGTGTCGTCGACGCGGCGACGAAGACCGCGATCAGGCCGGCCGCGACGCTGAGCACGACGTTGCCAACGGCGTAGGCGTAAGCGCCGTCCGTCACCAGCCGGATCGTCGCGTAGCTGAACGTGGTCAGCGCGCCGCAGAAACCCGTACCGGCGGCGGCCAGCAGCCCGTTGCCCGCACCCGCGCCGATCAATCCACCGAGCAGCGCCGAACCGACAATGTTAACGGTCAACGTGCCCAGCGGCAGCGGAGCAGCGAAACGCGCTGGTACAGCACGGTCTACGAGGTACCGGACGGACGCTACGGGCACGCCGCCGAGCGGCACGGTCATCGGGCGGCCCACTGCCACAGCTCCCACTGTCCTGCTTCTCCCACTGCCTGGCCCCCTTTTCGTCGTGTTCCCGTCGACCGCCGAGCGATTTCTCCTCGTCCACCGTGTCACGCCCATGGCGAGCACCACCGCCCCCGGCGACGCCACCACCGTTCCCCCGAGATAGCCGAGCGCCTGGACCGCGGCGCCCGATCCGAGCAGTCTACGAACCTCGAGGCAGTAGGTGGAAAAAGTGGTGAAGCCGCCGAGCGCTCCGATACCGGGGAAGGGACGCAGCAGTCTCTGGGCTACCCATATCGCGGTGATCGGAACCATCTAAATCCCGATGGCAAAGCATCCCATGACATTTACCGTTGCCCACTCTCCGACCTCACACACCGAACGCCATCCACGCAATGTTATCGGCCCGACCGAACGGTACGTTCAGCCGGACCCGGCGCGTCGAGACCCCACGAACAGCGTTGTTCGTTGACATCAGGAGGAGTTCCGCGTACGAATGCCCTGAAGGTTTGGCCGAAGTCGCCTCCACCCCCACTCACTCAGGTCGGAGCAACGATGGCGGCACAGCGGGCACAACCGAACGCGCACCCCGGTACGGCGGAAGCAAGCCGACCGGAGGATCAGCAAACCTCAGGCAGACGGGAGCGGACCGTCGGGCGCGCCCTGCGCCGACTCTCGATCTTGGCACTCGCCACCGCCGCGGCCGGCCTCGGACACGCGGCGCCCGCGACGGCCGACGCCGTCTACCCGATACCCGACGGCGACGGGTTCTACAGCGCGCCACCGGATATCGAGAACTTCCAGCCCGGCGACGTGATGCGCAGCAGGCAGGTGCCCGCGGCCGGCTTCCCCGGCGCGACGGCCTGGCAGCTGCTGTACCGGTCGACGAACTCGACCGACGCGCCGATCGGCGCGGTCACCACGCTGCTGCTGCCGCCGGGCGGCGGCATGAACCGCCCGGTCGTGTCGTATCAACCGGCCGTCAACTCGCTCGGCCTGCAGTGCGCTCCCTCGCACACCATCTTCAACGGCACCATGCGGGAGGCGCCCGCGCTGAACGTGATGCTGGCCAGGGGCTGGGCAATCGCGGTCCCCGATCATCTCGGCCCGACCAGTGCCTACGGCGCCGCGCGCCTCGGCGGCAGGCTGACCCTCGACGGCATCCGGGCTGTAAAACGTTTCGGCCCAGCCGATCTCGGCGCCAGCCCGGTCGGCATGGCCGGTTACTCGGGCGGCGGCATGGCGACCGGCTTCGCCGCGGCCCTCGCGCCGGAGTACGCGCCGGAGCTGCCGATCGTGGGCGTGGCGCAGGGTGGCGTCCCGATGAACATCGGCAAGCTGGCCCTGGACGTCGGGTTGCGACGCAGCCCGATGTTCGGCCTCGGCTTCGCGGCCGCCATGGGTCTGGAGCGTGAGTACCCCGACGAGCTGCACATGGATCGGATCCTGAACCCGGAGGGCTTCGCGCTGCGCGACCAGATCACCAACGCCTGCACCGACGAGATCATCCGCGCGGGCGCGAACAAGGACTTCAGCGACGTGTTCTACGGGGCGATGGAGGCCGACGAGACGGTGATCCGCATCGCGCACGAGAACAGCATCGAGATCTACCCCGGCGTCCCGCGCGCGCCGATTTACGAGTGGCACGGCGCGAACGACGTGGTGTCGCCGCAACTGGTCCGCGACGTCCTCGGCCGATACTGTTCCCAGGGCGCCCGAGTCCAGTTCGACCTCATTCCCGACGCCGACCACGGCTCCGCGATCGCGCCGGGCTCGGTCAACGCGTTCAACTACCTCAGCGACCGCTTCGCGGGCATCGCGCCGCCCAGTAACTGCTGACAGAGACGACAGCGCCCGCGTTCGACATGGAACGCGGGCGCTGCCCATTTCTCACCACCCCAACGGAGCGAGTCTTACGAGCGACCCGTTCGCGGCGGCCAAAAAACTCAGTGCACGATCACCGGTTCACCTTCCGACGGTGCAGGCACCGTGTTCGGCATCAGCACCGCGGTGATCACCGCGCCGGCGACGAAAATGGCCGTCGCCCACCAGAAGCTGGTGGTGTAGCTCTGCACCGCGGACTGCGCGATGGTCAGCGGATCCGGCGTGCGGGTGGACAGGTAGTTCGTCGCGGCCGAGGCGGCGATGGTGCTGAGCAGCGCCGTGCCGATCGAGCCGCCGACCTGCTGGCTGGTGTTGATCATCGCCGACGCGACGCCCGCGTCCTCGTGATGCACCCCGGCGGTCGCGCCCTGGAACGCGGTCGACATCGCGCCACCGAGACCCAGACCCATGAGGATCAGCGCGGGCAGGATGTGCGAGGCGTACCCGGTGTCCAGGCCGATCTGGGTCAGCCACGCCATGCCGGCCGCGGCGATCAGGAAGCCGCCGGCCACCACGATCTTCGGCCCGACCTTCGGCAGCAGGAGCGACGGCACGGTGGTGGACGAGGCGATCATCGCCGCCACCATCGGCAGGAACGCCAGGCCGGTCTTGATCGGCGAGTAGCCCATGCTCAGCTGCATGTAGTAGGTCAGGAACAGGAAGATCGCGAACATCCCGATGCCCATGACGAACACGGTCAGGAACGAGCCGCCGCGGGTGCGGTCGAGCACGATGCGCAGCGGCAGCAGCGGGTGCGCGACCCGGGTCTCCAGCCACGCGAACACCGCGAGCAGCACCGCGCCGCCGATCAGGAAGCCCAGGGTGACCGGGTTGGTCCAGCTGGTCGACTCGGCGTGTGAGAAGCCGTACACGATGCCGAACAGCGCCGCGGTCACCACGATGGTGCCGGGGATGTCGAGCTTGGGCCGCTCGGTCGTCACGTGCTTGGCCAGCAGCAGCACCGCGCCGACCAGCGCGACCGCGGCGAACGCCAGGTTGACGAACATCACCCAGCGCCAGTTCGCCCACTCGGTGAGCATGCCGCCGAGCAGCAGGCCGATCGCGCCGCCCGCACCGGCGACCGCACCGAAGATGCCGAACGCCTTGGCCCGCTCACCCGGTTCGGTGAACGTGACGGTGAGCAGCGACAGCGCGGCAGGCGCCAGCAGCGCGCCGAACACGCCCTGGCCGACGCGCGCCCCGACCAGCATCTCGAAGCTGGTGGCCGCGCCGCCGACCGCGGAGGCGCCCGCGAAGCCGATCAGGCCGATGATGAAGGTGTTGCGGCGACCGAAGAGGTCGCTGAGCCGCCCGCCGAGCAGGAGTAGGCTGCCGAACGCGAGCGCGTAGCCGGTGACCACCCACTGCCGGTCACCGTCGCTGAAGCCGAGGTCGCGCTGCGCCGCGGGCAGTGCGATGTTCACCACGGTCGCGTCGAGCACGACCATGAGCTGCGCCACGCCGAGGACGGCGAGCACCCACCAGCGCAGGGCGTGCGAGCCGCGCCGCCCCTGATCCATTTTCGCGGGGGCGGGTGCCCCACGGTCGTACGTGGTAGTCATTTGTCCCCTTTGTCTCAAGGATTGATGCGGAGTTGACGCCTCCGGTTAACTGATAGAAAGCTACCACCATAACGGAGAGAACGCCTCCGCTTAATCCCGATGCTTGATAGGATGTGGGTGTGAATCACGCCACGGCCCTTTCTCCGCCCCGGCGCCTGCGTGCCGACGCCGCTCGAAATCAGCAGCGCATCATTGCCGCGGCGCGCGAACTCTTCGCCGACCACGGACTCGAGATCACCCTCGACGACGTCGCCGAACGCGCGGGCGTCGGCGTCGGCACGGTCTACCGCCGGTTCGCCAACAAAAAGGAACTGATCACCGAGGTCTTCGAGCAGAGCATCAGCGAGTTCGCCGAGGCGGCCGACGCGGCCTACTCGCACGCCGATCCGTGGTTCGGGCTCGTCGAGTTCTTCGAGTACGCCTGCCGGCACATGGCGATGAATCGCGGCTTCAGCGAGGTGATGCTCGAGCTGGAGGACGACATGGAGCGGTTCGTGGTGGTGCGCGACCGGATCAAGCCGACCGTCATGGCGATCGTGGAGCGGGCCAGGCAGGCCGGGGTGCTCGCGCCCGGCATCGAACCCTCCGACTTCTTCGCGCTGATTCATATGGTCGACGGCATCGCCGAGTTCGCCCGGCCGGTCAATCCCGATGTGTGGCAGCGGTATATGGCGATCGTCCTCAACGGCGTGCGGGCCGAGGGCACGCCGCCGCAGCAACTGCTGGTGCCGCCGCTGAACGACACCGAGGTGGAGCAGGCGAAGGGCGCGTGCGCGGGCCGCAAAAGGTAACAACTGCGTTATAGGTAGGCCAGATCACATTCTGATCCCCTACAGTTGGACACATGACCAACTCGTGGGTGAACTGGGCCGGCGATCAACGATGTGCGCCGGCGACCATCGCCTCGCCGCGCTCCGCCGATGAGCTGGCCGAGATCCTCGGCCGGGCCGGCGACGCGGGACAGATCGTCCGGGTCGCGGGCGCGGGCCACTCGTTCACCGACACCGTCCTCACCGACGGCGTCCTGCTGAACCTCGCGAACCTCGACCGTGTGCTCGACGTCGACACCGCCACCGGACGGGTCCGGGTCGAGGCGGGCATGACCCTCAACGCCGTGAGCAACGCCCTGCACGAGCACGGCCTCGCCTTCCCCAACCTGGGCGACATCGACGTGCAGACCGTGGCGGGCGCCACCGCGACCGGCACCCACGGCACCGGCGCCACCCTGCAAAACCTCTCGGCCGCACTGCATTCCATCGAGTTGATGCTCGCCGACGGCAGCCGCGTGGAGCTGAACGAGGAGACCGACCCCGAGGGCTGGCGCGCGGCGCGGGTCAGCGTCGGCGCGCTGGGCGTGGTCACCGCCGTGACCTTGCAGCTGGTGCCGTCGTTCGTGCTCGAGGGCGTCGAGCGGCCGGTCGCCGTGGACGACATCCTCGCCGACCTGGACACCTACATCGACGGCAATCAGCACTTCGAGTTCTACATGTTCGGGCACAGCCCGCTGGCGATGACCAAGCGCAACAACCGCGTCGAGCTGCCCGAACAGCCGCGCGGCAAGGCCGTGGACTGGTTCACCGACATCCTCATGTCCAACTACACCTTCGACGCGCTGTGCAGGCTCGGCCGCCGGCAGCCGCGGCTGGTGCCGTTGATCCAGCGCGGCGCGGCCTACGCGGGCAGCTACCGCCGCCAGGTCGATCGCTCCTACCGCGTGTTCGCGTCCCCGCGCCTGCTGCGCTTCACCGAGATGGAGTACGCGATCCCGCGCGAGCACTCGGTGGCCACGATCCGCGAAATCAAGGAACTTTCCGCGAGATTCGACACGACGATGCCGATCGAGGTCCGCTGGGTCGCGCCCGACGACGCGTTCCTCTCGCCCGCCTCCGGCCGCGAGACCTGCTATATCGCCGTGCACCAGTACCGGGGCATGGCCTATGAGCCGTACTTCCGGGCCTGCGAGTCCGTGTTCGACAAATACCACGGCAGGCCGCACTGGGGTAAGCGGCACTTCCAGACCGCGGACACCTTGCGCGAGCGCTACCCCGACTGGGACCGCTTCGCCGAGGTGCGGCGTCGGCTCGATCCCAAGGGCCGGTTCAGCAACGCCTACCTGAATCGCGTGCTCGGGTCCGTCGACTGACCGCTAGTCGCCGAGTATCTCGCCGACCAGGCGGGGCACGGCGGTGCCGATGGGTTCGCGCACGATCTCGGTGGCCATCGAGTCGTACGGCGTCGCTTCGTTGTTCACGATGACCAGGTCCGCGCCGTTCTCGACCGCGACGGCGCACATCGAGGCCGCGGGCTCCACCTGTAGCGAGCTGCCGATGGCCAGGAAGATGTCGCTGGTCTGCGCGGTGAGCGCGGCCTTCATCATGGTGCGCCGGTCCATCTGCTGACCGAACATGACGGTCGCCGATTTCAGCACGCCGCCGCAGTCGGGGCACGGCGGGTCGGCCTCGCCGGCCGCCACGCGCTCGAGGGTCGCGGACATGGTTGTGCGGTAAGCACATTCGACGCAGACGACCTCGAACATATTGCCGTGGATCTCGATCACGCGATCCTCCGGGAACCCGGCGCGTTGGTGCAGGCGGTCGATGTTCTGGGTGATGATCGTGACCGCGCGCCCGGCCTGCGCCAGCTCCGCCAGGGCGATGTGCGCGGCGTTGGGCCGCGCCTGCCAGGCCGGGTTGTCCCGGCGAGCCAGCCACGCGCGCCTGCGCAGCTCCGGGTCGGCCAGATAGTTGTCGTAGGTCGAAAGCAGTTCGGCGATCGGGTCTTTCGTCCACACGCCGCGCGGCCCGCGGAAGTCGGGGATGCCGGAGTCGGTGGAGATGCCCGCCCCGGTGAGCACCCCGATGCGGCCGTCACGGGTGCGCCACTCGCTCGTCATGGCACCAAGCCTAGAGCGTGCATCGCAAGGCTTACGAAAGAGAGTGAGAGAATGTTACGCTAATCCTCTCATCGCTTTAGAGGCGCTGATCAAAGGAGATCACGATGACGTCCGCCGCCCTCGAATCCACCAGCGCGCACACCCCCGCGCCGCGTCGCCCATTCGAGCCGGGCAGCAGGCTCTGGGACGAGACCGGCCTGATCACCTTCTCGCTCACCGCGGGATCGGCCTTCCTCTTGCAGACCATGGAGCCGACCATCTCCGCGGTCGTCGACGAGCACTCGACCTTTCGCACCGATCCGATGGGCCGCGCCGTGCGCAGCATCGCGTCGGTGATGATGTGGATCTACGGCGGCGAGGAGGCCATCGCCGAGGCCGACCGGCTGCGCACCATGCACGCGACGCTCAACACCACCGACGCGCGCGGCGTCCGGCACAAGGCGCTGGCGTCGGGGCCGTGGGCGTGGGTGCTGCACACCGGAACGTTCGCGTTCGCCGAGAACGCGAAGTACTTCGCCCGCAACCCGCTCACCCCGGCGGAGAAGGAGGCGGTCTACCAGGAGATGGTGCAGCTGATGCGCAATTTCGCGGTGCCGCCCAAGGAGATTCCGGCGAGCTACGCCGAGTTCGAGGCCTTCTTCACCGACACGGTGGCGAACCATCTGGAGGCGACCGACACCGCGCGCGACTATCTGCGGGTGATCCGATCCGTCGCGCCGCCGAAGCAGTTGCCGCGCGTGTTCGCGCCGGTCTGGCGGCGGGCCGTCGCGCCGATCGGGCGGATGCAGTACTTCGTGACGGTCGGCACGACACCCGAGGTCGCGCGGGAGAAGCTCGGCCTCACCTGGAGCGCGTCCGACGAGCGCAAGCTGCGGGCGCTCGGCTGGATGCTCGCGCGCGCCGTGCCGCTGCTGCCGGAACGCGTGCGGTACTTCCCGATCGCTTACGAGGCGCGGCGGCTGGCGCGGGATCGGGCACGGTTGCGCAAGATGATCGACTTCCGCCCGATCTGAGTGTGGTCGCCTGCGGCGCTGTGGCTTTCGGCTACAGCGCCGTATTTGTTGTGCGCCAGCGCTTTTCGACTCAAATGAATGAAGGCCCTCGAACCCTCCGGATAAAACCGTCCAGTTTGAATGTTGGTCGGGCAATCCGTTGTGTGGCAATGGTTCTCGCCGCGCGTCGGCGCGAACGAACCCTGTCCGCGGTAACGATCTTCCCCACGCTGGTATACGTATCCCGTACGCTTCGACAGCGTTTCGGCCCCAACACGCCGGATAACCCTTATCTGGCAGCACAGATCCTCTCCGCTCACCGAAAGGCGCTTCCATGCCGCACAAGCCCGCCGTGCTGTTCATCTGCGTGCACAACGCGGGCAGATCGCAGATGGCCGCCGGGTTTCTCAGCGCGCTCGCCGGTGATCGGATCGAGGTCAGGACGGCGGGCAGCGCCCCGGCCGCCGCGCTCAACCCGGTCGCCGTCGCCGCCATGGCCGAGGTCGGCATCGACATCTCGGGCCGTACTCCCAAGCCGCTGACCATGGACGCGGTCGGCATCTCCGACGTGGTGATCACCATGGGCTGCGGCGACGCCTGTCCCTTCTTCCCCGGCATCAGCTACCGCGACTGGCCCCTGCCCGACCCGTCCGCCCAACCCCTCGACGTGGTCCGCGCCACCCGCGACCGCATCCGGATTCTCGTCGAGAACCTCATCGCCGAACTCGTTCCGGCCCTGGCCCGCTGACCGCGCCGGTCCGATTTGTTCAAGACCGGCGGCGCGCGGGCTGGTTACCGTGCGGGTATGACTCCACAATTCGACGTCATCGGCATCGTTGTCACCGACATGAGCGCCTCGGTCGCCTTCTACCGGCGTCTCGGCCTCGACTTTCCCGCGGGCTCGGAGGCGGAGCCGCACGCCGAGGCCGCGCTGCCCAACGGCTTTCGGCTGGCCCTCGACACCGAGGCCACGATCAAGTCCTTCCACCCCACCTGGGCGGCGCCGACCGGCGCGGGGCGCATCGGGCTCGCGTTCCGCTGCGCCGACCCCGCCGAGGTCGACTCCGTCTACAACGCGCTGGTCGACGCCGGCTACCACGGCGAGTTGAAGCCGTGGGACGCCTTCTGGGGCCAGCGCTACGCCAGCATCCAGGACCCGGACGGCAACGGCATCGATCTGTACGCGGCGCTGCCGACCGCGGACTGATCAGCCGGTCCGGTATCGAGTCGTCTCACCGGGAGCTTCCGCCGGCGAGCCGAGGCCGCGTCCAGTTATCAACTGTCCCAGGGGCATTCCGGCTAGATCGCGCACCTCCCGCGCCAGGTGTGCCTGATCCGCGAACCCGGTGGCCGCCGCGGTGTCGGCGAACGACACGCCGGCGCGCGCCAGCGCCAGCGCCCGTTGCAGCCGCAGCACACGGGCCAGGGTCTTGGGCCCGTAACCGAACGCCGCGAGCGACCGCCGATGCAGCAGCCGGGCGTTCAGTCCGGCCGCCTCGGCGGTCGCACCCACCGACCAGCCCGCGTTCAGGGCCGCGACCACCCGTCGCAGCACCGGATCGGGCGGCGCGACCTCCGCCGCCCGCCGCAACGCGACGCGCTCGAGCTCGGCCACCGGATCATCGGTCGCCGCGAGCCTCTCGTTCAGCCGACGCACCGTCCCCGCCGACCACACGTCGGCCAGATCGATGCGCTGATCCCGCAGTTCGTCCGCGGGCACGCCCAACAGCGCGGGAGCCGTCCCCGGAAAGAATCGAATCCCGGCATACCGGGTGCCAGGCACCGCCACCGGCCGGAAAGCCCGTGTATCAGGCCCGGCGACAACCAACCGCCCGCCGACCCACAGCAGATCCATGCACCCGTCCGGCAGCACCGGCGTCGGGGCGTCGTGCTCCGTCACCGTCCGCGTCCACACCACGGCCCGCCCGAACCTGGACGGCCGCTCCCGATACCCTGGCGGTGCCTCACTCGCTACGACGGACTGCACGCGCCCGACGCTACCCGCGCCCTCCGACACACTCACTCGACCATTAGCAGCGAAACCTGGTCGGCAGGCCTCCGCGAACTCCTGCGATGAGTTCGGGCGCGCGCCACCGTCTTACGTGAGACCGAAGAGAGGGAAGATCATGAAAATCCTGGCTCGCCTGTGCACGAGTGCCGACGGATACGTCACCACCCCGAACGGATGGCCGCCGCAGGTCGTCGACCCCGTCCACGCACCCGGCAGTCACGGGATCGCCGAGTTCCTCGACGGCTGCGAGGCCGCGCTGATGGGACGCACCACCTTTGAGCCCGCGCTCACCAACGATCGCTGGCCGTGGCCGGATCTGCAGGTGTTCGTGCTGGGTTCGCATCGGCCGGCGGGCACGCCCGACCACGTCACCGTCGAGAGTGATCCGGTGCGCCTGCTGCAGCGCATGCGCGCGGCCAATCGCGGCGGCGACGTCCATCTCATCGGCGGCCCGAGCACCGTCGAGACCTTCCGCGCGATCGGCGCGCTGGACAAGCTCGAACTGGTTGTCCTGCCGTTCCTGCTCGGCGGCGGCATGCGGCTGACCGACTCGCTCGACCCGCGGATCGGCCTCACCTTCGAGAGCTCCCGCGCACTGCCCGGCGGCTCCGTCGAGATCGTCTACACCGTCGACCCGGAGCGCGAATCCTCCCGCGCCAACGACCCGAACTGGGCTCCCGCCTCGCAACGGCGATGAGGCGTGCCTCAGCGAGGCGTCGGAACCGGGAGCACTCCGCGTGGGACGACGCGGACGAAGGCGTCGGGGTGGGCGGCGGCGATTTTCGAGTCGGGGTCTTTGCAGCCGACCGTGACGTCGCCCGCCGGCGCGGCGGAGAACGTCCACACCGTCATCCAGTCCTTGCCATTCAGCGATTCGGTCTTTTTCACGTCGGAGGATCGCAGATCTTCGTTCCGCCCGGAACTGTCGACCACCGTGCAGCGCAAGTCGTTCGCGGCCTGGCCCCACTCCGCGGGCACCCGGATATCCATCACGGCGTCGGCGGGTATCGCGACTTTCTTGGTCTCGCCGAGCGGGATTCGCACGCCGGTTTCGTCGTCGGCCGCGGCGGGCGTCGTCTCTCGCGAACTCGAGGTTCCCGGATTACTCGACGAGGACGATTCCTTGCTCGTCGACTTGTCGTCGGAGCATCCCGAAACCACGACCGCGACCAGCGCCGGACCGACCAGCCATATCAGTTTCACAGCTCAAACCCTCTCGTCGCGCCCACACACCAGGCGATTGGTACGGATCAGCGATGGAACCGCGGGGTGCGCGCGTGCGCTCCGCCGATAGAGGAGAGCATGCCAACTCCGGCGCCGAAAGCGGCCTCCACGCGCCGTAATCGGGGATTTATTCGGTAATTCGCCGGGGTAATGTTGATTCGGTCGTTGTCACCATTACTCCACGGAGACCTATCTGATGACTTCACCTGTCGCGTTCGACGCGGTCGAGATTTCCCTGCCCGACGGCACCGCCGACGCCTACTTCCTCCATCCGGACGACGGCGCGAGCCATCCGGGCGTGCTGCTCTTCCCGGACGCGTTCGGCCTGCGACCGTGGCTGCGCGAGCTCGCGGAAACGATTGCCGCACAAGGGTTCGCCGTGCTCGCGCCCAATATCTTCTACCGGTCCGGCCCCGCCCCGGTGCTGCCCATGCCGGACTTCGGCGAGCCGGACGCGCTCGAGAAGTTCTTCGTCACCTTCGCCCCGATCCGTGACGCGATCACCCCCGACAAGGCCATGCAGGACGCGCACGGCTACCTCGCGTGGTTGTCCGCCGACGATCGGGTCGCTCCCGGCGCGCTGGCGACGACGGGCTACTGCATGGGCGGCCGGCTCGCGCTGCGCACCGCGGCGACGTTCGGCGATCAGGTGGCCGCGGCGGCGAGCTTCCACGCGGGCCACCTGGCGGCCGACGACCGCCCGGACAGCCCGCACCACAACGCCGGCGACATCACCGCGGAACTGTTCGTCGCGCACGCCGATCACGACGCGTCCATGCCGCCGGAGGAGATCGCCCGGCTGGAGCAGGCCTTCGACACCGCAGGCGTGCGCTATACGTCGGTCGTCTACCCTGACGCTCCGCACGGTTTCACCATGCGGGACATCCCGGCTTACCGCCCGGAGGCGTACGAGCGTCACCTGCGCGATCTCCTGGAACTGCTGCGCCGGACGTTCCCTTCGGAATAAAGGCCATATCATCCGATGTTTCGGCTGAGGTCGACCTCGACTCCCTAGCCGGGCAGGCCCGCGTCGTCGCTCGACCAACCGGCCGGTTTCCTAGGGCCGGTTGCCGCTGGAACCGCCGGTTCCGCTTAGTGTTGTGAGCAGGGTAGGCGATCACGGGAGGACCACATGGCGAAGCTGGTGTGGCTGGAGGAACGCGACAACGGGGCGGAGTATCAGCGTGAGTGACGAACGGGCGACCGCGGCGGCGGCGCAGCGCTACTCGGTCCGCGCCGGGTACGGGCAGGCGGCTCTCACGACCACCTCCTCGACCCGCCCGGTCTTCATCGGCGTCGCACTGGTCGTCAGCGTGCTGCTGGTGTACGCGGCCCACCCGGCCGCGCAGGACGGCGCCGACCACGCGTGGTTCCTCGGCATCGCGGTGGCGGGGGTGTTCGTGGCCCGCGGGCTGCACCTGCGGCGGCCGATCACCCTGGCGCACTTCGCGGTCGCCGTCCTGGTGCTCGCGATCGCCCACCTGGCCTACCGCGCCGAACACCCGGGCTACGGTTTCGCGCTGCTCGCCTCCAGCGGCCTCATCCTGGTGCTTCCACAGTCGAGCAGGCCGCAGCCCGAACAGCTGTACCGCGTCGCCGAACTGGTCGGCCGCACCGAGCGCGACCCGCTCGCGCCGTTCGCCCTGCACTCCTCGAAAACGTACTTCTTCAACGCGAATTCGACCGCCGCGATCGGCTACCGCACCCGCTTCGGCATCGCCGTGGTCGCGGGCGACCCGATCGGCGACCGCGCCGCCTTCGCCGAATTGCTCACGGAATTCTCCGAATTCGCGATCAACCAGGGCTGGCGCGTCGCGGTGCTCGGCGCGAGCCCGGAGCTGGCCGAGCTGTGGCGGCGGCGCGCGCTGGACCACCGCGGGCTGCACGCCGTGCCGATCGGCCGCGACGTGGTGATCGAGGTGGATGATTTCGCCATGGTAGGCAGGCACTTCCGCAATCTGCGCCAGGCCGTGAGCCGCACCCGCAATTTCGGCGTCACCACCGAGATCGTGGACGAGTCCGCGCTCACCGACGCTCAGCGCGACGAACTGCTCGCCATCGTCGACTCCTGGGGTCACGGCAGGCAGACCAGGGGCTTCTCGATGATCCTCGACCACCTGCTCGACGGGCGGAACCCGAACATGCTGGTGGTCATGGCCAAGGACGAGAACGGCGTCCTGGCCGGCTTCCAGCGCTACGGCGTCTCCAACCGCGGCCGGGAGCTCAGCCTCGACGTGCCCTGGCGGCGCAAGGACGCGCCGAACGGACTGGACGAGCGGATGATCATCGACCTGGTCGACTACGCCCGCGAGCACGACATCCACCGGATCTCGTTGGCGTTCGCGCCTTTTCCCGAACTCTTCGCCGACAAGCAGAAGTCGCGCACGGCGAAGCTGATGTACGCGCTTGTGCACCTGGGTGATCCGCTGATCCGCCTGGAGTCGCTGTATCGGTTCCTGCGCAAGTTCCACGCGCTGTCGGACCAGCGCTATGTGCTGATCCGCTGGCGTGAGGTCGTCATCGCGGCGGCCGCCCTGCTTACCCTGGAGTTCGCACCGCACCGCCGCGAACACTGAGGAAGCCGATGGAACTGACCCACAGCGATGTCAAGGCCGCCGTCGAGCGGGTGGCGGGCCGGATCCGCCCGGTCACCGTCGCCCCCGCCGACGACGGACAGACCTGGTTCGCCTTGGAGTTCCTCCAGCACACCGGCAGTTTCAAGGCCAGGGGCGCGCTGAACTTCCTGCTCACGCATCGCGAGAACGGCACACTGCCGGACGCGGGCGTGACCATCGCCTCCGGCGGCAACGCCGGCCTGGCCTGCGCGTGGGCCGCGCGCAGCGAGGGCGTGCGCGCGACGGTGTTCCTGCCGACCACCGCGCCGAAGGTGAAGGTGGACCGGCTGCACTCCTACGGCGCCCAGGTGACCCTGGTCGGCGCCCAATACGCCGACGCGCTCGCGGCCAGCCGCGAATTCGCCGCCGCGACAGGCGCTCTGCTCTCGCACGCCTACGACAACCCGCTGATCGCCGCGGGCGCGGGCACGCTGATGGCGGAGATCCACCAGCGCATCCCCGACCTCGACACCGTGGTGGTCGCCGTCGGCGGCGGCGGGCTGTTCGCCGGAGTCGCCACCGCCGCGGACCATTACGGCGTTCGGACGGTCGCGGTCGAGCCCGCGCGCTGCCGGGCGCTCAACGCGTCGATCGAGGCGGGCCGGCTGGTCGACGTGGACATCGACTCGATCGCCGCCGACTCCCTGGGCGCCCGCCGCGCCACCGAGTTGGCGCTGCACGCCGCGCGGAACTACGACGTCGTCTCGGTGCTCGTCGACGACGCCGAC